>DATLEB010000137.1:0-10178 GCA_035525615.1 Kofleriaceae bacterium | reverse complement strand
TCGGGCAGCTTGTGCACGAACGCCGGATCGAACCGCGCCGTCGTGCATCCCTCGTCGTCGACCGTCACGGTGAGCACGCCGGTCTGTCGCGGCACCGGCACGGTGTTGTCGAAGAGGAAGTTGCCGAGCGAGTACGCGATGACGCCGCCCTTGTAGCGCTCCACGCCCTGCAGCACGTGCGGATGACTGCCGATGACGAGATCCGCACCGGCGTCGACGAAGCCGTGCGCCGCGTCGATCTGCCATTTCGACGGCGCGTCCGCGTACTCGACGCCCCAGTGCATCACCACCATCACGAGATCGTGATCGCCTGCGGCCTTGGTCACGAGCGGCACGACGAGCTCGTGGAGCTCGCGCGGCGTCGCGAACGGCAGGAGCGGCTCGTTGTCGCGCTGATCGCCGTTGCGCTGCGTGGTCGCGGCGATCGCCCCGATCTTCTTGCCGCGCACGTGGAGCGTCTCGATGCGGAAGCGCGGCTCGTCGGTCGCGGCGCCGATCGCGGTGAGCCCGCTGGTCTGGCAATGGCCGGGCGTCTCGGCGACGCCTTTGGTGCGCATGTCGTACCAGTGGTTGTTCGCGAGCGAGACCACGTCGACGCCGGCGTCGACCAGCGTGGCCAGCCGCTTCGGCGTCGCGACGAAGCGCATGCGCGTGCCCCACGAGCTCGTGGGCGGCGGCGTCGCCATCACCGGCGTCTCGAGGTTCACCATCGTCAGGTCGGCGGCCTGCAGGAGCGCCTTCACGCCCTCGAACGGCGGATGTTTCTCCGCCTCGATCGGCTGGAAGCCCCCTTCGATGAAGCGGCCGAACATCACGTCGCCGGCGAACGCGAACGTGATCGGTCCGGCATCGTTCGCGGGACCTTTGTCGACCTTGTCGGCCGCGGCCTCGCGCGCGCCAAGTAGCGCAAAGATGACCAGAATGGGACGTCGCACCGAGGTGCGAACTTCGCACATTCCCGGGGCTGGCTACCACACTAGTCGCCAGTGGCTGCCGCGCCTTCACCCGCGCGGCGTGCAACCCCGCGACGCGGCGCGGCACCGCGCGATTTTCGAGTGGCACGGAGCCTGCTCAAGGCGCGCTCACAATGACTTCTCGCATCTTCCTTGCTCTCTCGCTGGTCGCCCCTCTCGCGACCGCCGCCTGTACCGACACGGTCGAGGACGAGTTCCTCCAGAACGACGTGGTGGACGTGGACGACTCCAAGTCGGACATCTCGGGTGGGACCTACACGTTCTACACGGTCACGCGCGACGTGCGCCGCTGCGCCTCGCCGTACTGCGGTGGCTACTGGATCAAGCGCGTCAACGCGTCGGACACCAAGTGCCACGACGGCCGCTACGCCGCGCAGTGCTACGTCGCGACGCTCGACTCGACGCGCCTCGGTCTCGGTGAGGCCGCGCTCTCGAAGGTCGAGGGCGCCATCAACAGCGCGTTCTCGCACGGTCCGGTGCTGCTCCGCGGCACGTTCACGCGCAAGAACTGGGGCGCGAACCTGGGTTACCAGGGCGAGTTCCGCGCCACCGAGGCGTGGCTCGGCCAGGGTACCAACCTGCCCGACGGTCCGTTCGCCATGGTGGAGGACACCGGCGTTCGCTGCTTCACCTTCCCGTGCAACTCGATCCGCGAGAAGAAGCTGAACAGCTCGGCCACCGCGTACCTCGCCGAGATCGGCTGGGACGAGTCGGGCGCCGACGAGGAGACCATCGGCACCGCGGGCACCAAGCTCGTCGACGACGCCGTCATCATCTCCGGTGACCGCTACGACGTCCGCGGCCCGGGCGGCAAGGGCAAGGCCCGCACCGCGTCGCAGTTCTACTTCCGCGCGATCGACGAGGTCGCGACGGCGTGCGTGAAGACCGGCTGCTCGGGTCAGGTCTGCGCCGACCACGACGTGTTCACCACGTGCGAGTTCCGCCCGGAGTACGCGTGCTACCGCGAGGCGACCTGCGAGCGCCAGGACGACGGCAACTGTGGCTGGACCGAGTCCGCCGCGCTGTCGGCGTGCCTGGCGAGCCCGCCGCAGCCCGAGTGATCACGACGAGACATTTCTAGCGTCCAGGCGGGTTGCCCGCGCGACGCAGCTTCGGCCACCGCTGGTGGCCGAAGCCGTTTAAGCCGCCGCGGCTCAGCGCCGCCGCAGCCCGTGAAGCGCGAGCTCGAAGCGGTGCACGCCGTCGGGGAGGCAGAAGTCGCTGGGCGCGCTGCGCGTCGACTCGAGCTCGAGGAAAAATCCGCCCTCGGGGCGCGGCGGATAACGGACGGTGCTGGTGCAGCGCACCTGCTCGATGGCGCCGCCGTCGGTGGTCGTGGCACCGGCGTACTCGACGGTGACGCTGCCGGCGCGGTGGAGCCGGCCGCTCGACACGCGCATGGCCTCGAGCAGCGTCGAGCTCTGGAGCGCGCCGGCCGGCTGCGGCGGCGCGTAGCGCAGCATCACCTCGTCGACGCCGTCGCCGTCGAGGTCGATGGCCTCGTAGGTGCCCTCGCGCAGCTCGCCCGGGCGTAGCGCCGCGTCCGTGAGCGCGCCGCACGACGGTTGCAGGATGAAGAGCGCACCGGCGACGGTCGCGCCGTCGCGCGCGGTGGCGTGGACGATCCAGCCGGCGCCGCCGAACTTGCCCGGCACGCAGCGCGCCGCGATCGCGACGTGCGGCTTGACGCCCCAGCGCTCGCGCAGGTGCTTCACGAGCGCGGCCTCCGACGGGCACGCCACCAGCGCGTCGCTCGGCGTGACCCCGCATTGCAGCTCGTCGACGCGAGCGGGCGGACAGCCGGCGAGCGCGGGCGCGAGGACGAGCACGAGCAGCAGGAGAAACGCCATCACCGGCGCGCGGCCAGACACTCAGCGAACGATAGCGCGAGCGGTGAACGCGCGCGTGACGTACGGCACCGGGACCTCGTCGACCGTGGCCGTGATCTCGTCGATCCCGGCGAGGACGCGCGGCAGGCGCGCGCCGGCGGTCTCGGCGAGGTGGTTGTGGCTGCGCCACAGCGCCCGGAAGCGGTCGCGCGTCATCGTGACGACGTGCTGCGTCTCGTCGGCGACCACGTCGCTGAACCAGCCGTCCGTGAGGAGCGTCGCGGTCCAGTCGTGATCGCGGTAGCGCTCGTCGAACTCGGGCGCCTCGCGGCGGATGACGTCCATGACGGCGCGCAGCCACGGGCTGTGATCGTCGCGGCGATCGTTCCAGATCGCGGTGAGGCAACCGCCCGGCGTGAGGATGCGGTGCAGCTCGGGGAGCGCGCGCGGCGGGTCGGCCCAGTGAAAGGCCTGCGCCGCGGTGATCCACTTCACGGACGCGCCCGGCAGACCGGTGTGCTCGAACGTGCCCTCGAGCCAGCGCACGCCGGGCAACGACGGCGCCTCGGCGCGCATCGCGGGGTTGGGCTCGACGGCGTCGACGATCAGGCCGCGCGCCGCGAGGTGCTGCGTGAAGATGCCGGTGCCCGCGCCGATGTCGGCGACGCGATCGCCGGTGACCACGCCCGCGCGCGTCGCGCACAGATCGATCAGCGCCTCGGGATAGCCCGGCCGCGCGCCGTACGCCTTGGCCTGCGGTGCGAAGTCGCCGAGCGCCATCAGCGCCCCTTGCGCCCGTGCTTGCTGCTCTTCGACGACACGCGCGGTTGCGGCGGCAGGCCGGTGTGCTGCGTGAGGGCCGTGCCCTTCCGGGGCGTGCGCGCGCCCTCGGGTCGCGTGCCGTCCGGGCGCCGGCCCGTACCTTGCGGCTGCCAGCGCGGCACGAGGTGCTGCTTGCCGTTGCCGATCAGCTCCTCGCGACCCATGCGCGTGAGCGCCTCGCGCAGCATCGGCCAGTTCTCGGCGTCGTGATAGCGGAGGAACGCCTTGTGGAGGCGGCGCTGCGCCATGCTCTTCACCGTCGACACCGGCTCGCGCGCCTTGAGCGAGCGCAGCGGATTCAAGCCGGTGTGATACATCGCCGTCGCCGTCGCCATCGGTCCGGGCAAAAACGCCTGCACCTGATCGGGGCGGAACTTGTTGGCCTTCAGCCACAGCGCGAGGTTCAGCATGTCCTCGTCGGTGGTGCCGGGGTGCGCGGCGATGAAGTACGGGATGAGGTACTGCTCCTTGCCCGCCTCCGCCGAGTAGCGATCGAAGAGCTCCTTGAAGCGCGCATACGTCCCGATGCCCGGCTTCATCATGTGCTGGAGCGGGCCGTCCTCGGTGTGCTCGGGCGCGATCTTCAGGTATCCGCCGGTGTGGTGCTGCGCCAGCTCGCGCACGTACTCGGGCGAGCGCACGGCGAGGTCGTAGCGCAGGCCCGACGCGATGAGCACCTTCTTGATGCCGCGCAGCGTGCGCGCCTTGCGATAGAGCGTCACCAGCGGACCGTGATCGGTGCCGAGGTTGTCGCAGACGTCGGGGAAGACGCACGACGGCTTGCGGCACGCCGCCTCGATCGCGCGCGACTTGCACGCCAGCCGCCACATGTTGGCGGTCGGCCCGCCCATGTCGCTGATGATGCCGGTGAAGCCGGGCGTGCGATCGCGGACCAGCTCGATCTCGCGCAGGATCGAATCCTCGGAGCGGTTCTGGATGATGCGACCTTCGTGCTCGGTGATCGAGCAGAAGCTGCAGCCGCCGAAGCAGCCGCGCAGGATCGTCACCGAGAAGCGGATCATCTCGTACGCCGGGATCTTGGCGCCGCCGTAGCCGGGATGCGGAACGCGCTGGTACGGCAGCTCGTACAGCCGATCCATCTCCGGCGTCGTGAGCGGCAGGGGCGGCGGGTTGAGCCAGACGTCGCGCTCGCCATGACGTTGCACGAGCGCGCGCGCGTTGCCGGGGTTGCTCTCGAGGTGCAGCGTGCGCGAGGCGTGTGCATAGAGGACGCGGTCGCGCGCCACGTCGTCGTACGACGGGAGCCGCACCACGGTGGTGGCGCGATCGGCGGGCTTCTTCCTGCCGAGCGTGACGAGCTTCGGCGTCTCGGGTGCAGCGGCGCCCGTCGCGCATGCCGCCTCCGCGCGCTCCGGCTCCATGGCGTACGGGTCGGGCGGCGGAGCGACCGGGCCCGGCTTGTCGACGGACGTCGAGTCGATCTCCGTCCATCCGTCCCGCGGAATGCCGGCGCGCGCCAGGAAACCCGTGCCGCGGATGTCGCGGATCTGATCGATGGGGGTGCCACACGCGAGGCGGTGTGCGAGCTCGACGATGGCGCGCTCGCCGTTGCCGAAGACCAGCAGATCGGCCTGGCTGTCGACGAGGATCGAGCGCCGCACCTTCTCCGACCAGTAGTCGTAGTGCGCGATGCGCCGCAGCGAGCCCTCGATGCCGCCGATCACCAGCGGCACGTCGGACGCGACCTCGCGGCAACGCTGCGCGTAGACGATCGCGGCGCGATCGGGACGGAGCCCACCGGCGCCGTCGGGAGAGTACGCGTCGTCGGAGCGCGGCCGGCGATCGCTCGTGTAGCGATTCACCATCGAGTCCATGTTCCCGCCGGTGACGCCCCAGAACAGCGCGGGCGCGCCGAGCGCCGCGAACGCGTCGGCCGAGCGCCAGTCGGGCTGCGCGACGATGCCGACGCGGAAGCCCTGCGCCTCGAGCAGCCGTCCGACGATCGCCATGCCGAAGCTGGGGTGATCGACGTACGCGTCGCCGGTCACGATGATGATGTCGCAGACATCCCAGCCGAGCGCGTCCATCTCGTCGCGCGTGGTCGGCAGGAACGGCGCCGGGCCGAGGCGATGCGCCCAGAATCGGCGGTAGCCGAACAGGGGCTTGGGCGGCTCGGTGACGGCAACGGCGGACATGACGATCGGCGCAATCTAGCAGGTCCTCGCTTCGCTCGGCTCTCGGTCGCCGGAGGCGTAAAGAATCTTTGCAGGCGTCAAGGAGCTTGGCCGTGCGGCGCCGCGGCGTGGCGTGTAAGGGCGCGGTATGGCTCGCGATCGCGGCGCTGGCGCGGTGGCGCGCGCGTTGCTGAAGGGATGGGGGACGCGCGTGACTGGCGCGCGTCGAGGAGCCCCCGATGCTGCGTCTGGCCGCCGTGGCCGCAGCGATGGCCCTGGGCTGGGCCACGCTCGAGCTGCGTTCGATGATCGAGAGGAACGAGGAGAGCGTGCTCGCGATGGCGGAGGCGCAGCCGCGCCCGCCCTCGCAGCCCACGTCGCAGCCGCATCCGTATCCGCCGCGACCGTCGCCGGTGGGGCCGGAACCCGATGCGCAACGGCCGGCCGAGGTCGCGTGCGAGCCGGAGCGCGTCGATGTCGACGACGGCGTGCCGCGGACAGCGCGCGCGGTCGAGGCCGCGCTGCGCGAGCACGGGTTGCTGGAGCGGGGCCGGGCGTGGCTCGGGCGCTTGAGCGCCGTCGGCGGCGGACGCGACACGCTGGTGTTCGTGCCCGACGGCATCGACCTCGACGCACCGATCCAGCTCGTCGTGTACATGGAAGGCCACGGCTCGTTCGCCGACGCGGCGATGGAGCATCGCCACGCCAGCGCGATCGAGCGGCTCGTCGCGCGCAGCACCAACGTCGTGTACGTGGCTCCGGACGCGCCGTCGAGCGCGCACGGCAATCGCACCGCGAAGACGCCGTACTGGGTCGCGGGCTGCGGCGAGCGGCGGTGCCGCGGTGGACACGCGGCGCCCGGCGACTTCGTCGTGTTCCTCGAGCAGGCGCTCGCCAAGATCGGCGACCTCACGTGCGCGGACGCGGCCGCGCTCGACGTGCACCTGCACCTCGTCGGGTTCTCGAACGGCGGCAAGGGCGTGTGGGGTGCGGTGACGCAGCTGGAGGCGGCGGAGTTTCGCGTGGGCGGGCGCGCGATCGCGCTGGCCGACGTCGTGTTCGCCGACGCGAACTACGGCAGCGCGTGGCTCGACGACACGTGGCGCGTGCTCGCGGCGCGCGACGCGTCGCTCACGATCCTCGTCATCGACGGCTCGTTCACGGGCACCGAGCGCGCGGGTGGCAACCGGCGGCGGGCGGCGGCGTTCCTGCGGGCGGCGGGGCCGTCGGAGCGGATCCGCCTGGTCCCGCTGCGTGCCTCGCATCACGGCGTCGGCGATGCGGCCGTCGATCACCTCGGGATCCGGGCCAATGGTGATGTGCTGGCCGGGTCCTGAAGGAACGGGGCCCGCGGGCGCGCTACATTGGACGGCGGGCATGGCCGTCCTCCTCCTCCTGCGCGACGAGGTCCCGCTGGTGCGCTTCCCGCTCGGCGAGGTCGCGACGCTTGGGCGTGCGTCGGAGTGCGAGGTGCAGCTGGTCGACACCGAGCTGTCGCGGCGGCACGCGCAGGTGCGGCGGACGGCGAGCGGCTGGGAGCTCGAGGATCTGGGCAGCCGCAACGGCACGCGCGTCGATGGCGTCCGCGTGCAGGGCACGGTGGCCCTGGCGCCCGGCGCGGTGATCGCGCTCGGCGTGCACACGCTGGTGTTCGATCCGCCGGTCGATGTCGTCGGCGACGCCGACGGCGACCACCGGCTCTTGCTCCTGCGCGACGAGGCGGCGGCGCGAGGTGCGCGCGCGCTGCCGGCGAGCGCGGCGCTGCCGCCGGCGGAGCTGACGAGGATGCACGCGCTCGGGCTCTCGCTGGTGGCGACCGCGGATCGCGGCGGTCTGCGCGAGCTCCTCGCGCGGCTGGCCGCGGAGCTCGGCGCCGAGCGCGCGTGCCTGGTCGCGGCGACCCGGGCGGCGACGGTTGCCCCGCGCCCCTTCCGTCCGATCTGCGTGCACGGCGCGACGACGGTGACCACGTCGACCACGCTGGTGGCGCGCGTGCTCGCCGAGGGGACCGCGCTCGCCGTCGACGACGCGCAGGGCCACGTGTCGTTCGCGGGCGCGGAGTCGGTGCTGACCCACGACCTGCGCGCCGTGCTGGTGGCGCCGCTCGTGTACGAGGGCGCGGCGCTCGGCGTGGTGCAGCTCGATCACCGCCGGCGCGGCGCATTCGACGACGGGGCGCTGGCGCGTGTCGCGGCGCTGGCGCCGGCGATCGCGCTGTCGGTCGCGCGCGCGATGCGCCCGCCGGTCACGCCTGCGCCGCCGCCACCGGCGACGATCATCGGCGGTGACGCGCGCCTGCGCGCCGCCCTCGACGCGGTCTCGCGCGCGGCGGCCTCGGGCACGCAGGTGCTCGTCCTCGGCGAGAGCGGCACCGGCAAGGAGCTGGTCGCGCGCGCGTATCACGCGTCGAGTCCGCGCTCGTCGGGCCCGTGGGTCGCGGTGAATTGCGCCGCGTTCACGGAGACGCTCCTCGACAGCGAGCTCTTCGGGCACGAGCAGGGCGCGTTCACGGGCGCGACGCGGCGGCGCCGCGGGTGCTTCGAGCAAGCCGACGGCGGCACCCTCTTCCTCGATGAGGTCGGCGAGCTGGGCGCGGCGACGCAGGCCAAGCTCTTGCGCGTGCTCGCCGACCGCCGCTTCTATCGCCTGGGCGGAGAGCAGCCCATCGACGTCGACGTGCGCGTCATCGCGGCGACGCACCGCGATCTGCGCGCGCGCGTCGCGGCCGGCGCGTTCCGCGACGATCTCTACTGGCGCATCGCCGTCATTCCCATCGACGTGCCCCCGCTGCGCGAGCGCGGCGAGGATCGCGCGGCGCTCACCGCGCACTTCTTCGAGCGGCTGGCCGTCGAGCTCGGGCGGCGCCCGCCGACGCTGTCGCCGGAGGCGCAGGCGCTGTGGGATCGGCACCCGTGGCCGGGGAACGTGCGCGAGCTGAAGAACGCGGTCGAGCGCCTGCTGGTGCTGCACGATGGCGGCGTCGTCGACGTCGACGATCTCCCGCCCGAGCTGCGCGCGCATGCCGGTCGCCCCGCGCCGGGCTCGCTCGGCGATGCGGTGGCGGCGCTCGAGCGCGATCGCATCGCGTCGGCGATGGCGGTGAGCGGCGGCAACAAGGCGGCGGCGGCGCGCGCGCTCGGCATCTCGCGGCCGACGCTCGACAAGAAGCTGCGCGAGCTCCTGCCCGATGGAGTGTTCACATGACGGTCGCCGCGCGCGCTGCAAATCAGGTCCGCTGTCCGTCGTGCGGCGCGTCGATCTCGCTCGCCGCCGGCGACACGCGGCTCGCGTGCACCGCGTGCGGGCTCGCCGCGCCGGTGTCGAGCGTCGGGACGGCGCCGGGCGTCGCGCTCGTCGAGCTCGAACGCGATCTCGCCGGTGCCACCGTCGGCGGTCACGAGATCGTCGAGCGCATCGGGGCCGGCGGCATGGGCACCGTCTACAAGGCGCGCGGCCCGTCGGGCGAGGTCGCGGTCAAGGTGCTGCGTCCCGGGCTCGGCGTCGATCGCGCGGCCGTGCTGGCGCGGTTCGCGCGCGAGGCCGCCGCGCTGCGCCGCCTCGATCATCCGCGCGTCGTGCGCTTCCTCGATCACGGGCACGACGGCGACACCGCGTACATCGTGACCGAGCTGGTGAAAGGGCGCGATCTCGCGGCGCGCATCGCCTCGGGCCCGATGGCGCTGGCCGAGGTCGTCGAGATCTTCGGTCAGGTGTGCGACGGCGTCGCGGCCGCACACGCGGCCGGCATCGTGCACCGCGACCTCAAGCCGGCCAACATCCTCGTCGGCGCCGGCGGCCCGAGCGGCGTGAACGACGCGAACGTCGGCGTGAAGGTCGCCGACTTCGGCCTGGCGCAGCTCGGCCCCGACGTCGCCGTCACGACGCTCACGCGCACCGATGTCGCGATGGGCACCTTCCACTACCTCGCGCCCGAGCAGCGCAAGGACGCGCGCAACGTCGACCACCGCGCCGACATCTGGGCGCTCGGCGTCATCCTCTACGAGATGCTCACCGGCGAGCTGCCCCTCGGCAGCTTCACGCCGCCGTCCAACCGCCGCGCCGCCGCGATCGTGCGTCGCGCGCTCTCACCCGATCCGGCCGCGCGCTACACGTCGGTCACGGAGCTCGGCACCGCCGTGCGCGCGCTCGTCCCGCGACCCGTGCGCCGCCAGCGCGTCATCGCCGCGCTCGCCACCCTCGTCGTGCTCGGTGGCGCCTCCGCCGGCGCCGCCTTCGCGCTGCTGTCGTCGTCGTCCTCCTTCTCGTCGTCGTCATCGCTCTCCTCCCCGTCGCCGTCGTTCAAGTCGCGGACGTACGGCGCGGATCCGGCCGCGACGCCGCCGACCCCGTCCGCCTCGCTGGCGCCGCCGGGCACGAGCCTGGGCTCCGCGGCCGGCTCCGCCGCGCTCTCCGCCGCC
>DATLEB010000120.1:0-19229 GCA_035525615.1 Kofleriaceae bacterium | reverse complement strand
AGAAGTTCAAGGCGCACGGCTTCACGACCAGCGGCTACGCGCGCGACGAGATGGAGGCCCTGTGCCACGCCGTCGCGCTGGTGCCCGAGTCGGCGCTCGCGACGATCGACGGCGTCACCTTCAAGCGCGCGTCGGCGCACGCCACCAACCCTGCGGTGCGCGGCGAGTACGACGAGGCCGCGCACACGGTCACGCTGTTCGACCGGGCGTTCACGATCTCGGTGAAGATCGACACGTCCACCAAGGAGGTCCCGATGGGCGACCTCGGCGCGCGCAACGTCGCCGCCGACGGCACGCGCAGCGACGAGTCGGTGCGGCTCATCGCCCACGAGATCGGTCACGCCATCGACTACGCGCCGATGAGGAGTCGTGCTCGTTGCAGAGACGCTCGAGCTCGGCGACGCGGCACGCGGGCGTCGCGCACGCGGGCGTCGCCGGCGCTGCATCCGCCGGAGGCGCAGCCACGCCGGTGCCGGCGTCGACGGCCGCCACCGGGTCGCTCGGCCCCTGGGGCCCGGTCGACGTGCGATCGCGGCCACACGCGCACGCGGCGGCGAGGCTCACCACGGCGACGACGATCACGCTTCGCGTGTGCACGGCGCGCCGAGAATAGCGCGTCGCCCGCGATCAAGGCGCCGTGAGGCGGCAGCAGCGGAAGCCGTACTCGGGCTCGAGGACGTTCACGGCGGCGCGCGAGGTGCGGAAGTCGCAGGTCGCGCCGACGGCGGGCGTGTCGTAGGCGCCGCCGCGCAGCACCGCGATGCTGGTGCCACCGGCCGTTTGCCCGGTGATGTCGTTGGTCCACTCCTTGAGGTTGCCGGAGAGATCGAGCACGCCGGTCGAGGCGACGCAGGTGCCGAGCGCGCCGGTCGCGAGCAGCACGTCGTCGTCGTTGCCGCCGGAGATGCCGTCGTGCGGCTCGGTGTTGCACGCCGCCGCGCTGAAGCTGTTGCCATACGGGAAGGTCGTGTTGGCCGTGCCCTCGCACGCGCTCTGCCACTGGAGCGCCGAGCACAGCTGCTTGCCGGCGGCCTGACACGCGGCCTGCGCCGCGTTCCACGAGACGTTGCGCCATGGCAGCACGCTCGCGTTCGAGCACGCGCGCGCGGTCGACACGCCGGTCACCAGCGCGGTCGCGTCGGGGTGCGAGGCCTCGTACGTGTCCATGTAGAAGTCGAGGACCCCGACCTGCACGTGGGTCATCGCGTCCACCACGCGATCGACGCCGCTGGCGTTGTCGACGGTGCCGTCGCAGTTGTTGTCGAGGCCGTCGCAGCGCTCGGCCACCGGCGTCTGCGCGTTTGGCAGGACGGTGAGGTCGCACCTGGTCTGCGACGAGTCGGCGGGATCGCAGACGCGCTCGCCGACGTCGCGACACACGCCCAGCCCGCCGTTGTCGCACTCCTGCCCGAGGTCCGTGAACGTGTCGTCGGCGATGCCGTCGCAGTCGCCATCGAGGCCGTCGCACTTCTGCTCCGCGAGCACGATGCCGTTGGGGACGCTCGGGTCGAACTCGACGTCGGCGTCGTAGTCGCAGAACCAGCGGGTCTGGCCGCCGCGCGTCGCGCACGTCATCGTCGTGCCGGCGCACGGCGTGTTGGCGGTGACGCGGCACTGGCCGCTCGGCGGCGCCGGCAGATCCTCGTCGACCACGCCGTCGCAGTCGTCGTCGAACCCGTTGCAGTCCTCGGCGCGCCCCGGGAACAGCGGGCACATGTACTCGCAGGTCAGCGGGTCGCTGTCGAGATCGGCGAAGCCCGGCTGACACATGAGGAACTCGCACTGGCCGGCGGCACAGCTCTGCACCGCGCCGGCGCCGATGCAGCGGTGGTTGCACGTGCCGCAGTTGTTCGAGTCGATCTGCTTGTTGAAGTTGTTATCGACGATGCCGTCGCAGTCGTCGTCGAGCTCGTTGCACTGGTCGTCGACGCCGATGGGCGTGCACGACGGCGTGTCGATGCCGCCGTCCCCGTCACCGCCACCTCCGTCACCGTCGCCGTTGCCGCTGTCGCCGTCGTCACCGGTCGCGCCGTTGTTGAGGTCGAACGGATTCAGGCCGCACCCCGCGCCGGCCGCGAGCGACGCGACGATGACCACCGCGAGCGTGCGCCGCCGGTGCCGCGACCGGGCGCGCAGCGCGACGAACGCGAGCACGATCACGACCAGCGTCGCGCCACCTCCGCCGCCACCTCCGGCCGAGCAGCCGCCGCCACCGGCGGGCTGCACGCGATCGGGCCGACCCGCTGGGTGCTCGGGCGTGCACTGCGCGTCGCCGTCGCGCACGACGCACACGAAGTCCTCGCTGCACTCGACCAGCTTGCACGGATCCTCGACGCACACGCCGCCCGAGCACACCTCGCCCGCGTCGCAGCTGATCGCCGCGCACGGATCGTCGGTGCACACGCCGTCGACGCACACGTCGGTGCCCGGACACTCGCGATCGGCGCAGCTGTCGGGCACGCACGCGCCCTCCGCGTTGCAGCGCTGGCCGCCCGGGCAAAGCGTGTCGTCGCAGTTGGGCACGCACGCGCCGTCGTTGCAGCTACAGCCGAGCGGCTCGGTGCAACCGCTCGCGCAGTCGACGCCGGCGCAGGGATCGGCCACGCACGCCGACTCGATGCACACCTCACCCGACGGGCACCCGAGCACGTCGCAGTCGACGCACGCGCCGAACCGGCACGTCTCCATCGGATCGCACGTCACGCCCATGCACGGGTCGACGCACATGTCGTTCTGGCAGATCTCGTTCGGCGTGCAGCTCGCGCACGCGCTCGGCACGCAGAAGCGACCGTCCGACGTCGTGTCGCAGCGGAAGCCGGCCGGGCAGGGGAACTCGCCGGTGCCGCACGGCAGGCGGCAGCCGCCCTCGATGCACGACGTCGTCACCGGGCATTGCGCGTTGTCGTCCGGGATGCCGTCGCAGTTGTCGTCGACGCCGTTGCACTGCTCGGTCTGCGGATCGACCGCGCCCACACACACGATGCTGCCACCGACGCACACGTTCGTGCCGAACATGCACGGCGACATGTCGTTGGTGCCGCACGGCAGCCCGACCTGCGGATCGTCCTCCTCGAACGCACCGTCGCAGTCGTCGTCGATGCCGTTGCACTCGTCGACCGGATCGGTCGGCACGCAGCCCGGGGTGCAGTTGATGCCCTCGTCGATCGCGCCGTTGCAGTTGTCGTCGAGGCCGTTGCACACCTCGTTCACCGGCGTCGCGCCCGGGTTGGTGATGTTGCACTGCAACCCGCTGCCGGTGCCGTTGCACACCAGCGTGCCGGTGCCGCGACACGCGCCCAGCCGGCCGTCGTCGCACGCGTTGCCCTTCTCCGGGAAGTCCTCGTCGACGCGCGTGTCGCAATCGTCGTCGAGGTTGTTGCACGTCTCGAACACGATCGACCCCGACACGATCGTCGCCAGCGCGTTGGCCAGCTGGTTCTCGTTGCCGACCAGGAACGCCGTCCCGGTGTTGCCTGCCGCCGCGATCGCGTTCAGCTGCGCCTGCTCCGACGCGAGCACGGAGAAGCCGACCACGTACGTGTCGATGCCCTTCATGCGCAGCGCCGTCGCGGCCGTCACCGGGTTGCCCTGACAGCTCTCCGCGCCGTCGGTCACGAGGATGACGCCGTAGCGGCGACAGCCGCCCGTCGACGCCAGATCGCACGCCTTGATCGGCGTGAGGTAGTCCTCGACGGCCGCCAGCGAGTTGGCGAGCGGCGTCGGTCCGGTGCCGCGCAGCTCGCAGTCGCCGCCGGCCGCGAAGTCGCAGTAGTTGCCCTGCGCCTCGGAGTTGATGAAGTTGGTCTCGGCCCCGTCGAGCCAGCGCAGGTGCTGGTTGATGTCGGCGCCGAAGCCGACCAGGATGTCGGCGCCGCGCCGCGGCGGTCCGCAGTTGCCGGCGTAGTTGATGCACTCGTCGCCGCCCGAGTCCTTGAGCACGGCGAGCGTGCCCGCGGTGCCGCCGTTCACGTTGCACGCCGGCGTCGGCGCCGGTCCGGTGTTGCCGACCGGGTTGTCGTAGCTGCAGCAGATCGACGCGCACTCGAAGTTGTGCGCCATCTGGCAGCTGCGATCGACCGACTGATCCTGGTGATACCGCGCCAGCGAGAAGTCGATCTGCGGATACGCCGCGATGACGGTGTTGAGCGCGTTCTTGGCCTGGAAGAGCCGCGAGTCGTCGGCCATGCCGTTGGCGTTGTGATCCAGGCCGGGGTGCGCGAGCGACCCGTCGCCGAAGGTCGGGACGCCACCCAGCGTGCCGAGCATCGAGCCCGAGGTGTCGACGATGATCGTGAAGCGCGCGCGGCTGTCGGTGACCGCGCCCTGGCACGCGGGCACGTCGCCGGGGCAGGTCTGCGGCACGCCGCCCATGCACGACGGCATCGATGACGACCCGCAGCTGAGCACGGGCATGTTCTCGTCGACGAGATCGTCGAAGTCGTTGTCGAAGCCGTCGCAGAACTCGCCGACGTAGCCGCCCGAGATCTGGAGCTCGCCGACGCCGCCGCCGGCCTCGCCGCGACAGATGTTGCTGACGCCGCCGGCCGCGCCCGCGACCGAGAACGTGGCGCGGTCGTGGATGCTCGACGTCACCGACAGCACCGACACGATGCCGCCGCCGCCGCCGCCGCCGCAGTCGTCGGCCTGCGTGCCTTGTTGCGCGGGCGCGACGCACTCGCCCGTCGGATCGGTGGCGAGGCCCTGCGTGTCGCCGCCGAGGCCGCCGGCCGCCGTGATGACCGCGGCCGCGCCGATCGTGACGCTCTCGCCGACGACGAAGATGGTGCCGCCGGCGCCGCCGCCCGCCGAGTCGTTGCCGTTGCCGCAGCCGCGGCGGCCGTTGGCGTCGAGCGTGCCGTCGATCGTCACGGTGCCCGCGCCTCCGTTGAGTCCGGCGAGCACGATGCGTCCGCCGCCGCCGCCCGACACGTTCACCGTCGTGCCGTCGCCGTCGCGACAGCCCTTGTCGCCGCCCGACGCGCCGAACTCCGGCTGGTAGATCGAGTGGAAGAACGCGGCGCCGGCGATCGTCGGCAGGCCGTCGTTGTTGCGGCAGTCGCTCACGTCCGAGCAGCTCGGCACGCCCGAGCCGTTGTACGTCACGGAGTTGCCGCAGCTCTCCTCGTAGCCGGCCGGGAAGGTCGTCGGGTTGTCCTTGGTGCCACGACCGCCGCCGCCGAAGTGCGCGCCGCCGCCGCCCGAGTCGCGCAGCGAGCAGCCGCCCTTGCCGGCCGCCGCCACCGTCGGGCCGGTGCCGTCACCGCAGATGCGCGTCTGATAGCCGCGACCGCGCGCCGTGATCCGCGAGTTGGCCCCGATCAGGATGGTGCGCGCGCGCAGCTCGAGGTTGCCGCTCGTCACCTTGTTGCCGAGCCCGTCGTACGCGTTGACCTCGATGATGCCGCCGTTGATGACACGCACGTTCTGGAACGTGTGCACCCCCGAGAGCTGACACGTGATGCCGTCGACCACGAGATCGGAGCCGGTCGGTGTACACGTCGCGGCGTGGGCGGCTTGCGGAGCGTGCACCAGCGCGAGCGCCAGCGCCGCGCCCGGGAGGAGGCGTCGGATCATCGACGCCGATCCTAGAGACCGGAGCGCTCACATGACAAGTGCAGAACGGGTAGCGATCAGCTCGCGTAGGGCGTGTGCGCGACGCCGAGCGCCTCGGCGACCGCCGCGTGCGGGACCGTGCCGCGGAAAGTGTTCAGCCCGCTGATGAAAACGGGATCCTGCTTGATGGCGCCCTCGAGCCCCTTGTCGGCGAGCTTGGTGACGTACCGGATCGTGGCGTTGGTCAGGGCGTAGGTCGAGGTGCGCGGCACCGCACCGGGCATGTTGGCCACGCCGTAGTGGATGACGTCGTGCACGACGTAGGTGGGGTTGTCGTGCGTGGTCGGACGCGCGGTCTCGACGCAGCCGCCCTGGTCGATCGAGACGTCGACGATGACCGAGCCCGGCTCCATCGCCTTCACGTGCGACTCGGTGACCAGGCGCGGGGCGCGCGCGCCGGCGATGAGCACGGCGCCGATGACGAGGTCGCTCTCGAGGACGCAGCGCTCGATGTTCACCGGGTCGGAGTACTGGGTCGACACGCGGCCGGTGTAGACGTCGTCCAGGTACGCGAGGGTCTTGAGGTTCACGTCGAGGACGGTGACGTTGGCGCCGAAGCCGACCGCGATCCGAGTCGCATTCGCACCGACCACGCCGCCGCCGATGATCGTGACGCGGCCGCGCCGCACGCCCGGCACGCCGCCGAGGAGGACGCCCTTGCCGCCGCGCTCGCGCTCGAGGTACATGGCGCCGGCCTGGACCGCCATGCGGCCGGCGACGGCGCTCATCGGCGTGAGCAGCGGGAGGTCGCCCGGCGTCGGCTCGAGCGTCTCGTAGGCGACGCCGTCGACGCCGCGCTTGAGGAGCTCGTGACCGAGCTCGTGCGCCGCCGCGAGGTGCAGATACGTGAACAGGATCTGGCCCTTCCGCATGAGCGGGAACTCGGGCGCGATCGGCTCCTTCACCTTCACGACCATGTCGGCCTCGCCCCAGACCTCGTCGCGCGTCGACACGATGCGCGCGCCGACCTTCACGTAGTGATCGTCGGGGATGCTCGAGCCGAGCCCCGCGCCCTGCTCGACGAGGACGGTGTGGCCCCGACTCGTGAGGATCTGGACGCCGGCTGGGGTCATGCCGACGCGGAACTCCTGGGTCTTGATCTCTTTCGGGACGCCGATGCGCATGTGCCGCGAATGATGTGACGCGGGTTCGGTGCGGTCAAGGCGGTCAGGGCGTCAGCGCGAAGCAGTAGATGCCGCCCCATCCACCCTGACCACCGACGGTGTCACCTTCCTCACCGGGCGGCGTGAAGGTGGTGCGCACACCTGGCGCGCAGCCGGGCAGGCGATGCGCGAACATCCAGCTCTGGCCGCTCATCGCCGGCCAGGCGTGGCCGCAGCGGACGCGGTTCTCGCTGCCGGGCCCGACCGCGCTCGTCCAGTCGGAGCACGTCGACGCGGGGTCGGAGCTCTCGAGCATCCCCTGCGCGTTCGAGCCGGTCATGATGTCGTGCGCGTCCTGGAAGAAGGTGAGTGGCCGGCCGTTCTCGTCGGGGAGATCGTTGGCCGACTGGGGATCGCCGGCGGGGCGGGTCATCAGGAGCCCGGCACGATCCATCGCGACGAGGCGACCGTTGCGGTCGTGCCAGGGCCCGGTGCCGACGCGATCGATCGCGTGCACGGGTCCGCCGCCGGCGCCGCCGGTCGTGGTGCTGAGGAACGCGCGCCACGTCTTGTCGCCGTAGCCGACGTCGGCCGCGGCGCGCTGGCAGATCGCATCGGCGCCGGCGAGCCCGCCGAGGTCACCGCCGAAACCGTCGGGCGTCCCCGACTGGAGCCGCATGGTCTCGAGGCTGGTGATGAAGAACGAGAACGGCGCGCGCTCGTCGGCGTCGGCAGCGCCGGCGGCATCGACGTCGTCGTCGCCGCCGCCGCCATCGTCACCACGACACGCGGCGAGCAGCCCGACGATCACCCACGCAGCTCTCATCGCCCCAGCGTCGATCACGAGTCTGAAGTGGGCCTTACGTGCCTGGGAGTCCAGAAGCAGACAGACCCCGGCCGCACCGGTGACCCCGCACACCGAGAGGCATTGTCGAGCGCTCGCTGATCGCTCGCTAGCCGCGGGCGGCGCGGAGCGTCGCGCTCGAGCTGGCGGCGGCGAGCCGGGTGCTCTCGCTCGGCTCGATCGGGTGTTCCGGGTCGGTGAGATCGGGGACGGGGATCTCGATCGCCTCGGGATCCTCGTCGTCGTCCTCGACGGGCGGCTTGGCGGTCACGAACATGAGGACGGCGAGCCCGACCGTGGCCGCGATCAGGATCCACGTCGGGATCATGACGGCCTGGCCGAGCCACGCGAGGAAGTAGAAGCGCGGGAGGCGGCCGACGATCTGCGCGGCGATGTAGCGGCGCAGCGGATAACCAGACGCCGGCGCGAGCGCGCGGATGACGGAGATGGGCAAGACCGGGACGAGCGAGAAGGCAACGATGAGCGCGAACGGCCACTTCGTCATCCAGCGCACCGCCCAGCGGAAGAGGCGCGCCTCGCTCGCGCCCTTCACGCGCGGATGGCGCATCGCCGCCTCGATGAGGCCGTAGTCGGCGAAGCTGACGATGATGCTGCCGATGGTCGCCGCGATCGCGATCGAGATCGGATCGTAGAACTTGGCGAAGTAGAGGACGCCCGGCTCGTGCGGGATGGGCAGGACCGAGTTCGACGGGATGCAGTAGAGGCCGAGCAGAAACAGCCCGGCCAGGTCCTTCGCGAACGCGATGATCGCGCCGCCGATCGCCGCATAGATGGCGAGCGCGATCACGAACGCCTTCCATCGCCGCGACAGCTTCGCGCGATGCAGACGCTTCAGGACCGGAGGACGCCAGAAGGCCAAGGCCGGCACTCTAGTCCAGGACCGCGACCGATTCACGCACTAAGTCGCCCGGCGAAACGGCGACCTACGAGCGGTAGTCGGCGTTGATCGAGACGTACTCGTGCGACAGGTCGCACGCGAGGAAGCGCGCGCTCGCGCGGCCGCCGCCCAGGTCGAGGGTCATCGTGTACGCGGCCTCCCGCATGACCGCGGCAGCGCGCGTCTCGTCGTAGCCCGCGACGAGCGTGCCCTTCGCGACGACGGGCACGCCGGCGAACGCGAGCGCGACCTTGGTCGGATCGAACGGCACGCCGGCGTTGCCGGCCGCGCACAGGATCCGTCCCCAGTTGGGATCGCCGCCGGCGATCGCCGTCTTCACGAGCGGGGACGTCGCGATCCGGCGCGCCACCGCGAGCGCCGCCTTCTCGGTCGCCGCGCCGCGCACCTCGACGGTCACGACGTGGTGCACGCCCTCGCCGTCGCGCATGAGCTGCGTCGCGAGATCGTGGCACAGATCGGTGAGCGCCTCGGTGAACGCCGCCAGCGCCTTGCCGCCCACCGCCGCGCCGGTCGCGCCCGACGCGAGCACGGCCAGCGTGTCGTTGGTCGACGTGTCGCCGTCGACGGCGATGGCGTTGTACGTCGGCGCCACCGCCGCGCGCGTCGCCTTCGCCAGCAGCGGCGGCGTGATCACCGCGTCGGTCGCGATGAACGTGAGCGTGGTGGCCATGTTCGGCGCGATCATCCCGGCGCCCTTGGTGCACCCGAGGATCGTCACGTTCTCGCGCCCGAGCCGCACCGTGCAGCGCGCC
This sequence comes from Kofleriaceae bacterium, assembly GCA_035525615.1. GTDB lineage: Bacteria > Myxococcota_A > Polyangia > Haliangiales > Haliangiaceae > UBA2376. Next base: position 9,998 of record DATLEB010000120.1, on the reverse strand, counting down.
GTCTTCGGCCGCTTGTCGGTCGTCAGGATCGCCGCCGCGAAGTCGTCCCAGCCGCCGGGGCGCAGCACGGCGCCGGCCGCCGCGATGCCGGTGTCGACGCGGTCCATCGGCAGCGCCTGCCCGATCACGCCCGTCGACGCGACCAGCATCTGCCCCGGCTTCGCGCCCATCACCGCCGCCGCCGCCGCCGCCATCGCCTTCGCGTCCGCCACGCCCTGCTTGCCGGTACACGCGTTCGCGTTGCCGCTGTTCACGACGACGCCACGCAGCTTGCCCTTGGCCGCGCGCAACGCCGCCGCCGAGAGCAGCACCGGGGCCGCCTTGACGCGGTTACCGGTGAAGACCGCCGCGACCGACGCCGGAGCGTCGGCGGCGATCAACCCGACATCCGGCCCGCCCTTCTTCTTGATACCGGCGGCGACGCCGGAGAACCGAAACCCTGGGCAACTCATTGATCGACACCTCATGCCGCCCTCGCGGCTGGGCGTCACGCGCGAGATTACTCGGTCGCGGCCTCGGCCTCGTCCTTGCCGTGGCACTTCTTGTACTTCTTGCCCGAGCCACACGGACACGGGTCGTTGCGGCCGACCTTGGGGCGCTCGCGCCGCACGGTCTCGCCGGCCGCTTCCGCCGCGCCCGCGCCCGCGCCCGCCTTGGCGCCGGGGCGACCGCCCTGGACCTTGCGCTTCTTCCCGCCGGCCGCGGCGCCAGCGGCGGCCTGCTCCTCGGCCTCCTCGTCGTCGAACTTCCCGGCCGCGCCCTTCTCCACCAGCTGACGCTGCTTCGCCTGCAGCGCGGGGATGGCGTCCTCTTCCTTGCGGATCTCGACGCGGAAGATCTTCTGCCCGACGTTCAGGCTGATGCGGGCCATCATGTCCTGGAACAGCTCGAAGCCCTGCTTCTTGTATTCCTTCTTCGGATCCTTCTGGCCGTAGCCCATGAGGCCGATGCCCTCACGGAGCGCGTCCATGGTCTTCAGGTGATCGATCCACTGCTGGTCGATCTCCTCGAGGAAGAAGCGGCGCGAGAAGTACATGAGCCACGCGCGTGACAGCTCCTTCTCGCGCTCCTCGATCCGCTCCTCGACCACCTTCCACGCCTGCGCGGCGAGCTCGTCGCGCGACGCGTTCTGCAGCGTGAACTCGGTGGTGAACTGCTCCTCGAGCGCCTCCTCGAGACCTTCGAGATCCCACTCGTCGTCGGGCTTCTCGAGCGAACAGAACTGATCGATGGCGACGCCGATGAGCTGCTCGCACAGGTCGTACATGCGCTCGCGCTGCTGCACCAGCGACACGCCGATGCGCTCGGCGACGAAGTCGTAGAGCGCCTCGCGCGGACCCTCGACCTTCTCCTCGAGATCGAGCAGGGTGCCGTGCTGGCGCCACAGCTCGGCGCGCAGGACGCGCCACGCCGGGCGCGTGTCGGTGATGGGCTCGCCCGCGGCGATCCGCTCGTCGCGCTCCTTCACCTTCTGGAGCACCACGTCGATCATCTCGACCAGCTTGGGCCGCATCTCCTTCGAGATCTCGCTGGCCTTCCACGAGCCGCTCTCGGTGATCTCGGGCGGGGCCTCGGCCTCGCGCTTCTTCTTCAGCTTCTCGTCGTTGGGGTCGTCGAGCGTGAACGGCTCGTACGAGCCCTCGAGGACCTGCCGGCGCAAGGCGTAGATCGTCTTGCGCTGCTGGTTCATCACGTCGTCGTACTCGAGGACGTTCTTGCGCGTGTCGAAGTTGCGACCTTCGACCTTCTTCTGCGCGCCCTCGATCGAGCGCGTCACCATCGGGCTCTCGATCGGCGTGTCCTCCTCGAGCCCGAGGCGCTCCATCAGACCGGCCATCTTGTCGAGGCCGAAGATGCGGAGCAGGTCGTCCTCGAGCGAGAGGTAGAAGCGCGAGACGCCCGGATCGCCCTGGCGACCCGCGCGGCCGCGCAGCTGGTTGTCGATGCGGCGTGACTCGTGGCGCTCGGTGCCGATGATCTTGAGACCACCGGCCTTGAGCACCTCCTGGCGCTCGGCCTCGGTCTCGGCCTTGAACTTGGCCATGTAGTGCTTCAGGCGCGCGTCCTCGTCGAACGCCGGCTGCGTCGAGCCGCGGTACGGCCCGGCGCCGTCGGGACTCTCGGCGCCCTCGGCGGCTTCCGGCTCGGGGGCCGGCTCGGATGCGGCCACGTCCTCGGCGACCTTGGCGCGCTCCTCGGCGACCGCTTCCTTCGCCATGAACTCGGCGTTACCGCCGAGCAAGATGTCGGTGCCGCGGCCGGCCATGTTGGTCGAGATCGTGACCGCGCCCTTGCGGCCGGCCTGCGCGACGACGCCGGCCTCGCGCATGTGCTGCTTGGCGTTCAGCACGTTGTACGGGATGTCCTTCGAGCGGAGCAGCTGCGCGAGCACCTCCGACTTCTCGACGGAGATCGTGCCGACCAGCACCGGCTGACCGCGCTTGTGGCAATCCTCGATGTCGGCGAGCACCGCCTTGAACTTGCCCTTCTCGTTCTTGTAGACGAGGTCGGGCAGATCCTTCCTGACCAGCGGCTTGTTGGTCGGGATGACGCGGATGTCGAGCTTGTAGATCTGGTGGAACTCGGTCGCTTCCGTGTCGGCCGTACCGGTCATGCCGGACAGCTTCTTGTACATGCGGAAGTAGTTCTGGAACGTGACCGTCGCCAGCGTCTGGTTCTCTTCCTCGACGGTGACGCCTTCCTTGGCCTCGATCGCCTGGTGGAGACCATCGGACCAGCGGCGTCCCGGCATCTTGCGGCCGGTGTGCTCGTCGATGATGACGACCTTGCCCTCTTCGATGAGGTAGTTCACGTCGCGCTTGTAGAGCGTGTGCGCGCGCAGCGCCTGGTTGACGTGATGGTTGAGCTGGAGGTTCTTGATGTCGTAGAGGTTGTCGATGCCGAGCAGCTTCTCGCAGCGCTCGACGCCCTCGTCGGTGAGCATCACCGAGTGCGCCTGCTCGTCGACGGTGTAGTCGACCTCGCGCTTGAGGCGCGGGACGATCTTGTCGACCTTGTCGTACTGATCGGCCGCGGCCTCGCCGGCGCCCGAGATGATGAGCGGCGTGCGCGCCTCGTCGATGAGGATCGAGTCGACCTCGTCGACGATGCCGTAGAACAACCCGCGCTGGACCATGCGGTCGGGCGCGTCCTTCATGTTGTCGCGCAGGTAGTCGAAGCCGAACTCGTTGTTCTGGCCGTACGTGATATCGCAGTTGTAGTTGCGCTGGCGCTCGTAGTCGTCGAGGCCGTGGACGATCGTGCCCGTCGACAGGCCGAGGAAGCCGTAGAGCCGGCCCATCCACTCGGCGTCGCGCTTGGCGAGGTAGTCGTTGACGGTGACGACGTGCACGCCCTTGCCGGCGAGCGCGTTCAGGTACGCGGGGAGCGTCGCGACCAGGGTCTTGCCCTCGCCGGTGCGCATCTCGGCGATCTTGCCGGAGTGCAGCACCATGCCGCCGATGAGCTGCACGTCGTAGTGCCGCATCCCGAGCGCGCGCTTGCCGCCTTCACGTACGAGGGCGAACGCCTCGGGCATGATGTCGTCGAGCGTCGCGCCGTTGGCGAGCTTTTGCCGCAGCTCCCCGGTCATCGCGCGCAGCTGGGCGTCGGTCTTGGCCTCGAGCCCCTTCTCCAGCTCGCCGATCCGCGCCACGATCGGCTGCATCCGCTTGAGCTCGCGCTGGTTCTTGCTACCGAAGATCTTCTGGAGAAAGGACATGGGGGATCCGGAGGCGGGTTCTAGCACGGCTGGAGTCCGCCAGGTCACCTCCGAAATCGGGTAGTCACGGCACGTTGCACGTGAACAGCGGCCCGGGAGTGGCCACGGAGACGAGGGTGAAGGTCACGGACGTGGCGGTCACGTCGAAGCCGTCCGTCGGCGCCGTGCCGCCCGGACACGTGAACAGCAGATCGAAGCTCGACTCGAAGTCGGGTCCGCCCGGGCAGTGCAGGTGGAAGTCGCCGCCCGGGTGCAGCTCCGACACGACCGTCTTCTCGTCGGCGGTGAGCTCCATCCGGTTGCCGAACGTGTCGACGAAGCGCGCGCAGGCGAGCGTGCTCTGCTCTATCGTGAACGCGAGGCGCTCCAGATCCTGGGTGTTGTTCGGCAGCGGCGTGTCGAACGTGACGCGCGTCCCGTCGGCGAACAGGCACGACGCGCGGTCGGCGGAGAGCAGCCCCTCCTGCGCCGCCGCCCCCGCCGGCAAACACGCCTTCGCCGCCGCCGCCGCGGTCGCCCAGCAGTTGCCGGGATCGCTCAGCACCTCGCACGTCAGATCCTCGCCGCCGCACGCGACCAGCGCGATCGCCGGCGCCAGCAGTGCCATCCGCCGCATCACGCGGGCTTCCAACTGCGCATGAAGGTCCATCCGTCCTTCTTGAGATCGAAGTGCGTCATCGCGGTCCCCACCAGCGTGCCGTCGGCGTCGCGTACGTCGCCCGGCAGCTCGGTCCACGTCCTCACCGGTGCCAGCCACCGGATGTCCTTCTGCCCGGCGAACGTGTACGGCTTGCCGTCGTCGCCGGTGAACGCGAACTCGTAGCGGATCACGCGCCCGAGGAACGGCCTCATCATCAGGGTGCCGCGCAGCGGCTTCCCCGACGCGAGCCCGACCGCGTCGATGGTCCCCTCCATCTCCGCCACCTGCTTGTTCTTGCGGAACGCGCCCAGCGGCCCGGAGCGGACCTTCACCGTGAACGAGAAGGGGCGCGTGACGCCGTCCTTCGTCCACGTCCCGCTCATCGTCTCTTCGAAGCCGAAGCCGAAGCCCATGGCGCGATCGTATCGCATCCCGAAAAAACAAAACGGAGCCGAATCCAATCCGGCTCCGTCTTCGGGCTAGTCGCCTAGCTCTGATTCGTCAGTCGCTCAGTTCGCGACGCACGCCTGGAACACGAAGGGCGCCTCGCACACGCAGGTCTGGTCACCCATCTGGCAGGTGGTGCCGTCGGGGCGGTGGCAGTTGGTGCCACTGATGATCGAGCGGCAGTCCGAGCGCGCGTCGCACGACGCCTGGTCCGTCAGCTGGTTGCACGCCAGGGGCGGCGGCGGCGGCGGCGGGGGCGGGGGCGGCGGCGGCGGGGTGCAGGTGTCGGTGCCGTTCTGGACGCACGGCTCGCAGGTCTGGCGGCCCTCGTCGCAGAACGAGCCGGTCGGGCACTGGTTGTCGGCGGTGCAGATCGACGACTCCTCGCAGTAACCGTTCAGGCAGTAGCAGCCCGCGGCGCACTGGGCGTCGCTGGTGCAGCCGGGCTGGTTCGGGTCGGGGACGCAGCTACCGTCGGCGGCGCAGACGAAGCCGACCGGGCAGCCCTGGACCTGGCAGCTGCTGCAGTCGCGCGAGCCGAACGCCGGGTCGGCGCAGGAGCCGCTGCAGTCGCAGACGAGACCGCCACCGCAGTCCGCGTCGCTCGAGCACCAACCAGCCTCGTTACACTCACCGGTGTTCTCGTTGCAGTAGCAGCCGGTGGCGCAGTCGTTGTCGCTGTTGCACCCGTAGTTGTCCGGGAAGCACTCCTGCCACCCGTCAGGGTACGTGTAGCAGGTGTAACAGACGGTTCCGCCAGGCGATGGCTCGCAGTAGTTCGTGACGACGACGTCATCGTCGTCGGCCTCGCCGAAGTACAGGGTACATCCCGAGACTGTGATGGCCGTCAATACGGCGAGTGCTGCGAGCAGTTTCTTCATGGCGTCCTCCGGTGGTCTTTTCGCGAGCGGGTCGGTGGTTGGTGGTCGGAGCACAAAGCAGTCGTCGTGCCAGAAAGGCAGCGGGATCGAACGCGGCGAAATCAGTGCGGTCTCTGGCAATACGGACGGTGGAAATCCATCGCCGGCGCCGGACCTATGACAGAAACGTCCGGGATTTCGTTATCCAGCCCAACTGAGTAGGGTCGGATCGCGTAATCGGTCACGTTCACTCCCCTTTGGTGTCCTGAACGCCCACAGCCCGTCATTCGATCTGCGTCAACGCGCGGTCACGGTCGGGTGTAGCAATCCGTTCACACCCGGGTGTGGTTTTTTGGTGCGGATCGGGGTCTGCGGTCCTCGACCGCTCCCGCGTCAATCCGGGTCGTCGACCGCCCGGATCGTCTCGCGCAGGGTGGCCCGGGCGCGGAAGCCGAGCTCGTTCTCGGCGCGTGATCCGTCCACCATGCACACGTACCGGATGAAGTCGAACTCGGCGACCGGGTACCCCGAGAGGCCGAGGCGGAAGGCGAGCGAGTAGAGCGGCTTCGCGATCGGGTGCGGGATCGGGAGTGTGCGCCGGCCGAGCTCGCGGACGATCACGCTGAGTGGCACCTCGCCGGGACCGACGACGTTGTAGATGCCACGGACCCCGGGCGCGAGCGCGCAGCTGACGGCCTCGGCGATGTCACGCTCGTGGATCACCTGCACCATGGGATCGAAGCCGAGCAGCATCGGGATGGGATCGAGGCGCAAGTAGTTCGACGGCGCGTTGTGCACGCGGCCGAGGATGTGGACCGGGCGCAGGATCACGGTCTCGATGTCGCGCGCCTTCCAGAAGAAGGTCGACGCGAGGTGATCGATCTCGACGAGGTCGCGCATCGCGGGGAAGCGCTGCGCGGCGAGGAGCGGCGCCTCCTCGGTGAGGAACTGCGGGTTCTCGGGGCGCGGGCCGTAGACGTTGGCCGACGAGAGCACGACGACCTTGGGCACGTTGTACGCGGCGCAGTACTCGAACAGCTTCGCGGTGCCGCCCACGTTCCACGAGTAGAGCTCGGCGGCGGTGGCGCGCGGGTCGTGCATGAGGCCGAGGTGCACGAGCGCGTCGATGTCGCCGGCGCGGAAGACGTCGCGCGCCTTCTTCGAGCGCAGGTCGACCTGGTGGTGCTCGATGTCCTTGGGCTTCTCGATGAAGGGGCGGCGATCGAGCCCTTCGATCACGAGGCGCGGATCGTGATGGAGCGCGCGCGCCACCACGCGGCCGAGGCGGCCCGCGATGCCTGTGATGACGACCTTCCGCTTCTTCGGTGCCGCCTGGGTGTCGGGCTGGCCGTTACCAGAAGACATGTTTGCGCTCGCGCAGGCCGAGGTGGATCATCGACTCGATGCGGTGCTTCACCGCGCGCACCTTCTCCTCGAGCACCTCGTCGTCGTCGTCGGGATCGCCGGTGAACGTCATCTGCTCGCCGAAGTAGAGCCGGTACTTCACCGGCAGCGGCAGGAGCGGCACGAACGGCGGGTACGGCACGATCGGGAAGGACGGCGCACCGAGGAGGCGCGCCAGCGGCTTCACGTTCACGGCCGGCGCCTGCTCCTCGGCGCCGATCACGGCGACCGGCACGATCGGCGTGCTGGTGGCGAGGGCGAGGCGCATGAAGCCGAGGCCGAAGCTCTGCAGCTGGTAGCGGCGCGAGAACGGCTTGGAGATGCCGCGCGCGCCCTCGGGGAAGGCGAGGATGGCCTCGTCCTCCTCGAGCAGGCGGCGGCAGTTCTCGGGCGTGCCCGTGATCTGGCCCCAGCGCGGCAGGAGGTAGCTCGCGAACGGCACGGTCGGGACGAAGGTCTCGACCATCGAGCGGACCAGGCGCGGCACCGGCGGCTCGAGGAAACACGCGGACCCGATGACGACGCCGTCGTACGGGAGCTGTCCGGAGTGGTTGGCGATGAAGAGCACGCGGCCCGCGGCCGGGATGTTCTCGATGCCCTTCGCGGTGCAACGGAAGTAGTGGCGGTAGACCCAGCCGGCGAGAAGCGCGGCGACCTTCAGGTGATCGCGGCCGAGCCCGTACGCGTCGTAGCCGTACTCGTTGCCGCGGAAGACCAGCGCGCGGGTGCGCGCACCGACGTCGTCGCCGAGGCGATCCTCGACGGCATTGTCGAGGCGGCGGCGCAGCCAGTCGGTGACACCCATGGGCGCAGCTTACGTCACGCCGTGATACGGTCCTACGAGATGAGCGAGGCTTTTGTCGACGTCACGTGGCGTGGGCTGGAGGTCGGGAAGCGGGTGAAGCTGCACGCGATTCACCCCGGCGACGCGTACATCGATCACTCGACGCCGATGCCGGTGGGCACCGTGCTGCAGCTCAAGACCGACGAAGGTCTCGAGATCGCCGCGACGGTGACGCGCGTGCACGAGCAGGTGGGCGGGACGAACGAGGTTCCCGGCATGCAGGTGAAGCCGACGCTCGCGGGTGCGGCCGCCGCGTGGTGGAAGGAGCGCGCCGAGGCCGCGCCGCCGCCGCCGGTGACGCCGGTGACGCCGGTGACGCCGGTGGCCGTCGCGCCGCTCAGCCCGGCGACGCTGGCCGCAGCCGACGATCCGCGCGCGTCGATCGTCGCCAAGCCGACGCTCACGATGACGACGGTCGAGGTCGAGCGCGCGATGGCGGCCGTGAAGGGCGAGGTCGCCGAGGATCTCGACGCCGGCAGCACCGAGGTGATGGCGGCGGTCGATCCCGCGCTGCTCGAGGCCATCGCCGTCGAGGAGCGGAGCGATCCCAACCTCGTCGACGACGGCAAGCGCACGATGGTGATGTCCGCCGTCGACGTGAACGCGATCGTCGAGGCCGCCGAGGCCGACGCCGACGTCAGCGGCGGCGTGAACGGCAACGGCACCGGCGAGGAGCCGTCGAGCGACGACGCGGGCGCCAGCGGCTCGCGCGGCAGCGGCAGCGGCAGCGGCAGCGGCAAGAAGAAGCGCGGCAAGGGCAAGCGCCGCGGCTGAGCTCGGGGACTGAGCCCGGGGTCACGCGACGGCGGCGTCGAGGAGCTCGACGGTCGCCGCGGCGAAGTCGATCGCGGCGCGGCCGCCGAAGGGGAGCGCGACGTTGCGGGAACCGTGGCCGAGCGGCGCGCCGGCGAGCCCGGCGATCGCGAACGTGCGCAGGCGCTCGTCGATCACGGCGTGCGCGGGGCCGGGGTTGTCGGGCGCGCCCGTCGGCGTCGCCGGATCGGTGCAGCGCGTGAGATCGCCCAGCACGACCGCGCGACAGCCACGCATCACGCCGGCGTGCTCGAGCTGCGTGAAGTAGCGATCGAGCGCGTACGGCTTCTCGGTCACCTCCTCCGTGACCATCACGGCGCCGTCGAGATCGAGGCGCCACGGCGAGCCGACGAGGTGCGCGAACAGGCACAGGTTGCCGACGCACAGCGGCGCGACCACGGGTTCCGCGGGGCCAGGCGCGCCGATCGCACGCAGCGACCACGGCAGGATGCCGGCCGGACGCGCATCGGTGAGCATCCGCACCAGCCACGCCGTGTCCTCGGCCGGAAGATCGCCGAGCTGGCTCACCATCGGCCCGTGGATCGGCGCGACGCCCGCCGCCGCCGACCACGACAGGAGCGCCGTCACGTCCGAGAACCCGACGATGGGCCGCGGATCCGCGGTGAGCGGCGCGGGATCGACGCGCGCCAGCATGCGCGTGACGCCGTATCCGCCGCGCGCACAGATGATCGCGCGCACGTCCTTGTCGGCGAGCAGCGCCGCCAGCTCGTCGGCCCGCCGCTCGTCGCTGCCGGCGAGGAACCCGTCGCGCGCCTCGATGCCCTCGGGCACCTTCAGGCGGAAATGCTGACCGAGGCGCGCCAGGCCGTTCGCGAACCGCTCCCGGTTGACAGGACCCGCGGGAGCGCACACCCCTATCAGGTCGCCTTGCCGCAGCGCGGGCGGGCGCACCATGCCGATCGTCGAGACGCTCACCACGTGGGTCGGGCAGGAGGATAGCCTTCTCGGCTGGCTGGCGCTCGCCGGCTCGGCGGTCATCGAGTACGTCTTCCCGCCGTTCCCGGGCGATCTCGTCACCGTGCTCGCCGCGTCGCTCGTCGTCGCCGCGGCGTGGAGCTGGTACGGCGTCCTGTCGGCGCTCATGCTCGGCTCGGTCGTCGGCGCCGCGCTCACATTCGAGCTGGGCGTGCGCTGGGCACGGCGCCGCGCGGCGCGCGGCCACACGTCGGCCGCCCTCGACCGCCTGGTCGCCCGCTTCCACAAGCACGGCGCCGCGTACCTCGTCCTCAACCGCTTCGTGCCCGGCGT
>DATLEB010000114.1:0-18750 GCA_035525615.1 Kofleriaceae bacterium | reverse complement strand
TCGTCGAGAAATCGGTCACGCGATCGGCCCGGGCACCTCGCGCACGCCGATCAGCGGGTGCTTGCGCCAGCCCACCGTGAGTAACCACGAGCGCGGCGCAGACACGGCCATCGGCTCGTACCAGACGGGGCACTCGAACCGTTCGCCCGATCGCCGCGCCGGCTGAAACTCGAACATCACTCGGGAGTCGGGGGCGCGCGCGGCGACGAGGTTGGTCGGGACGGTGTTCACGCGCGCGTCGGTCGGCGGCGTTCGCGTCGGTCGGCGGCTTGCGGCGCCGGTCAGTGGACGCGCCAGATGGCGTAGTCGTCGCCGGGCGACGGCGCGGATAGCAGGCCGTTCTCGACGGCGCCGTCGTCGCTCTCGGGCTCGCAGAGGTAGACGGCGATGGCGCCGAGCGGCTGATCCGTCGACACCAGGGCGTAGCCGGGCGGCAGCGCGCGCGATTCGGTGCGCCACGAGACGGCGAGGTCGCCGACGCTCGCGGATTCGAGGATGCCGCGGCCGCCCTCGCGCTCGAGGGACTCGATGCGCGCGATCGCCGCGTACACGGTGCCGGACGCGGAGACGAGCGCGCCCGCAGAGCCGCCGCCGCTCGCGGGGCTGGCGCCGGGTGCATCGACGCGCAGGCCGTGGCGCGCGAGGTGCGCGGCGACGGGCGCGGGCACGGCGTACGCGCGCGGCCGCGAGACCACCGTCGTGCCGACGAATTTCGCGCGATGCGGAATCCGCACGGACGTCGGCGCGCCATCCAGCGTCCTCGGATTCCGCGTCAGCACCTCCACCGGCTCGGCGAAGTCTTCCAGCGCGTACCGCACCGCCACCTCATCGGGAGGCCGCGCGCTCGACGCCACGACCTGTCGCACGTCGTCGCCATTCCCGGCGACCCACGTCAGCAATTCCACCTGCCACGCCCGCGCCGTCGCCACGCGCTCCTCGAACGAGAGATAGCTGTAGCACTCGAGCAACACGTCGAGCCGCCCGGTGAGCCCGCGGTAGTTCGACCCGAAACGCGGGTTGTGCGGATACGTCATCCACCCTTCGCGCACCTCGCCGGTCCCGTCGACCTCGCCGCCCGCGTCCATCGTGCGCTCGTCCTCGACGAAGTTGCCGTACCACCCCGAGTCGAAGCCGTGATTGCCGCGCACCGCGCGCATCACGTCCGGCACGACGCGCTCGCGCATGAAGTCGATCGGCTCGCGCCGCCCGCTCGCCACGGTGTGCGGCACGTCCACCGTCATGTGAAAGCGGTGCACGCTCCCGTTCGTGGCGTGGTTGTCGATCGTCAGATCCGGCGCCCACGGCTGACACACGCCCGCCTGCAGCAAGCGCATCTCCGGCGCGTCCTGCCGCAGGTAGTCGCGGTTCAGGTTGATCCCACCGCTCTGCGTGCGCGTCCCGACCACGGGCCCGGGCTGCCCCGTCAGCTTCTTCAGATCGAGGCGCCGGTTCGCAGGGTCGAGCGCGTCGCCGCCGTCCGGGTTGAAGAGCGGCGCCACGAGCAGCACCATCTTCTCCAGCACGTCCCCTCCGACCTTCTCGACGCCGTCGAGCATGTCGCGCACGAGCGCCAGGCTCGCCTCCTTGCCCTCGACCTCGCCCGGGTGAATGCCGTCGAGCATCAGCACCACCGGCAGCCCGGCCGCGCGCGCCTCCGCCGGCGTGCGCACGCCGCGCCCCGACAGCACGAGCAGCGGCAGCTCGCGTCCCTGCGGGCTCCAGCCGAAGCCAGTCACGTGCAGCCGCCGGTCGCCCTTCGCCGCCAGCGCGGCGACGAACGCCATGACGTCAGCGTGCAGCGACGTCTCCGTGTATCCACTCGCCTCGGCTCGCGTGCGCAGCATGGCGCGCGAGCATACGCCCGCGCGCGCCCACGCGCCCCGCGCGCGCCGCTAGAGGATCGGACCCGACACGCAGCTGGCGAGGTCGAAGAACATGAAGGCGAGCGCCTTCTCCTGCGCCGTCAAGCCGGCCGCCGAGCAGTCGTTCGGGAACGGCGTGCCCTCGGAGCTGCCGGAGTCACCCGACACGTGCATGTCGGAGAACACGACCTTGCCGCAACGATCGTTGGGCTGCGCCTCCTGCGGCGTCGTGAACTGGAACATCTGCGGGTACTCCATGCCGCCCTGCGGCCAGTAGACCCAGCGCTCGGTGCGGTTGAGATCGACCGCGGTGCAGGTCTGCTTGCCCGTGCCCGCCTCGATGGGAATGACGTCGCGCATACCGGCCGGCGAGCCGCCGACGTTCAGCATCCACGTCGCGAACGACTCGCCCTTGGGATTGCTCTGCTCGTCGATGCGATCGGGCGGCGTCTCGAACGTCGTGCTGCTGTTGTTCCACGTCGCCACGCCGTTCGGGCCGGACCACACCGCGGGCGCCTGGTTGCCGCCGCCCTCGGTCGATCCCTCGATCCAGATGTTGTGCCAGTGCGACACGAACACGCGGCCGCCGATGTCGGCGTACTGCTTGAGCGCGTCCATCGCGGTCTGCGGCTTGGTCTCGGGATACTGACCGCCCTCGCACGAGAGGATCACGATGTCGTAGCTCTTCAGCTTGTCGAAGCTGTTCCACAACGTCATCGAGTCGGCGAACGCGCCGTTGCCGCCGGGGAAGCCCGAGCGGAACGAAGCCGCGCCCTGACCGCCCGACCCACCGTCGGTGTACAGGTGAATGCGCTTGTCGCTGCCGTCGGTCCCGATCTCCGCGTCGTCGATGCCGAGCTTGCGCACGAGGCACTCGAGCGCGTCGGCGCTGCCGGTCGAGATCGCGATCTCCGGCATGTAGCCCTCCGTCTTGTTCTTCGGGAAGCGCGTCTGCTCGACCGTCATCGCGGTCGGCGCGCACTGCGGCACGTTCTGGAGCGTGATCTCGCGCCGCCACTTGCCGCTCGAGATGTAGACCGGGATGTTGGCGCCCGCGGGCACGTTCGTCATCGTGAAGTTGCCGTTCTCGTCGGTCGTCGTGAGCGACAGCGGGAACCCGGCGATGGTGTCCTCGCAGCGATCGCACACCGCGCCGTCGGCCGGCGCCGTCAGCGGCACGTTCGGGATGTAGACGTTCACGCCGTACAGCGGCAGCGTGCCGTTGGGCGCGTGCACCGTGCCGGTGATGGTCGTGACCGGCATGTTCATCGCGCCGCAGTTCACGATCTGGCACTCGAGCCCGATGCAGTCACCGCTCGCGACGCAGCGGCCGTCGGGCGTGCAGCGATAACCGCTGCCGCAGTCGGTGCCGCCCGGATTGCACTCCTGATCGCACGAACCCTCGGCCGTGCAGTGATAGCCGGCGGCACAGGTGGTCGGCGCGCCGGGCGACGGATCGCACTCCGTCATGCACTCCGGGGGTGGCGGCGTCTGCGTGTCGCAGACGCTCTGGCCACGCGAGTCGCTACCGCAGGCCGCTGCAGCCGCAGCGAATACCAGGACCAACGGCAACAGGGGGGCTACTGTGCGCATGGTCCGATCCTACGCCCGCTCGGGGGTGTGGATGCAGCTATTTCAATACTGGAAGTAGATGAACTGGACGATGTGCGGCGCCGCAAGCTCGCGCAGGACCAGAGCAGCGACCGCCAGAGCTGCGCCCTGGATCACAGGTGGCGCCGTGACAAATCGCTCGCGCCACCAGGCCAGCGTGCCCGGCGCATAGAAGTGCGTGAGCGCCGCCGCGACCAGCGCGAGCTGGACCAGCGACGTGATGTTGGCCCAGTGCTGGTCGGGATCGAATTCCAGGAGCGCGAGCTGCTCGAGCACGGCCAGCGCCCCGTCGAAGGTCTGCGCGCGGAAGAAGATCCACGTCAGGCACACGTAGTGGAACACGAGCACGATGCCGAGCGCGCGCCGCAGCGCCCACGCCAGCCAGCGCGCGTTCGCCACATCGAGGCCGCCCTGCTCCGCCGCGTCGGCGTACCAGCCCAGCGCCGCGGCCACGAAGCACAGCGGCAGCCACAGCGATGAAGCCCCTTCGCGCAGCGCACCGAACAGCGCGATCACCGCGACCGCCGCGAGCAGGCGCGCGACGAGCGATGCGCGCTTCCTGGGCTTCCCGCGCAACGTTGGTTCTTCGCCGCCGGCGAGCCACGCCGTGAGCGCGGCCCACAGCGGCACGCTGTACGCCCACGCCAGCGCGAGATCGATCCACACCGTCTCCCAGAGGCGGGCCTCGCGCGCCGCGAGGTGCATCGCGAACCCGGTCGCGAAGACGAGCGCGAACGCCGCCAGCATGCGCTGCGCGCCACCGTCGGCTTCGACCCGCCGCTGGTACGCGCGCGTCACCGCGAGCCCGCCGCCGTGCAACAGCCCCCACACGATGTAGCACCAGCTCGCGCCGTGCCAGAGCCCGCCCAGGAACATGGTGAGGATCAGGTTCCGGTACGTGTCGAAGCTGCTGCCGCGGTTGCCACCGAGCGGCACGTAGAGGTAGTCGCGCAGCCACGACGACAGCGAGATGTGCCAGCGCCGCCAGAACTCCTGCAGGCTGGCCGAGCGGTACGGCGTGCGGAAGTTCTCGGGCAGCTGGAAGCCGAGCAGCTGCGCCGAGCCGATCGCGATGTCGGAGTACGCCGAGAAGTCGAGATAGATGCGGAACGCGAACGCGTACACCGCGCACGCCACCTCCGCCGACGAGTAGAGCGACGGATCCTTGAAGACCGGGTCGGCGATCGCGAGCGCCAGGAAGTCGCCGATCGCGATCTTCTTGAACAACCCGAGCACGATCCGGTAGAGGCCGTCCGCCGCCTTGGCGTGATCGAACAGCGGCAGCTGGTGGATCTGCGGCAAGAGCTCCGACGCGCGCACGATCGGGCCCGCCACGAGCTGCGGGAAGAACAGCACGAACGTCGCGAGCTCGGTGATCGAGCGCGTCGCCTTGATCTCGCCCTTGTAGACGTCGATCGTGTACGAGAGCGACTGGAAGGTGTGGAACGAGATGCCCGCCGGCAAGATCAAGCCGAGCGGCTCGACCGGCAGGTGCAGGACGTCCTGCGTGAAGAAGTCGGTGTACTTGAAGACGCTCAGGATGCCGAGGTTCGACACCAGGCTCACGACGAGCATCAGCTTCTTCTTCGCCGGCGACGAGCTCGCCTCGATCGCGAGCGCCAGGTAGTAGTCGAGGATGATCGTGAAGACGATCAGCGCGAGGAGGTACTTGTAGGCGCCCGCCTGCTCCGCCGCCCACACGTGATAGAAGATGCAGCTGACGAGCATCAGGACGAGCACGCGCCCGAGCGAGCGCCCGCGCTCCGTCGACGCGGCGCCCAGCGCCGTGCCCATGCCGAGCAGCCACGCCAGGTGCCCGCCGCGCGCGAGCGCGTGCGTGAACGGCGCGAGGTCGCCCGCGATCCCGAGCACCGCGACGATGACGCCCAGGCCGACGACCACGGCGAGGATCGCCGCCGCGAGCACGCGCTGCCCCTGCGGCCCGTCGAGCCACGCCGCGCCGCGCACGCCCGCATAGACGCCGCTCGCGAGCACACCCGCGCCGATCGGCAGCTGCCACCACGCCGGGAAACTCGCCTCGGGCAGGAACCCGAACGCGAGCGCGCCCATCGGATCCCACAGCGACGCGACGTCGTGCGTGAGCAGGAGCCACACCACGTCGCCCAGGAGCGTCATCAGCGCGAGACGAGCGACCGCCCCCGGCCACCGGCCGCCACGCGACAGGCCGTAGAGCAGGAAGACCGCTGCGAGGAACAGCGGGTAGGGCGGGCTCGTGAAGAGCATGTTTGCCGACCGGCGTTACTGCGAACGTCCGGGCGCGGCCGCTGTAGTCCGCGTCTTCCACGCCTCGAAGTCGGTCATCAGCGACTCGAGCAGGCGCTGGCCCCAGAGCTCGTATCCGGGTTGCGTGAAGTGCACGTGGTCCGAATACGCCATGGGGGGGTCCATGTGGAAGAAAACATCCATCTGCTCGGCGCCTCCCATCGCGGCCAGGCTGTCGAAGAAGGCGACTCCGTTGCGCGCCGCGGCCGCGCGTTGCACCTCGATCACCTGCGCCAGGAGCGGAGGCGTGTGCCACTGGCACTCGAGCGGTACACCGCCGTCGCCGTACGCGTCCACCGGCGGAGGCGCCGGCAGCTTGTCGCAGGCCTTGCCGCCCGGGCGCTCCGCCATGTCGGGCGGACCGAGGACGAGGATGGCCGCGCCCGGCGCGTGCTGCCGCACGAGCGCGATGACCTCGTCGTGGTAGCGCGCGAGCGCGGTCAGGTCGAGCTCGGGGTCGTCGGCCTCGTTGGTGCCGTACTGCAGGACCACGAGCGCGGGCGAGCGCGCCGCGAGCTGGGGGCCGATGACGTCCCAGTCCCAGCTGCGCAGGTGGCCGAGGCGACGGCCGACCACGCCGAGCGCGTCGACGACGACGCCGGGCGTGCCGCGCTCGAGGGCGACGCCGAACAGGTCGATGGCGCCGCCGCCCGCGGGGCGCAGCGAGATCCGGTGGCGCTCGCCGGTGGCTGGCACCGACAGCACGGCCGGGGTCCGCTCCTCGATCGCGCCCGCCTCGAGCTTGGTCACGAGCTTCTGCCACGGGCCGTCGTCGAGGCGGTAGGCGAGCGCGCCCGAGTCCTTGCGGCGCAGGTAGAAGACGTCGAAGCGCGCCACGCGGTCGCTGCCGCACTGCTCGCAGCTCTCGACCCACGCCGTCGCGTCCTTCTTCTCGGCGTGCGCGCGCACACCCGCGAGGCCGAACGGCCCGGTCGCGTCGCGCTTGCCGCCCAGCTCGGCGGCCCACTTGCCGTCGGAACCGTAGCGAACGTCGCGCTGGTAGTAGTGGCGGATGGGCGGGCGCCCCGCGAGCACGAAGCCGCGTCCCGCATCGCCGAACCGCGCGCCGAGATCGCGGCGCAGCTTTCCGGTCAGGTGGTCGCCCGCCGTGTGCGAGTCGCCGAACATGACGATCGCCGCGCGGCCGGCCGGGTCCGAGACCTCGGCCCGAGCCAGCGCCTCGAAGAACGGATCGAGCTCGTTGTTGGGGACGGTGAGCGCGGGCGAGATGTCGGCGACGACGGGCTCCGCGACCTCCGCCACGCCCGCGTCGGTCATCGCGACGCTCGCCGCCTCGACGTGCGCGGGCACCCTCGGCTGCGCCTCGACCGGAGGCGAGCCGGTGCATCCCAGCCCCGCCGTCGTGGCCAGCGCCAATCCGAAGAGTGTCTTTGCGGCTGAGACGGTCAACGGCCCTTATAGGCCTTGTAACCGGTGAACAGGGCGTCCGCCAGTCCGTCAGCAACCTTGGCCGTCCCCTTCCGCGACATGTGGGCGAAGTCGCTACCGAGGAGGCCTCGCTTGTGCCACGTGATGGCGGCTCCAGACCCGCCCATCCAGGTGAACGTGTCCCAGTACGCACACCCGGCGGCCTGAGCCGCTTTCCGCTGCGCTGCCACCATCTTGGGCACGCCGCGCCGCGACACGATCTTGTCGTCCTTGGCCTCTGCCTGATCGAGCGGCGACATCACCAGACATGACGCCTGTGGCCGGGCCGCACGCACGGGAGCGAGCAGCTGCGTCCAGGTTTTCTCGTACTCCGCCATCGCGCTCGCTCCCGCGAGCCACTGCGCCTCGTTGGTGCCGAGCATGATGACGATCAGGTCGGCCTCGCGGTGCGCGAGCTGGTTCTTCCAGTGGTCGGCCAGGTTCTCGAGCATCGTCTTCGCGGTGCAGGAGACCAGCGCCATGTTGTCGACCACGATGCCGGCGTCGCGCTCGAGTGACACGCCGAAGAGGCGGACCTTGCCCTTGGCCGACATCTCGAACGCGTGCGCGCCATCGGCCACGGTCATGGTCTGGAAGCGCGCGGCCTTGGTCGGCGACGCCGTGTCGAGCGTCGCGGTCGCCTCGCCGACCTTCAGCTCGGCCGTGCCGCCGCCCGGCTGCGCCAGGTAGTAGACCTCGGCGCGCGAGATGTTCTTCGACGGTGTCTTCGCCGTCATGCGGATCGAGCCCGAGCCCTGCGCGGTCGCGTTGCCGACGCCGTAGAGGTGATCGGCGATGTTGGTGGTCGTGATGTTCCAGCTGCGCCACGACCCGGTCGAGCGGCGGTCGACCGCCTCCGAGTGGTTGAACTTGTGGGGCTGGACCGCGTGCAGGAAGCCGGGGCCGCCGTCGCCGAACACGTCCTGCAGGCGCGCGCGCAGGCGGCCGGGGAGCGCGTCGGTCGCCGACACCGAGTCGCCGTAGAACGAGACGCGCGCCGGGCGCGTGCCCTTGCCGGTCTCGGCCGTGGTGAGCGACGCGTAGAAGCCGTCCATCGCCCAGCGCTTGCAGCCGGTGGCGGCGCCGAGCGGCTCGACGCACACGTCCTCGACGGTCTTGCCCGGCGTGCTCTCGGGCGCGCCACCACCGCCACCCGCTTGACGCGGCGCCGGCGCGAGGTCCGGCTTGGGCGGCAGCGCGGGCGCGACGTCGCTCGCCGCGTGCGGATCGGCGGCGGCGAACGTCGGGCCGGCGGCCGGGGGCGCGGTCGGCGCGTCGGTGAGCAGGCGCGTGATCGCGCCGAGCGAGCCGTCGCGCACCAGCAACACGGCGGCGAAGGCGAGCGCGCACCAGCCGAGGGCGGGTGCGATGGTCCAGTCCTGATGACGAGCGGCGTGCACGGCGGAACCCGCGGAAGGTAAACGCGCGGCCGCGGGAATCAATCCCGGAGAACGACGAGCTGTGTTCGCGTTCGGCTTTTTGCGGCGCTGCTTCTTACGGCGGCCCAAGGTTCCAGGTCCCTTCGAGGCTCTCGCGCCAGCTCTCGAGGGCTTGAGGCTGGAGGGAGAGCACGTCTTCCTCTAGCACCCACTCGGGTCGGATCGCTACCTCGTCGAGACGCCGGAACACCGCGATCCGATCAGGACCGTCGGTGCGCGCCAGGAGATTCCACAGGGTCGGCGCGTCGGCGGCGCCCGCCTCGTCGACGATCGTGGCGAGCGGCGACATGCTCCAGCCGCCGCCCGCGCCGGCGGCGTCGAAGCGCGCGATGGCCTCCTTGAACGCCGACGGTGCGTCGGTGCGCACGGGAGTGCCGGGACCGCGGCCGCGGTCGGCCGTGGCCTCGAAGCCCCACGGAATCCACGACGTCAGGTCGTGGCCCTCGAGGGAGATGGAGCCCGACGTGACGCGCACGTGCGTGACGCCGTGCTCGTCGACCTCCAGGTCGTAGGCGCAGCCGAGGTCGACCGCCTTGGCCGCGGGCGTGTCGATCACGAACAGGCGCGGCCGCGCGGTCACGCGCGCGCTCAGCTTGCCGCGCTCGAGCTCGAGGCGATGCTCGTTCGGTCCGGTCGCGACCAGGCGCAGCCGCGAATTCGGCTTCAGCTTCACGTCGCCGATGTCGGCGACCTTAACGTTGGCGGTGGCGCCGGGCTCGGTCTCGAGCCAGCTGCCGACCCGCAGGAAGCCGGCGCCACCAGGGTGTTGCGGGTCGCCGTTGCACATGGCGGCGCCGCCCGTGACCTCGAACGCGAAGCCCGGCACGCCGGCATCGTCGACCGCGGCGAGCTGCGTGCCCGCACCCTCGTCCTTGCGCGTCCACAGGAGGGCGACGATCACGGCGGCGGCGGCGGCGAGCAGGACGCCACCGATGATGATCGCGGTGCGGCGGCCACGCTTCTTCTCCGTCCGGTCCCTCGGGTCCCGCGCGGCCGGCGGCTCGCGCAGCGGCGCGTCGTGCGCGTACCCGCCGAGGAGCTTCTCCAGGCCCTCGACCTCCGGGTCCTCGCCGGTCTTGTCCCACAGGTAGTCGGAGTCGTCGCTCATGGCGTTCCTCCGAGCTTTTCGCGGAGGAGCTTGATGCCTCGGTGCAAGTGTACCCGCACCGACTCGGGCGTCATGCCGGTTCGCTCGGCGATCTCCGGCCCCGAGAGTCCCTCGACGAGGCGCATGATGAGGGTCTCGCGATACGTCTCCGGCAGCGTCCGGATCGCGCGCAGCGCGGCGGCGGCCTCCGCGCTCGGAGGCGGCGCCACCGCGAGGTCCGCGGTGGCATCGCTCACCGGACGGTGGCGGCGTGCTGCATCGATGGCGCGGTAGCGAGCCATGGTGACGATCCAACCCGGGAACGCGGCCGGCTCGCGCAGATCCGCGAGCCGCGACCAGACCTCGACGAAGACGTCCTGCACGACGTCGGCGGCGTCGCCGGCGGTGACGCGCGAGAGCACGACGGCGTGCACGACGCGATGAAATCGCTCGTAGAGCCCGACGAACGCGGGCCGGCTACCGCCCTGCACGGCGATCACCAGCTCGGCGACGGTGGCGTCGCGCATCTCCACGTGGTCACGATACTAGGACCTGTACGCTGTAGCGTTCCACAAGACACCCGAGAAGGCAGACCTCGAGCCCCACGAGTGACCCCGCAGACCCAGAGGCATTATTGAATCGCTCGCTGATCGCTCGCTAGGCCTCCCGGCGTCCCCACACCGACCGCGGCGAGATCCGCGGCGGGTACGGCGATCCCGCGCGCGGCGAGCGGATGCGCGACCGAGCGAAGGGCCGCGGTGGTGAACGCCGGATCGTAGTCGGCGCAGCCGAGCGTGCCGAGGTGGCTGGTGGTGCACGGCTGCTCGCGTAGCATCGGCGCGAAGGCGCGGATCGCGCCGCCGGCGACGCGGCCGAGGTGCGCGCGCGCGTCGTCGTCGAGGCGATCGGCGGCCCAGTCGAGGAACCACCAGC
Organism: Kofleriaceae bacterium; assembly: GCA_035525615.1. Taxonomy (GTDB): domain Bacteria; phylum Myxococcota_A; class Polyangia; order Haliangiales; family Haliangiaceae; genus UBA2376. The sequence goes on along the minus strand of DATLEB010000114.1, from coordinate 8,107 downwards.
CGAGCTGCGCGTGGTGTGACTCGTCGGCGACCACGGTCGCGATCGCCGCGTCGACGAGCGCGCTACCGGCGAGGCGGCGCGACAGCTTGAGGATCGGTACGGTGAGCGCCTCGCCCACGCACGAGGTGCGCACGATGAGCTCCGCGGCGGCGAGGAGCGGGTCGCGCGCGACAGCGGGGCGCACCAGCCTGGTCAGGTCGACCTCGAGCTCGACCGCGCCGCCGAGCTTGGCGGCGACGCGCGCCGCGAGCTCGGTGTGCACGATCTCGTCGACCACGAAGTCACCCGCGGCGGCGACGAGATCGATGGGCGCACCTGCGGCGAGGAGCGCCGACGCGATCTCGGCGAAGGCGGCGGCCGACGCGTACTCGGAGAACGCGGTCGCGGTCCACACCTGGCGCGCGTCGAGCGACGGCGGCAGGTCCTCGTCCCACGGCAGCTCGTCGATCCACGCCCGGCGCGGCGCGAGGCGCCGGCCGAACGGGCCGCCGATGGCGGTGAGCTGGAAGGGAGCGAGGCCGGTGCACATGGTGGTTCTCCGTCGCGCGCGGCGCGGCGCTCAGCGCATCACGAGCTGGGTGCGGACTTCCTCGCAGTAGCTCGTCACGTCGTGCCGCATGCTCTTGCTCGCGACGTTGCCGACCACGGGATAGCCGTGCTCGTCGCAGAGCGCGCGGAACCTGGCGTGCGCCATGTTCAGCGTGAGGTCATCGGCGCGGTAGAGGTCGGCGCGCAGCTGGAGCTGCTCCGTGGGCTGCTGCTCGTCGGGGAGGATGACGGGCGGCGTGGCGGGCTTCGGCGTCGCGGGCTCCGCAGCGGCCGATGGATTGGAGACGAGCTGGATCGTGGCGACCGGCTCGCTGGTGGTGCTGGCCGGCGCCGCCGCGATCTCGGGCGTCGGGACGCGCGAGGCGGAGGTGGCGGGCGCCTTCGAGGCGGAGGCGCCGCAGCCGGCAGAGGCCGAGAGGAGGACGACGGTCAGGATCTTGCGCTGAGTGGGCATGTTCTTCTCCGTGTTGTGAGAAGGACGAGCCCGCGCCGCGGACCGTTAACGAGCGAAACGAAAAAAAACGTTCGGCCGGAACTACCCGATCTGGTTCGACTCGACCACGACCACTCCGGATGACCGCATCTCGTCGACGGCGCGCTCGCTGTCGCCGGCGTGGAGCTCGACGCCGCGGCAGCCGTCCTCCACGAGGTACGTGGCGAAGCCCTCGCTGCACGCGTCGAGCGCCGTGAACTTCACGCAGTAGTCGGTGGCGAGGCCGAGCACGTACACGGCGCGCACGCCCTGCTCGCGCAGCCACGGCGCGAGGCCCGTCGAGTTGCGGCGGCCGTTGTCCCAGAAGCCGCTGTAGCTGTCGACGGTCGGGTCGGTGCCCTTCTGGAACACCTTGTCGATCTTCGCGGTGAGATCGGTGTGGAACATCGCGCCGTGCGAGCCCTGCACGCAGTGCGCAGGCCACAGCACCTGCTGCAGGCCGTGCAGATCGATCACCTGGTACGGCTCGGTGCCCGCGTTGTTCGCAGCGAAGCTCCCATGATCGGCGGGATGCCAGTCCTGCGTCGCGACGACGAGCTCGAAGTGTCGCGCGACGCGATTGGCGACCCGGATGGTCTCGTCGCCGCGCGCGACCTCCAGCGCGCCGCCTGGACAGAAGTCGTACTGCAGGTCGACGAGGATGAGCGCCTTGTCGGGCACGGGGCCGAGTTTACACCGCGCCGCGTGACGGTTGCGTTACGCTCGCGCGCATGTCGATGCGCACGACGACGATCTTGCTCGTGCTCGCGGCGGGATGCGGCGGCGGCGACGACGGCGGCGGCGACGACCTCGACGCCGGCGGTGGCGGCGGTGACGGAGGTGCGAGCAAGTGGGCGCCGGCGCCCACCATCCCCGGCGGCGCGATCCAGGAGACGGCGGCGGTCGCCCTCGACGGAAAGGTGTGGGTCTTGGGCGGGCTCACGTCGTTCACCGCCTACAGCAACAAGGTGTGGGTGCTCGATACCGCGGCGGGCTCGTGGGCGGCCGGGCCGGATCTGCCGATGGCCGTGCACCACGCGAACGCGGCGGTGGTCGGCGACAGCATCTACATCGTGGGCGCGCTCTCGACGGGGTTCAACGCGATCGGCGTGGTGTGGCGGCACACGCCCGGCGTCGACAGCGGCTGGGTCGCGCGCACGTCGATGCCGGCGGGCACGCAGCGCGGTGCGTCGATCGCCGGCACGATCGGCGGGCTCGTCTACGTGGCCGGCGGATATCGCGGCGGCGCCGCGGTGACCGACGTGTCCGCGTACGATCCGGCGAACGACCAGTGGGACGACGCGGTGGCGGATCTGCCGGCGTCGCGCGACCACGGCTGCGGCGGCGTCATCGCCGACAAGCTGTACGTCGCGGGCGGGCGCATGGCGGACATCGGCTCGACGACGAACACGGTCTTCGAGCTGACGCCGGGCGGCGCGTGGACGACGCGCGCGCCGATGCCGACCGGCCGCGGCGGAACCGCGTGCGGCGTGATCGACGGACGGCTCGTCGTCGTCGGCGGCGAGGGCAACCCCGAGGCCTCGAGCGGCGTGTTCCCGCACAACGAGGCGTACACGGCGGCGACCGATTCGTGGGAGACCCTCGAGCCGATGCGCACACCGCGGCACGGGATGCAGGCGGCGGCGTGGGACGGCGTGCTGTACGTGCCGGGCGGCGCGACCACGCAAGCGCTGGGGGCGGTTGATGTGGTGGAGACGTATGACGCGGGGGATTAGGACAACAAGGGACTGGCAGTGATCGCGACAGGGATGTCGTGGTCGGCGGTTTTCTGTGACGCGCGAACGGGCCAAGTCGCCGGATCCACGTGATCGGACATGGCTCGGGGAATGGAATAGGCGGTCGTATGAGGCCCCTCCGCGTAGCCGTTGCTCTGCTCGCTGCGTGCTCGGTCACCGTCGCCGGCGTTCGCGTCGCTGACGCGTGCGGGTGTGTGTCGCCGCCGCTCCCGGACCCGCTGGGCAAGAAGGACTTCGCGGTCAATCAGCTGGCCGAGCAGATCATCTTCGAGGTCGACCAGAACTGGATCACCGCGCACGTGCTCATCAAGTACGCGGGCGATCCGGAGCAATTCGCGTGGATCGTGCCGGTCACGGAGGCGCCCGAGCTTTCGCTCTCGCCGGTGTCGGCGTTCGGGTTGCTCGATCGCGCGACCGAGCCCGACGTCGCGGTGAACATCGAGAACATCTGTCCGGTGACGGAGTGGGGTTGCCAGTACCACCCGGCGCCCGACTGCGGCGGTGGTGGCGGCGGCTGCGGCGCGGTCTCGTCCGATGGAGCCGGCGGCGACGACGACTGGAACCTCGCCGATGCGGGCGCGGGCGCCAGCGATGCCGCGGGCGGCGGACCTCCCGAGGAGGATCCCGTCACCGTCATCGGCACCGAGGTCGTCGGCGACTACCAGACCGTCACGTTCCGCGCGACCGAGGCCGCGGCGGCGGCGCAGTGGCTGCGCGACAACGGCTTCATCGTCAATCCGACGACGACCATCTACATGGAGCCGTACGTCGAGGCCAACATGGTCTTCGTCGCGGCCAAGCTCGTGCCCGGCGCGGGCGTGAACGCGATCAAGCCGCTGCGCATGCGCTTCCGCGCGCCGTTCCCGATGATCCCCCTCGTGCTCACGGCGGTCGCCGCCGAGCCGCACCTCACCGTCACGACGTTCATCTACGCGAACCAGCCGTTCCGCCCGATGAGCCACCCGATGGTGACGATCGATCCGGCGCGCATCGCGCAGGATCGCGACGGCCGCAACAACTACCCGATGGTGCTGTCGCGCACCGTCGACGAGGCGGGCGGCGACGGCTTCGCGGTCGAGTATCGCGGCCAGCCGGCGGTGCCGCAGTTCGGCGCCGGCACCGCGTGCTGCGGCGGCGACTGGGACTTCTGCGGCATCGGCAACAACCAGCGCTGCGAGTGCCCGCGCGACGACTTCGACGCCGGCGATTGCTCGGAGACCAGCGACGTCGTCGAGGGCGTCGCGCTGCTCGACGATCTCGCGACGCGCTACACGCGGCTCACGCGCCTCACGACGCGCATCTCGCCCGAGGAGATGCGCTTCGATCCGACGTTCGAGGCCGACGCGGGTGCGCCTCTGTTCGGCCGCATGACCGCGCGCGGACAGCAGGTCAGCCTCGACCGCTGCTCGACGCGCGTCACCGACGGGGATCAGGACGAGTACTCCGAGCTCGACGCCAAGCAGGACTGCGCCGCCGTCTACTGCGGCGCCGGTCAGTGCGTCACGACCGACGACGGTCCCGCGTGCGTGTGCGACGCCGGCTTCGTGGCGCGTCGCTTCCTCGATCTCGACGCGTTCCCGTCGGTCACGTGCATCCCGCGCACGCCGACGGTGGACCTCGGCGCCGGCGGCCTCGAGCTGCCGGACGCGTGCGCCGGGCTGTCGTGCGGCATGGGTCAGTGCATCAGCCGCAACGGCGTGCCGGTGTGCGAGTGCAACGGCGGCGCGGGCGCGGTCGCCGGCGACACCGGCCCGATCCCGCACTGCGCTCCGATCAACGAGCTCACGCGCACGCCGGGCGCGCAGGACTTCAGTCAGCCGCTGCGCGAGCTCGAGGTGTGCGCCGCGCCGCTGCCGTCGTGCGAGGCGGGTGGCTGGTACGCGCGCGTGGGCAGCCCGCGCGTCGGCGTGGATTGCGGCGACGCGACGCCGACCGCGGCGCAGCAGGAGCCGACGCCCGAGCCGCACTGCGAAGGTGTGCGCGGCATGTACGGCTGCGGCTGCAGTGGCACGCACCCGGTCGGCGCGCTCGCGCTCGCGTGGATCGTGGGCTTCTTGCTGCTGCGCCGGCGGACGCGGGCGGCATAGGCGAGCTCAGGCGCGGCCCAGCCAGCCGAGGAGCGCCTTGCCGTCCTCGTCGGGGATCTCGACGCCGAGCTGCACGCCGTCCTCGCCGTGCCAGTCGGAGCCGCCGGTGGCGGTGAGGCCGAGGTTCTCGGCGATGGCCAGCCAGCGCGCGCGCTCCGACGCGTCATAGCGGCCGTAGTACGCCTCGACGCCGTCGAGCCCGTGCTTGTGGAACCGCTTGAGCATCTTGCTCGCGCGATCGCCGTGCTGGTGCGGATGCGCGAGCGACGCGCGGCCGCCGACGGCACGCACGACGACGAGCGCGTCGGCGATGGTGAGGCGCGCGAGCGGAACGTCGGCGGGGCCGCCGTCGTGGAGCCAGCGGCTGAACGCGTCGTCGCGCGACGAGGCAGTGCCTTGCGCCACCAGCGCGTTGGCGATGTCGGGGCGGCCGACGACGCGGCCGTGATCGCGCGAGGCGGCGGCGAGGATGGGCTCGACGTCGAGGACGATGCCGAGGCGAAACAGGCGCGCGGCGATGGCGCGGAGGCGCTCGCGGCGCGCGGCGACCTGCTGCGCGAGCAGCGCCTCGAGCTCGCTCCAGCGCGCGTCGCTGGCGGCGTCGTACACGAGCACGTGCACCGAGCGGCCGTCGTCATGACAGGTGAGCTCGACGGCGCGCACCGCGGAAGGAACCGCGGCCGTGATCGTAGGATGGCCCGCGCACGTGTCGTGATCGGTGAGCGCGAAGACCGCGGGCGCGCGCGCGGCGGCGCGGCGAGCGACCTCGGCGGGCGCGGCGGAGCCGTCGGAGCAGGTGGAATGACAGTGGAGCTCGACGAGCACGGACGGCGGAGGGTAGCGCGGATCGCGCAGGTGTGGCGAAGCGGGCCCGTTTGGGACTGGCGGAACGGGTGGGGGTGGTTATGGTGGGGCGCTCATGCCTGCCCCCAACGGGACCGCTTCGACCAGTGCCGCCGCTCCGCTCGTGGCGCTGCGCGACCGCCGCGAGCAGGTCATCGCGGTGCTGACCGAGCAGTACAGCCGCGACACGTTCGAGCTCGACGAGCTCGAGCGACGGCTCGACCTGGCGCACCGCGCCGACACGGTCGCGGCGCTCGACGCAGTCGTCGCCGACCTGGGCGTGATGACGAGCGAGACCGCGATGACGGCCCCGCTCGTCGACGCGGCGACGCTGGCGCGGTGGCCGGAGCGCAAGCGGCTGGTGGCGATCTTCGGCGGCTTCGAGAAGCGCGGCGCGTGGACGTGCCCGCGCCACGTCACGGTGGCGGCGATCATGGGCGGCGCCGAGGTCGACCTGCGCGAGGCCGAGATGGCGCCGGGCATCACGGAGATGAGCGTCACGGCGATCATGGGCGGCGTCGAGCTGATCGTGCCGCCGTGGCTGTCCGTCGAGGTCGACGCGACGGCGATCATGGGCGGCTTCGAGGAGATGCACCGCGCGCCGACGAAGCCCGAGCCGGGCCGCCGTGTGCTGAGGGTGACCGGCGTGGCGATCATGGGCGGCGTGAGTGTGGAGACGCGGATGCCCGGCGAGAGCCGTCGCGATGCGAAGCGCCGGAACAAGCGCGAGGCCAAGGCGTTGAAGGGCGAGAAGCCCGCCGCGCTGCCCGAGGCGCGCACGGTGAAGCCGCGCGATTGAGCGGCGGCAGCGGCGGTGCGGTGCGGGTGGCGCGGATGCGGTGCGGGGGGCGCGGATGGCGCGCGAGGCCAGCGACGTCCTGGATCGTGTCCGGGTGTGGCGTGAGAGTCGTGGCATCCTGATGGCGTGAAGGTTGGCCGCCGGATGGTCGTGATCGCTGCCGTGCTCGTCGCGGTGCGCGTGGTGTGCGGCGGCGGCGGCGACAGCGGGGGTGGCGGCGGTGGTGGCGGTGGCAATCGCCGCAGTGGCGACAGTGGTGCGCCGGGGACGGCGCTGCGGCTGGCGACGTTCAACATCGAGAACTATCCCGCGTCGGAGCGGCAGGAGGCCGGCGCGCTCGCGGCGATCCGCGACACCGGCGCGAGCATCGTCGCCGTGCAGGAGATCATGGACCCGCCGCGCTTCCGGCGCGCGCTGCGCCACGCGCTCGGCGGATCGTGGTCGACGGCGTTCGTGACTCTCGAGGATCGCTCGCTGCACGCCGTCGGAATCGCGTTCGATCGCCGTCGCGTGCGCCTGGCGTGGGCGCGCACGAATCGCGCGACCCTGACGTATCCGGGCGCGCGCCCGACCCTGGAAGCGCGCCTGTATCCCCGCGACCGCGGCCGCGGCCGCGCGATGCGCGTCTTCGTCATTCACCTGAAGGCCGGCGGCGACGGCAACGCGACGCGCACTCGCCAGCTCGAGGCTCTCGGGCCCGCGCTCGCCGCCGCGCGCGCCGACGGCGACGACGTCTACGTGCTCGGCGACTTCAACGCCACCGGGCCTGACGACCGCGCGCTCATCGAGCGCATCTCGCGCGGCGCGGGACTTTCGTGGGCCTCGCGCGACCTCCCCTGCACCGCGTACTGGGACCGCGACGACGGCTGCCTCGGCGCCGCGCTCGACCACGTCCTCGCGCCGCGCCCACCGCGCGACATCTTCGCTGCGGACCCGTGCCGCCGGAACGGTTGCGCGCTGCGCGATCAATGCCCGACCTTCGTGCACGACGTCTCGGATCACTGCCCGGTCGTCGTCGAGCCCGCGCCGGCACCAGCGCCCTGAGGCCGCCGGCCGCGCCGGCACCAGCGCCCTCAGGCCGCCGGCCGCGCCGGCGCCACGAACGGCCGAGCGTTGCCCGCGCACGTGGACGACCGCACCGCGCCAAACCGACGGCGCGTACGTCACCGCCGCCGCGTATATCACCGCCGCCGCGAGCTGCTCTCCTTCAGCGCGGCGCGGAGCAGATCCTCGAGCGGCGCGGCGCGGCGTCGCCCACGTGGGCGAGCGCGCGTTCGATTGCGGCCACCGCCTCGCCGGCGCGAAACCCGAGCGCGACCAGCGCGCGCTTCGCGTCGACGAGCGTCGCGTCGAGATCTTCCTTATCACGACGATTTCGGACGCTCTGGCGTGCCCTCAGAAGCACGCGAACGACCCTCGACGAAGGTTTTCGCGCGAAGCGCCGCGGCGTTCGTCAGCAGTCACGACATCGCGTCCAGCGCGCATTCCGTGGCGGTTTCTCGACGACGAGCTCGCGGCGCTCCGCGCGTGCGTCAACAACAATCGACGCACGAACACGAGCGAACCACGTTTTCGGTCGATCGCGAGTGCTGCTCGATCG
>DATLEB010000100.1:0-20310 GCA_035525615.1 Kofleriaceae bacterium | reverse complement strand
TTCCCAGTGCCGGATGTGGTGCACGTCGACCCAGCGCGACATCGAGCAGCCCGGGACCTGGCATCGGTGATGATCGCGCGCGAGCACCGCCCGGCGCGTCGCCGCTGGAATCGTGCGCGTCGCGGGTCTTAGCGAGCCGCCGTCTCCGTCGACACACCCGAGCTCGACCGCGTCACATCGCATCCGGGTGATCGTCGACGGCGGCAACTCGACGGATCGCCCCGGCGTGTCTTGCCATCCGCGTTTGCAGTCCCGGCACACGACGATCGCGATCTGATGCGGCGGCACGTTGTGTACGCCTCGCCTCGTCGCCCGACCCGTCGCGCGCTCGACGGTTGGCCGCACGCTCGTCGCGCCGTGGTCGTCCGCAGCACCCACGACCTCAGCGCCAGTCTCCGCAGCGGCAGCCCCCTCGGCATCGTCGTCGAGGGCACCGTCGTCGACGACCTCGTCCTCGACCGCATCGTCGTCGACGGCATGGTCGTCGACGGCATGGTCGTCGACGGCATCGTCGTCCGTCGTTTCTTCTCGCATGTTGCTCGCGCACCCGCCCATCACCGCGCGGCACGCGACCGACATGAACGCGGCGTCGCTCACCATGTGCCCCGTCGCCCGCTCCACATGCCGACGCGCGTCGCGGAACAGCGCGTACGTCGCCGGCGGCAGCTCCATGCGCACGACCCTCGGTTCGAGATCTGGATCCGGCCGCGCGTTCGGATCATCGCCCTTCTTGCGCCCGCGCATCGCTTGCTCGACCTCGCGCACGGTCAACCCGTCGACGAACACGACCAGCTCTTCTTCATTCTCCGGCGTCGCGATCCTCGTGATCTCGCGAACCACCGAATACGACAGCGCGCCGCGCTCCCACGCTTCCGCGATCGCCGGCAACTGCTCCATCTCCTCGGCCACGCGCACGCGATCCCGCCCCGTGTTCGGCGCATACCCCAGCACTCGCTCGACGTACTCCGCAAACGATCCGTACCCCAGGTGCCGATGAATCTCGGCGCGCTTTGCGAGCATCAGCATCCGCGCCTCCTCGACATCGAGGGCCGCCCGCCGCGCCGCGAGCCGCCGCATCCGCGCGTCGATCTCCTGCCACGCCTGGCACTCGCGACCCACGTGGGTCGTTTCACGCCTGCCGGCACCGCCGCCGCCGCCACTCGCGCCACCGTCTCCACCTCGATCCTCGTCGAACATCCTCATCCCTCCACTCGCGCCCCGCGCCCATCGCGCCCGCGCATTCCACCTCTATCACGGCATTTTCGACGCTCTGGAACGCCCTCAGCGCGCGCCGGGGCACCTTCGCCGCGCGAATTCTCGTCGAGAACGTCCGGCGCACGCCAATCGCAGCACGTCGCGCGCAGCGCGTGATTTTCTGCGACTCCTCGTACTGCGACCTCGCGCACGCCGCGAAGTTGTCAAACGAAATCGAACGCACCACGCTCGCTCCGACCCGATCCCGGCGATACGATTCACGCGGCATGAGCGACGCGCGACGACAGGCGCTCGACCTGATCCGCCGAAACATCGCCAAGCACGGTCACCACGTCTACGCGGTCGCAGGGGGCGCGTGCCCGCGCTTCTCGTACTCGATCGGACTCACGGAGACCGTCGGCACCGAGCTCGTGTTCGGCGGTGGCACCGCGTTCTCGCAGGCGCCGCAACCCCTCCCCGGACGCCACCTTCACGTTCGACGGTCTCGGTACCTTCACGCTGCGACCCGCAGATACCTCCTGGGTGCGCGCACTTCTCCTCGGTGCGCGCGACTACTACGGGCGCGAGATTCGCGCCTTCCAGATCGTGCCGGACCAGGAGCACTGGACGATCGACATCCCGGACATGCGACGTTCGTGGACCGCGGCGTCTGAACCGATCTGGCGCTGGCACCACGCCCCATGGTCGGTCGCGATTCCGCCGAATGCAGTCGCGGCCACGACGCTCGCGTCGTTGCGCGGCGTGCGCGTCACGCAAGTGGCGCGTCGGGAGGACGTGCGCTGGGAGCTCCTGGCTGGCGATCCCGACGACGTGCATCGAGACGATCTCCGCTTCGTTCCGCTGGGAACGCTCCTCGGCGCGGACGACACCCTGTTCGCGATCGCCTCTCTGGAAGACGGCGCCGGGGTGCGGCGCGCATCACCTGATGCGCCGTGGGAGCGCTGTGATCCACCTCCCGAACGGAGGATTCCTCACACCAGCGCGTTCATCTGCGACTGCGTCTTCCGCCACGAGCGCAAAGGCGGTGGTCGTTCTCCGCGACTCGGATTCCTGGCAGCTCCTCTGTGAAGACGGTGCCCACGGGAAGCCCCACCTCGTCGGGCTGTCTCATCTAGTGGAAGCCGACGAGTCGCTGTACGACGTCGTCGACCTGCCGGAGCTCTGGCAGGCCGAGCGCGAGTCCCCGGAGTCACCGTGGACCCGCCGCGCGTGGACCGACGAGGAGCGTCGCGCATGGGACGACGAATCGAGCTGAGGAGCAGATCCCCCCGCGCGATTCCGCCCTGGACACTGCCGCTCCCAGCGCTAGTTTGCGCGCTTCAACACAACGGCTCGGCCAACCGCGCTCGGCGAAGGAGGTAGGGGTATGGGGATCGCGAACGGCGACGAACGTCAGATCATCCGGCGGACCATCGTCCGGCATGGACATCAGACGTACATGATCATGGCGGGCTCCTGCCCGCGGTTCGCGTACACCGTCGGTGTCTCCGAATCCGTCGGTGCGGAGCTGGTCCTGGCCGGGGCGGCCATCTTCACCAGGGACGAGGTCCACGTGATCATCAACACCGTCGCGACGGAGCTCCGCGCGGGAACGCCGGCCCACACCGTCGTCGTCGTGGAGGGGCTCGGCAGCTTCACGCTGCGCCGTGCCGATCCGACCTGGGTGCGCTGGCTGCTCTGCTGCGCCAACGCGTACTACCGGCACGACGTAGCCGCGTACCAGATCGTCCCCGATCGCGACCACTGGACCGTCGACGTGCCCGACATGACGACGCCATGGTCGGTCGAGTCCGCTCCGGCCTGGCGATTTCTCCGCGACCTGCCGCCCGCGACGTTCCCTGCGTCGGCCCACGTCGCCACGGGGCTCGACGTGCTGCGCGGGACGCTGGTGACGCGCGCGACGCGTCGCGAGCCGAGCTACTGGGAGGCCTTCTCCAATGCGCCGCTGACCATGCAGCAGATACGGATCGTCCCCCTGTCGACGCTCCTCGCGACGGACGAGTCGCTGGTCGACCTGTTCGACCTGCCGATCGGTCAGCGACGATGGCGACCGGCGTCCGGACATCCGTGGCGCCGCTACATGTGATCGCGCGGCGTCGCACCTGCCTCGTCGCGCCCGCCCAAAAACCCGACAGGGAGCCCATGCCGGGGCTCCCTGCCAGATCACATCAGTCTTCGGAAGTAGGCGAAGCGAAGAAGTCGTCTCGTCGCTCGTCGCTCGTCGCTCGTTACTGCGCGATCAATCGCGCGAAACTCTCGACCCGCGCAGCCCGCGCAATCCCGTCCCGCCGCCCGCCCGCGCGCGCCGCTCAGCTCTGCGACGCCGAGTGGCGGCGGATGAACGTCGGAACATCGAGCTCGTTCTCGGCCTCGTCGCCCAAAATTCCCTTGAGCGACGGCCGCGGCACCGCGCGGCGCGGAAGCGGCGCCGCAACCGCGCCGTCACCGGGGACCGGCGCCGAGCCCAGCGCCACCCGCGCCGACAGCTCGCTCTCCGGGGCCGCGTCGTCCACGTGCAATTCGGCCAGCGCGCGCTCGACGGCGCTCAGCTCCCCGTCGCTCCACTGCACGTCGACCTCGGCGTCCTCGACGACCATCGCCTGCGCCTTGATCTCACCCGACGCCTTGCGCGCGGGCGGGACGATCGTCGACGGATACTCCCTGGTCGTCACCGACGCGTTGTCGTACGGAAGCGTCACCTGCTGCGACATCCGGTTACCGCGCGAGCCCGCGACCGGAGCCACCGGCGCCGCCGAGTGAACCTCGGGCATGCGGTCCGCGATCTTCGCGACGGCGTTGAAGCCGGTCGCGATCACGGTGATACGCACCTCGTCCGTCAGGTTCGGATCGATCACCGAGCCGAAGATGATGTTCGCGTCCTCGTGCGCGGCGTTCTGGATCAGGCTCGACGCCTCGTTGACCTCGTGCAGGGTCAGATCCGGACCGCCCGTGATGTTGATCAGGATGCCCGTGGCGCCCGTGATCGACACGTCCTCCAGCAGCGGGGAGGAGATCGCCATCTCCGCGGCCTCGGTCGCGCGGCGCTTGCCGGTGCCGACACCGGCACCCATGAGCGCGCGGCCCATGCCGTTCATGATGGTCCGCACGTCGGCGAAGTCCACGTTGATCAGACCCGGCACCGTCATCAGGTCGCTGATGCCCTGCACCGCGTTAAGCAGCACGCTGTCCGCCCGCCGGAACGCGTCGACCATCGACATCTGCGCGCCGGCCAGCGCCAGCAGGCGGTTGTTCGGGATCACGATCAGCGTATCCACCGCCGCCTCGAGCCGCCCGATGCCGTCCATCGCGTTGCGGTCGCGCTTCTTGCCCTCGAAGCCGAACGGCTTGGTCACCACACCGACCGTCAGCGCGCCGCAGTCACGCGCGACCTGCGCGATGACCGGCGCGGCGCCGGTGCCGGTGCCGCCACCCATGCCGCACGTCACGAACACCATGTCGGCGCCCGAGATCGCGTCGGCGATCTGCTGGATGCTCTCCTCGGCCGAGCGCCGCCCGATGTCGGGGTGCGCGCCGGCGCCCAGACCCTTGGTCAGGCCCGAGCCGAGCTGGATCTTGTGCGGCGCGAGGTTCGCCTCGAGCGCCTGGCGGTCCGTGTTGGCCGCCACGAACTCGACGCCGTCGAGGTTGCCGCTGATCATGGTGTTGACGGCGTTGCCGCCGCCGCCACCGACTCCGATGACCAGGATCTTGGCGTGGTTTGCGTCGTCGAATTCGATGAGTGACATGGGTTTGTTTCCTCCCCTTTGATCCGTCATGCAGCCGGGGATCTGCGTGGGCAAGTTTTCGTTACAGAAGCGGATCAGTTCGTTGTCGAATTTCGACAACGCGATTCTCAGAACATCTCGGCGAGGCGCGAGAACGCGCGCTTGAACAGCCCGCGATCGCCGCTCTGCGCGGCCTGCGCGCGCGTCTGCAGCGCGCGACCGTGCGCGGCGCCGTAGCGAACCAGGCCGACACCGGTCGAGTACGCGGGCGATCGCACGACGTCGACGAGCCCGCCGACCTTCGTCGGCACGCCGCGCCGCGTGGGCAATCCGAGCACGTGCTCGGCGACCTCCGCCGTGCCCTCGAGCGACGTCGCGCCGCCCGTGAGCACCACGCCCGCCGCGAGGCTGTCGGCGTAGCCCGAGCGCATGAGCTCGCGCTTCACGTGCTCGAAGATCTCCTCGACGCGCGGCTCGATGATCTCGACGAGCACCGAGCGGGGCAACACGCGTGGACCGCGCCCGCCGACCGACGGCACCTCCATGGTGTCGTCGTCGCTCACCATCGTGCGCATCGCGCAGCCGTAGCGGCGCTTGATCTTCTCGGCCGAATCGAGCGGGGTGCGCAGCACCGTCGCGATGTCGTTGGTGATGTGCCCGCCGCCGAGCGGCAGGACCGCCGTGTGCACGATCGCGCCGTCGGCGAACACCGCGATGTCGCACGTGCCGCCGCCGATGTCGATCAGCGCCACGCCGAGCTCGCGCTCGTCGTCCTCGAGGACGGCCTGCGCCGACGCGAGCGGCTCGAGCACGATGTCTGCCACCTGCAGCCCGCACCGGGTGGCGCACTTCACGACGTTCTGCGCGCTCGTGACCGCCGTGGTCACGATGTGAACCGTGGCTTCCAGCCGCACCCCGGCCATTCCGAGCGGGTCGCGGATGCCGTCCTGATCGTCGATCACGTACTGCTGCGGCAGCACGTGCAGCACCTCGCGGTCCATCGGGATCGCGACGGCCTTGGCCGCGTCGATGACGCGCGCCACGTCGGCGTCGCGCACCTCGCGATCCTTCACCGCGACGATGCCGTGGGAGTTCAGGCCGCGCACGTGCGCGCCCGAGATCGCCGCGAACACGGTCGAGATCTGGCAGCCGGCCATGTTCTCGCACTCGTCGATCGCCGCCTGGATCGCGCTCACCGTGGTGTCGATGTTGACCACCACGCCGCGGCGCAGGCCCTTGGACGGGGCCGTGCCGATGCCGATGATGTCGACTCCCTCGTCGGTCACCTCGCCCGCGATGGCGGCGATCTTGGTGGTCCCGATGTCGAGGCCGACGATGATCTCGGTAGTCTTGGTCTTGGCCATGGTGGTGATGGTGCTCAGTTGGTTCGGAACGACACGGTCACCAGATCGGTGCGCGTGTCGTTGTCGACGTGGATGGCGCGAGCGCGCATGCGCTCGTCCGTTGAAAGCGCGTTCCAGGTGGCGTCGAAGCGCGCCAGCCGCGCCACGAGCGTCTCGCCCTCGGCGGCGCCGAGGCGCACGGCGACCGCCGTGTCGTAGGTGAAGACGGTGGTGCCGCTCGGCTCCACCGCGATCTCGCCGGCAGCCGGCCGGCTGTTCGCGTTCTCGGGCGCGCTCCACGCCGCCAGGATCTCGAGCCCGCGGCGTACGCGCGCGGCGGCCTCCTCCGGGTCGGTCTGGTACAGGTCGCGCGGCACGCCGCTCACGATCGGCAGGCCCTTGCCCTCGCCGCGCTCGACGGCGGCGCGCTTGAACGGATGCCCGGCGGCATCGACCAGGTAGAGCTCGTCGGCCGCGACGACCGCCGCCGGCGTGCGCTCGCGCACCTGGACCACGATGCGGTGTGGCAGCTCGCGCCGGACATCGACGCCGGCGACCCAGGGCAGGGCGAGCAGCGTTCGCTCGGCGGCGCCGGTCGACGCCCGGAAGATGTTGTCGCCGCGCTGGAACGGCATGAGCGCGCGGACCTCGTCAGCGGTCATGACCGTCGATCCGTGGATCTCGACCTCGGAGATCGCGAACCGCGTCGACGTGGTCAGGAAGCGGTGCCCGAAGGCGAGGCCGCTCGCGACCAGCGCCAGCGCTGCGATCGTGACCAGCGCGGGGGCCGAACGGCGCAGCGCGCGGCCACACGCGTCCACCGCCTCGCGCGGGCGCGGCATGCGCACCACGAGCGGGCTGGTCCGCTTGCGATTCGGACGCAGAACGAGCCTCGACTCCCGCGGGATGCGGGGTGGCTCTACGGCACGGGGCGGCCTCGTGCCCCTCGACGACCGGGATCGGTCCATGGTCTGCGAAATAGGCACGGCGCGATCACGCGGGCCACTTTTCGGCCGCGTTCGCGCGCACTTTGATCGAGAACCGGGGAGATCCGGATCTGCTCGTTGCACGCCTGTTCAGTGCGCTCCCTCGCGCACCCCCGAATGACGAGCGCCGAAGCTCAGTCTTCGTCGTCGCCGGGATAGATCGTGATGATCGGCGCGTCATCGACGTCGTCGTTCACCACGGTCCTCGTCTCGGCGGGCGGTGCCTTCTTGCGCAGGCGAGACGACTTCGGCTTCCGCTTGGTGGGCTTCCCGACCTTGCGCGGCGCCGGCTTGCTCTTGGCCTTGATCGCGGTCGCCGGCTTCTTCTTGCTCGGCTTCCAGAGTTGCGCCTCGGCCGGCGTCGCCGATAGCGCGAGCCCCAGCGCGACAGCGAAGCCGACGATCGACGCCAGCGGAGGTCGCAGGAAGCGGGCAAGGGCCACGGGCAAATCGTGCCATACCGACGACGTGGACGCACCGGTGATCGGCATCGCGGCGTGGGGTAGATTCGGGCCGTGGCCTCCTCCACAGAGACCGCGATCCCCTCCAAGGACGGGGAGATCGGCGCGGTGATCGACGACCGTTACCGCCTGATCGAACGCATCGGTCTGGGAGGCATGGGCGCGGTCTACAAGGCCGAGCACGTGGGCATGGGGCGGGTGGTGGCCGTGAAGCTCCTGCGCCCCGAGATGGGCGGCCGCCAGGAGGCCGTCGACCGGTTCACGCGCGAGGCGCAGGCGTCGGCGCGCGTGGCCCACAAGAACGTCTGCGCCGTGTCTGACTTCGGGGTGCGCGGCGATGGCTCGCTTTACCTGGTCATGGAGTACCTGCGCGGCGAGACGCTGCGCGAGCGGCTCGACAAGGGCGGCCGTCTCCCGTGGATGAGCGCGGTCACGATCGCGCGCCACGTCGCGCGCGGGTTGTCGCACGCGCACGCGCAGGGCGTCGTGCACCGCGACGTGAAGCCGGAGAACGTCTTCCTGGTCCAGGACGACGACGACCCGGAGTTCGCGAAGATCCTCGACTTCGGCATCGCGCGCTCGCTCGAGAACGACGACGCGCGCGTCACCCAGGCCGGGTTCGTCGTCGGGACGCCGGCGTACCTGTCGCCGGAGCAGGCGCTCGGCGGCACCGTCGATCACCGCTGCGACATCTACTCGCTGTGCATCGTCCTCTACGAGATGATCTGCGGGCGCACGCCGTTCGCCGATCGGCCGCCGGTCGCCATGCTGACCGCGCACGCCGTGGTCGACGTGCCGCCGTTCGCCGAGGTCGCGCCCGGCCTGGACGTCCCGCCTGCGGTCGAGGCGATCGTGCGCCGCGGCCTCGCCAAGGAGAAGGAAGACCGTCACGCCAGCGCCGACGAGCTCACGCTCGAGCTGGACGCGGTTCGCGGCGTGACGCCGCGGCTCACGACCGGCATCCCGGCGCAGCGCGTGTCGACCGGGCATCCGGTCGCGTATGCGTACACGCCGCTGCCGGGGCCGGCCCCGACGGGCAGCTCGCCGCAGATCACGCCCGCACCGCCGGGCGCGCCCGAAGGCATCCTGACCTGGTTCTTCGGGATGTTCCCGCAGCTGCGCGACCGGACGTTCCTCAAGAAGTGGGGCAAGGTGGTGGGCCTCGGAGCCCTCGCGATCGGCGTGCTCGTCGCGATCATCACGTCGGGCAACCCCGACAAGCCGCGGGGCGGCACCGCCGGGGCGGGCACGACCACCGAGCTGCGTGTGCCCGTGCTCATCCCGAATCCCGTGAACACCGAGGAGCGGTTCAAGGCCGCGGCCTACGAGCTCGAGAAGGGCGACACCTGCGAGGCGCGCAAGGCGGCGGTGGCCAAGCTCCGCGAGATCGGCGACGCGCGCGCGGTGCCGATCCTCAAGAAGGCGCGCTACCGGATGCGCGGCGGCGTGCTGGGCGTCGGCGACGCGAACACCAACAAGTGCCTCAAGGCCGACGCCGAGGCGGCCATGGCCGCGCTCGGCTCGCCCGTGAAGTAGCGGCCCCAGCGAGCGATCAGCGAGCGGTCAACAATGACTCTGGGTGTGCGGGGCCACCGGTGGGGCCCGGAGTCGTCTGCTTCTGCGCTCCCCAAGACGCCAATGTCCGACGGATCTCGCTAGATCTCGCCCGGCGCCGAGAACCGCGCCGCCTCGCAGCTGAAGCCGAGACCGAACGAGAGTGCGTCGTTGCCGGCGCGACCGTCGAGATCGAGGTCCGGGCTGAACAGCGACTGCGTGATCGAGTTGCTCACCATCTCGGCGACGGTGATGACGCCGTCGCGGTTGGTGTCGAACACCTGGTACGCGACGCGCGCCAGCTCGTGCTCGGGGTGGCGCTCGATGTGCGTGATCGCCTGCGCCGCGAACCGGCGCAGCGTGACGTCGATATCGGCGGCCAGCATGACGCCGCCGATCGTGCCTTCGCAACCGTCGTCGGTGATGCGCGCGTCGATGCGCGCGTCCGCGAGCGGCAGGATGGTCGGCGCCTGGTCGGGGAAGAACGGCAGCGTCACGTTGATCACGCCCCAGTCGAGGCGCGCGTTCTGGCGCACGATGGGGCCGACGAACGAGCCGTCCTCGCCGGCGACGATGAAGTCGTCGGTGCCGTCCCAGCGCGGCGGCGTGGTCGGCCGGCCCGAGAGCACGCGCCACGACACGCTGCCGTCGTCGGTCAGCTCGTCGGCGCGCACCGAGTGCAGGATGACCAGCTCGCCCGCGGTGATCGCGGTGTCGCTCGCGGTCTGCACGTCGAGCCCGATGTTGTCGAGCGCGGCGATCACCGCGCCGGCCTGATTGTCGATGGTGCGGTCGCCGTCGAAGTCGAACCCGTAGCGGCGCGCGTCCTCGCTGGTCGCGGGCAGCGTCCACGAGCTCTGCGCGTAGTGGCGGTAGGTGCCGCTCGTCACGTCGGGTGGCACCGGCTCGTCGGGACCGTCGCCCTCGAGGAGGCAGGCGGGGAGGGTCGCGGCGGCGAGGAGGGGGAGGGCGAGGGAGGCGAGGGCGCGCATGACCTCACGCAATGCGAGCCGGATGCCGTCGCGACGCGCGTGCGATCACGCGGACCTGGCGATGGGGTGTCAGACGTTCGACGTGCAGAAACGGCGATGGTTCGACGGTTTGACCGCAGCGAGTGCGGTAGCGTGCCGCCATGCCGAGCTGGGAGCAGGACTTCGACTTCTACATGGCGATGATCGAGGAGCTGCCGGCCTCGTTCGTGGTCGACCTGGCCGCCGCGACCGAGGCGCCGCTCGCGACCCATCCGCTCCTGCTCAGCATCCGCGTCGAGATGGCCATGAAGCGCGAGGACGGCCTGCGCGACGCGCGGGAGCTCGACGCCCTCGGTGCGCTCGAGGATCAGTTCGTCGACGCGCTCGAGAAGAAGGTCGACGCGATCTACATCGGGCGCGTGGTCCACGACGGCAACACGACGATGTTCCTCTACGTGCCGGCGCAGCATCGCGCGTCGCTCGAGAACCTGCCCGAGCTCACCGGCGCCCCCGCCGACCCGTACCTGCCGAAGTGGGCGGTCGCCGACGACGCGCAGTGGGAGCACTACATCGGGTTCATGGCGCCCGACGATTACGCCCAGCAGACCATCTGGAACCGGCGGCTGGTCAAGATCTTCGAGGACAAGGGCGACGTGCTCGACGTGACGCGCGAGGTCGACCACATGGCGTACTTCCCGACCAAGGAGCAAGCCAGCGCGGCGGCGGAGAAGCTGGGCGCGCAGGGCTTCCGCTGCGACGAGCTCGAGCCGCCGCAGAAGAAGGAAGGCACCGAGGAGGAGCGCGGCTGGGCGCTGCAGTTCCACCGCGACGACACGATCGCGGGCGAGCGTCCCGACGAGTTCGTCGCCGAGATCTTCGGGATCATCAAGCCGCTCGAGGGCGCGTACGACGGCTGGGGCGCGACCCACGTGAAGGCGCCGCGCCTCGACGCCTGAGGCGCGCGCCGCGTCAGCGCGCGGACGAGAGGATGCGCTCGCAGAGCGTCGCGTACGACATCCCCGCGCGCTTCGCGATCTTCGGCAGGAGGCTGGTCGAGGTCATGCCGGGCAGCGTGTTGACCTCGAGCACCCACGCGTAGCCGGCCGGATCGATCCGCAGATCGGGGCGGCTGTGGCCGCTGCAGCCGAGCGCGTTGTACGCGGCGAGCGCGTGGGCCTCGGCGCGGGAGAGCACGTCGGCGGAGAGCTCGGGCGGGAGCAGGTACTGCGTGTCGTTGCGCAGGTACTTCGCCTCGTAGTCGTAGAAGCGCGTCGCCGGGCGGACCTCGACCGAGCCGAGCACGGCGCCGTCGAGGATGCCGACGAAGATCTCGGTGCCGGCGATGTAGTCCTCGACCAGGACCGGGCCGTGGAACGTGCGCGCGAGCGCGACTGCGCCGGGGAGCTGCGCGGCGCTGTCGACGATCGTGACGCCGACCGAGCTGCCCTCGTCGGCGGGCTTCACGACGAGCGGGTACGTCCAGTCGGCGAGCGCGGTGGCCGCGTCGTTGCCGTCGGCCGGGCCCTCGCCGGCGCCGGGAAGCATCTTCCAGCGCGGCGTCGGGATGCCATGGCTCTCGAAGATCCGCTTCGACGCGATCTTGTCCATGGCGAGCGCGCTGGCCAGGATGCCCGAGCCCGTGCACGGGATGCCCAGGCACGCGCACAGGCCCTGGACCGCGCCGTCCTCGCCGTACGTGCCGTGCAGCGCGTTCCACACCACGCCGGCGCCGACGTCGGCGAGGAGCGTCGGTAGCGACGTCCCCTGCTTCCAGTCGAGGCCGATCGCGTCGTAGCCCGACTCCTGCAGCGCGGCGAGCACGCCGGCGCCGGTCTTGAGCGAGACGTCGCGCTCGGCGGAGAGGCCGCCCATCACGACGGCGATCTTGTGGCTCTTGAACCTGTCGATCATGACATCTCTCCGGGCACATCCTCGCCGAGGATCTTCACTTCGAGCTGGAGCGTGACGCCGTGCACCTCGACGACGCGGGCGCGCACGCGCTCGATCAGCGTGAGCATGTCGGTGCACGTCGCGTTGCCGACGTTGACCAGCCAGTTGGCGTGGACCGGCGAGCACAGCGCGTCGCCGACCTGCCAGCCCTTGCAGCCCGCGGCCTCGATGAGCCGCCCCGCGAAGTCGCCGGGCGGGTTCTTGAAGGTCGAGCCGTTGGACGCGACCTTCTTGGGCTCGCGGTCGTGGCGGCGCTTGCGCAGCGCCTTCACCTCGGCCTCGATCTCGGCGCGCGGGCGTGGCTTCAGCTCGAGGCGCGCGCGGACCACGATCTCCGTCGGCGGCAGGTCGCTGTCGCGGTAGCGGAAGCCGCAGGCGGCGTTGTCGCGGCGGACGATCGCACCGTCCGAAAGGCGGACACTTTCGACCCAGGCCGTCACGTCCTTGAGCTCGCCCAGGTACGTGCCGGCGTTCATGATGAGCCCGCCGCCGATCGAGCCGGGCACGCCGCCCAGGAACTCGACACCGCCGAGGTCGTTCTTCGTCGCGAGCGAGAGCACCTTGCCGGTCGAGCAGCCCGACTCGACCTCGATCGCGTTGCCGTCGACAAGCGCGATCGCGCGCAGCCTCCCGGTGTTCAGGACGACGCCGCGGATGCCGGCGTCGCGCACCAGCAGGTTCGAGCCGCCTCCCATCACGGTGACCGGCATGCCGGCGCCGGCGCCGGCGCACCAGCGGATCAGCGAGATCAGCCGCTCCGCCGAGGATGGCATCGCGAACACGTCGGCCGGGCCGCCCATGCGCGCGGTCGTGTGCCGCCGCATCGGCTCGTCGAAGCGGAGGTCGTCACCGAAGCGCTCGGTCAGCTCGGCGCGCTGGTCGTCGTCGAGGATCGAGCGCGGGTTGGCCGCGGCGGCGGCCACGCCGTCGACGCCATGTTCCGGCTCCTCGTCGCCGATGAGCCCCGTGTCGTCGGTGAGCTCGGACATCAGATGCGGACGAGGTTCTTACGAGTCGCCGGTCCGCGCGACTTCTCGAGCTCGGCGATGACCTCGTTGCACGAGAGCTGGATGTTGCCGGCGCCGAGCGTGATCATCAGATCGCCGCCCTTGGCCTCGGCGGCGAGCCACGCCGACACGTCCTCGCGCCTGGCGATGTACGTGACGTCCTTGTGGCCAGCGTCCTTGATCGCCTTCACGAGGGACTCGGCGCTGATGCCGTCGATCGGCTTCTCGCCGGCGGCGAAGATGTCGCAGATGACCACCTTGTCGGCGTCGTAGAACGAGCGCGCGAACTCGGGGAACTGGTCGCGCGTGCGCGTGTAGCGGTGCGGCTGGAACGCCGCGATGATGCGGCGACCGGCGAACGCGGCGCGCGCCCCCGAGAGCGTGGCGCGCACCTCGGTCGGGTGATGGCCGAAATCGTCGACGACGGTGACGCCACCGACCTCGCCGCGCACCGTGAAGCGGCGCTGGATGCCCTCGAACTTGCTGATCGCCGCGACGTACGTGGCGAACGGGACCTCGAGGAAGTCGGCGACCGCGAGCACGCCGAGTGCGTTCAGCACGTTGTGATGCCCCGGCATCGGCAGCGTCACCTCGCCGAGCTCGTCGGCGCGGCGCCACGCCACGAACTTCGTGACCAGGCCCTCGTGGCGGATGTTGCGCGCGCGGTACGTCGCCTGCGCCGACACGCCGAACGTGGTGAAGCGCTTGGTGAGGTTGGGGATGACCTCCTGCACGCCCTGGTTGTCGAGGCAGAGCGCGCTCATGCCGTAGAACGGGACGCGGTTGCAGAAGTTGGCGAACGCCTTCTTCACGTTGTCGAACGTGCCGTAGTGATCGAGGTGCTCGGCGTCGATGTTGGTGACGATCGCGAGCGTCGGCGACAGCGTGAGGAACGAGCCGTCGCTCTCGTCGGCCTCGGCGACGAGGTAGTCGCTCTTGCCCCAGCGCGCGTTGGCGAGGCCGAGCGAGTTCACGCGACCGCCGATGACCGCGGTCGGATCCATACCGGCGGCCATCAGCACGCTGTGCACCATCGTCGTCGACGTGGTCTTGCCGTGCGCGCCCGCGACCGCGATGCCGAACTTCATGTGCATCAGCTCGCCGAGCATCTCGGCGCGCGGGATCACCGGGATCTGGCGCGCGCGCGCGGCCTCGACCTCGGGGTTGTAGCCCTTGATGGCTGACGACACGACGACCACGTCGGCCTCGCCGAGGTTGTCGGCGCGGTGCCCCTGCTTCACGGAGCAGCCGATCTCGGTCAGGTGCCGCGTGATCTCCGTATCGTTCTGGTCCGAACCCGACACCTTGTAGCCCATGTTGGCGAGCACCTCGGCCAGGCCGCACATGCCCATGCCACCGATGCCGACGAAGTGGATCTTGGTGTCAGGCTTCCGGAACATGCGCGCGTTGATAGCAGAAAGGCTCAGGTTCTTCACCCACTTGTAACGCCAGGCAGAGCCACGCTATTCGCTCGCGCGCAGCCAGCCCCGGGCCAGTCCGCGCGCCCATTCCGGGCGGTTGCCGGCGGCGGCGCGCGTCGCGGCAGCGTGCCAGTCGTACGCGACCGCGCGGTGCGTGACGTTCCAGCCGGCGGCGGCGCGCTCCACGATCGCGTAGCGCGCGTGCGGCGTGCCGTTCTCCACGACGTGCGGGTGCGGCTCGTCCATCTCGTAGGCCTGGAGGCCGACGCTGCCGGGGTTCACGACGATGCGGCGCTCGTCGACCGCGACCACGCGCGGCACGTGCGTGTGCCCGCACAGGACGAGCGTCGCGGCGGAGGTGTCGACGCCGCCGGCGCGCGCGGCGACCTCGGCGTGCGTGGCGGCGCGCAACGTCGGTGCGCCCGGGTCGATCGTCTCGAGCCACATGACGAGGTCGCTGGCCGGCGCGCCGTGGCAGAGGAAGACGTCCTGCGCCTCGCCGTCGAGCCAGCGCGTCGCGGGCAGCGCGGCGAACCACGCGCGCTGCGCGTCGGTCATGCGCGCGGCGGCGAACGCGTCCGACGCCCCGCGCGGATCGGTCAGCACCTGCCGCTCGTGATTGCCCGCGATCGTCGGCAGCCCCAGCGGCATCAGCCGCTCGAGCGTCTCGCGGGGCCACAGCGGCCCGCTGGCGATGTCGCCCAGGTTCACGATCACGTCCGCGCCGTGCGCCGCGATGTCGGCGAGCACGGCCTCGAGCGCCGGCAGGTTCCCGTGAATGTCGGAGATCGCAGCGATGCGCATCGCCGTCGAAGCTACGCCATCGCACGCGCCGCGACCCGTTCAGTTCGCGGCGGCTTGCTCGGCACACCAGTCGACGACGGCGGCGGCGGCCTTCGGCTTCGCCAGCGCGCGCATGGCTTCGCCCATCTTCGCGCGTGCGGCGGCGTCGTCGAGGAGCGGGCGCAGCGCGGTCGCCAGCTTGTCGGCGGTGAGCTCCGACTGGCGGAACATCAGCGCGGCGCCGGCGTCGGCCATCTCGCGTGCGTTGAGCTCCTGGTGATTGTCGGCGGCGCTCGGATACGGGATGAAGATCGCCGGCTTGCCGGCGATGGCCAGCTCGGCCACGGTCGTCGCGCCCGCGCGCCCGACGACGATGTCGGCCTGCTGGTACACGGCGGCCATGTCCTTGATGAACGCGCGACAGTCGGCCTGCACCCCGGCCGCAGCGTAACGCGCCGCCGTCGCCTCGAGATCGTGCTGTCCGGTCTGATGGATGATCGTGACCGGTCGCTCCTTCGCCAGCGCGGCGAGCGCGCCGGCGGCGATCTCGTTCACGGACTTCGCGCCCTGCGAGCCGCCGCTCACCAGCACGGTCACCGGCCCACCGGCGTCCTTGCCGGCCGCCGCCGCGGCGATGAGCTTCGCGGCGAGCTCGCGCCGCACCGGGTTGCCGCTCATCACGATCTTCTTCGTCTTGAAGAAGCGCTTGCTCTCGTCGAACGACAGGAACACCGCGCGCACGACCTTGCCGAGCAGCTTGTTGGTGAACCCGGGGATCGAGTTCTGCTCGCAGATCGCGGTCGGCACCCCGCTCAGCCGCGCCATCAGCACGACCGGCCCCGACGCGTAGCCGCCCACACCGACCACCACGTCGGGCTTGAACTCCTTCACGACGCGGCGCGCCTGCCACAGGGCGCGCGGCAGGCGGAACAGCCCGCGCACCGTGCCCATCATGCCCACCGTCTTCAGCCCGGAGACGCGGATGAAGGTCAGCTCCCACCCGAGGTCCGGCAGCACGCGCGCCTCGATGCCGCGCTCGGTCCCGACGAAGCGGACCGGCGCGCCCGGCTCGCGCGCCCGCAGCTCCTCGGCGATCGCCACGCCGGGAAAGAGATGTCCGCCGGTGCCGCCGCCGGCGATGAGCAGTCGCATCATTGCCTTGTAGCAACGCGCGAGACCGCGCGCGAGTTCCCGAGATCAGCTGGCGACGGCCATCGGGTGCGCCCACACCTCGTCGAGGAACGAGATGAGGTGCGCGTCGAGGCGGTCGGGACGCAGGCGCCACTCGTAGATCGAGTTCGCGGTCACGAGCCGCGCGCCACAGAGCTCGCGCGCGGTGCGGTCGGCGTCGCTGAAGGGATGGATGGGATCGGACGGGTGACCGATCACGAGCGTCGGCTGCGTGATGCGGCGGCGCTGCACGGCCGGCGGCGCCGTGCGTCCGAACGTGAGCCCGTCGAGGATCGCCAGCGACGAGCCGGGGTCGCGGCGGGCGAAGTCGAGGGCGACATCGAGCAGCCAGTGCGTGCGCGGGATCTTGCGCGTCAGCCACGAGACCAGCCGCATGCCGCGCTTGCTCATGCGGATCGTGAACGCGAGCGGCACGAACGCCGCCGCGGCCGCCGCCAGCGCGTTCTCGAGCACCGGCATCTCGAGCACCAGCGCGCGCACGCGGTTGGGCGCGAGGATCACCGCCTCGAGCGCGACGTTGGCGCCGAGCGACGTACCGCCGACCACCGCCTGCGCGACGCCGAGGTGATCGAGCAGCGCGATCACGTCGGCGCCGTACTGCGGCATCGAGTACGACTCCAGGTCGTGCGGCTGATCGGACGCGCCGTGACCGAACATGTCGACGGTGATGACGCGGTTGCCGCGCGCCGCCAGCGTCGGGGCGAGCTTGGTGAACATGCGATTGTCCATCAAGAGGCCATGCGTGAGGATGACGACGCGCGAGCCGCTGCCGTAGCTGCGGTACGCGATGCGGCGGCCCTCGTGAACGAAGTGTTGCGACTCCGGCAGGTCAGACGACGCCATGGCTGGGTACTCCTTCAGGCAGTGTGAACCGAGTTGCGCGACCAGGGAAAGTATTGAGTTACGTTCGCCGCATGTCGGATACGCAGACGCAGACGCTCACGACGATGACCTACGAGGTCACGGGCCGCATCGCCCGCATCACCCTCAACCGCCCGCACCGGGGCAACGGCATCACGATCGATCTGCCGCGCGAGCTGGCGGCGTGCGTCGAGCGCGCCAACCTCGACGCACGCGTGCACGTGATCGCGCTGTCCGGAAACGGCAAGGGCTTCTGCGGCGGCTACGACCTCGCGGCGTCGGCGGAGGGGAACATGGACGGCATGACGGCGACCTCCGAGCACGCCGGCACGCCGCTCGACCCGGTGGTCATGGCGCAGAACCACAACCCACACGACACCTGGGACCCGGCGGTCGACTGGCAGATGATGTCGCGCAACGTCCGCGGCTTCATGAGCCTGTTCCACGGCGACAAGCCCGTGGTGTGCAAGGTGCACGGCTTCTGCGTCGCCGGCGGCACCGACATGGCCCTGTGCTCGGACCTGCTGGTGATCGAGGACACGGCGAAGATCGGGTATCCGCCGGCGCGCGTGTGGGGCGTGCCGACGACGGGCATGTGGGTGCACCGCATCGGCCTCGAGAAGGCCAAGCGGCTGCTGTACACCGGCGACTGTCTGTCGGGGCGCGAGGCGGTCGACTGGGGGCTGGCGATCGAGTGCGCGCCTCGCGATCAGCTCGACGCGCGCTTCGAGACGCTGCTCGAGCGGATCGCGCGCGTGCCGGTGAATCAGCTCGTGATGCACAAGCTGATGTGCAACCAGACCGTGATGGCGCAGGGCCTCTACACCACGCAGGCAATGTCGATCTACTTCGACGGCATCGCGCGCCACACCAGGGAAGGCTACGCGTTCCAGGGCCGCGCCATGCAGGCCGGCTTCAAGCAGGCCGTGAAGGATCGCGACGAGCCGTTCGGCGATCCCGGCCCGTCGACGTTCAAGGGTTAGCTCGCCAGGCGCGTGGCGATCAGCGACGCTCAGGGACTGACGGCGGTGCGCTTCGCCGCGTGCTGCAGGAGCATGCCCGCGGTCGCCGCGCCGACGAAGACGAGCGCGGTGTCGGCGCCCGAGCCGAGCGACGCGAGCGCGGGACCCGGGCAGTAACCGACGAGGCCCCAGCCGATACCGAACACGGCCGCACCGAGAACCAGCGGCGCGCTGATGTCCTTGCGCGTCGGCGCCGAGAAATCCGACGCGAACAGCGGCACGGTGCGCCGGCTCGTCAGCCACAGCCCCGCGACGTGCGACGCGATCGCGCCGACCATCACGAACGCGAGCGTGGGATCCCAGGCGCCGCCGACGTCGAGGAACGCGATCACCTTCGCCGGCTGGGTCATGCCGGCGAGCACGAGGCCCACCGCGAACACCGCGCCCGCCACGAACGCCGCGACGATCGCCGCCGGGGTCGCCGGCTGCGGAAATCCGCGCGTCACGACCAGCCTCCGAGCGCGCGCACCACCGCGACGGTGAGGCCGCCCGTCAGCATGAACGTCATCACGGCGACGAGCGACCGCCGCGAGAAGCGCGCGAGCCCGCACACGCCGTGACCGCTCGTGCACCCGGTCCCGAGTCGAGTCCCGAATCCCACCAGCAGGCCGCCGATCGCGACGACCGCGAGCGGCGCCGGCGAGCGCGTCACCGCCGACGGCGACACCATCGCCGCGACCACGCCCGCGATCACCATCCCGGCCACGAACGCCACCCGCCAGCCGCGATCACGCGTCGCGGGCGCGAGGATCTCGCCCCACACGCCGGACACACCGGCCACCCGCCCGAGCGAGACCCACAGGATGGTCGCGGCGAGCCCGATCAGCGCGCCGCCGCCGAGCGCGGTCCAGTACCCAGACGTCATGCCCGGACTCTACCCGACGACGACGGAAACGCGTTGCCGGCGACGCAGCGGCCTGGCCTGGTTGACCAGGAGGCGCTTGCGCGACACGAACTCGGCTCGCCGCCCGACGTTCAGAACCAGGCCGATGAGGAACATGGTCACGATGAGCGACGTGCCGCCGTAGCTGACCAGCGGCAGCGTGATGCCCTTGTTGGGCACGACGCCGAGGACGACGCCGACGTTGAGGAGCGCCTGCAGCCCGAACATCATCGTGATGCCGAGCGCGACGTACCCGCCGAACGTGTCGCGCGCGCCGAGCGCCGCGCGCACGCCGCGCCACACCAGCACGCCGAACAGCGCCAGCACGATCGCCACGCCGAGGAACCCGAGCTCCTCGCCGATCGGCGCCAGGATGAAGTCGTTGTGGCCCTCCGGCATGTAGCCGAGCGACTGCTTCGAGTTGCCGAGGCCGACGCCGAACGGCCCGCCCGAGCCCAGCGACACGTGCGCCTGCACCATCTGGTAGGCCTCGCGATCGCTGAACGCCTCGGGGTTGAAGTACGCCATGAAGCGACGCAGCCGCCACGGCGTGCCGATGATGAGCTGGTACGCGACGGGCATCGCCGCCAGCACCGCCATCACGATGTACGAGACCCGCGCGCCGGCGACGAACAGCATCGTCAACGTCGTCGCGCCGAGGATGATCGACGAGCCGAGGTCCGGCTGCAGCAGCAGGACGACCATCATCACGGCGCAGACGACGAGGTGCGGGACGAACCCGTCGGTGAAGGTCTTCACCTTCTCGGCCTTGCGCGACAGCGACGCCGCCAGGTACGTGACCAGCGCGAGCTTGGCGAGCTCGACCGGCTGGAACGAGAGCGGCCCGAGGACGAACCAGCGCTTCGCCTGGTTGATGCGCACGCCCACGACGAGGACGGCGGCGAGCAGCGCGAAGGCGCCGACGAGCAGGGGGTAG
>DATLEB010000094.1:0-13466 GCA_035525615.1 Kofleriaceae bacterium | reverse complement strand
CTGTTCGGCTGGATGCGATCGGCGACCGGGTCGATCGCGCCGTCGGTGGCCGTTCATGCGGCGTCGAACATCTGGGTGCGCCTCCTCGACCTCACCTTCCTCCGTTGACCTCAACCTCAACCTGAACCTCAACCTTGACCTTGACCTTGACCTTGACCTTGACCTTGACCTTGACCTTGACCTTGACCTTGACCTTGACCTTGACCTGAACCTGAACCTGAACCCCACCGTTGACGTTCGACCTTGACGTCGTCCCTTGACGAGCAAAGCCGAGAACCGGCTGATTCGCTCGCAGAACTTGCCACTCCGCCTCCGACTTGGCAGCGTCAAGGTATGCGGCGCCTCTCCGCCCTCTCCGCACTCTCCGCCCTCACCGCCCCCGCCTCCGCCGTCGCCCCCGCCGTCGCCGTCGCCGTCGCCATCGCCGTCGCCGTCGTCGTCGCCGTCGCCGCCTGCAGCCCCAAGGTCGATCCACGCTCGCCGTTCGACGAGGACGATCCGCGGTCGCGCGCCGCGCGCGACGCCCAGGCCGCCGCCGCGACCGCCGCCGCCTCCTCCCGCACCGAGCCCCCGTCCCCACCCGCGCCCACCGGGCCGGCCGTGCGCGAAGGCTCGATCGAGCGCGCCGTGCTCCTTGCCACACTCGACGCGCAGCCGGGCGAGCTCCTGCAATGCTTCGAGGTCGCCGCGGTCGAGAACCAGGGCAAGTTCGCAGGCTGGCGCCTCGTGCGTTTCATCCGCAGCTGCGGCGAGCGCTTCAGCGGCATCGATCTCGTGGTCGGCGACGTGCTCGTCAGCGTGAACGGCCGCGTGCTCGTGAAGCCCACCGACCTCGCCGACCTCTGGGCCGAGCTCTACAAGGCCGACGTCATCGTCGCCGAGATGCGCCGCGGTCCCTCGCCCTTCGTGCTGCGCTTCGACGTGGTGCCGCCGCTGGCCTCCACGTCGTCGTCGGAGCCGGTCCCACCGCCGCCGTGATGCTAGGCTCGGCGGGTGCGATTCACCGTCCTCCTCGTGACCGCGATCGCGGTCGCCGCTGCCGGTTGTAACCGCGGCCGTGGCCCCGCATCGCCGCACGCGGCGGTCACGGACGCGCCCTACGAGCTCGACGACGACCTCGACCTCGCCGAGCAGACCGATCGCCTGGCCGCGATGCCGGCCGGCGACGAGCACGACGCGCTCCGGCGCGAGGTCGCCGCGTCGCTCGTCCGCCGGCTCGATCACCAGCTCGCGCGCAACCGCCTCGATCGCGTGGACATCGTGGTGCGGCAGCTCGTGCTGCTCTGGCAGGAGGAGCCGGCCGCGATGGCCGTCGACCTCGCCGGCGACCTGCCGTCGTTGCGCAAGGCGCGGGCCTCGCTGGCGCGCGCCGGCCTCGATCGCGAGACCGCGCTCGTGCTCGCCGTCCTCGCCATCGCCGACACCGCCCACGCCGCCGCGCACCGCGACGAGCTCGAGCAGGTGGTCGAGTACGCCGAGAACCTCGGCGTCGCACGCATGGGCCCGCTCGGCCTCGGCAGCGGCACGATCAACGTGCTCGAGCCGCTGGTGACGCGCGCGCCCGCGTCGGCGCTCACCGACCGCTACGTGAGCGCGCTCGTCGCGCGCGCCAACCTCGCCGACGCCGCGCTCACGGCCGCCGCGACCAGCGGCAAGCTGCCCGACTCGCCGGCGATCCGCGTCGCGTTCCGCGCCGGCCGCGACATCGCCATCGCGCTCGCGATCGCGCACCGCAGCGACGAGATCGGGCGCACGGTCGCCGGCCTCGCCGGGGTCGGCCGCATCCGCACCCTCGAGGAGGCCGCGCGCGATGCCGCCGGCGCCGACGCCACCCCCGTCGAGTGGGCCGCGCTCGCCCGGGCGCTCCGGCAGGGCCACGACGGCAAGGACGACGAGCCCAGCGCCGCGCGCGCCGCCCTGACCGTGTGCACCGACGCGCTCGTCCGGTTCCCGGACAACCCGCTCCTGCTCGGCGCCGCCGCCGGCCACGCCTACGACCTCGAGCGCCTCGACCAGCCCATCGCGCTGCTCGAGCGTGCTCGTCGCGCCGACCCCGCCGACCCCGAGCTCGCCGATCGCCTGACGTCGCACTACCGCGAGCGCCTGGGCCGGCTGACCCACGGCGACCGCCCGCACGCGGCGCGCGCGCGCCTCGAGGAGCTGCGCGGCTTCTACGGCGAGATCGAGAAGAAGTTCCCGGATCACGAGTGGTCGTCGACGTGGGCCGAGGCGCTCGCCGCCTACGGCCGCGGCCTCGCTGCCGTGGGCGAGCTCGCCGCCGCGCGCAGCGAGCTCGATCGCTCGGTGCGGCTCGAGCCGACCATCGAGGCGCTCGAGACGCTGGGCACGATCGCGCTCAAGCTCGGCGAGTTCGACGTCGCACGCCGTCATCTCGAGCGCGGCGCAGGCCTCGGCGGCGACGAGCCCGCGGCGCAGTACGCGCGAGCCAAGCTGCTCCGCCTCGCGGGCGATGCCGCGCGCGGCGGCGGCGACAGCGCGAGCGCGATGCGGCGCTGGCACGAGGCGCTCGAGATCTGGGCGCGGCTGGGCGAGACGGTCGACCTCCCGCCGCACCTCGCCGGCGAGCGCTTCGCCGAGATCGGCAAGCTCTTCTGGGGCATCGGGATGCGCGACGAGGCGATCGAGAACTTCGCGCGCGCGATCGAGGCCGACCCGGGCGGCGCCGAGAGCCACGTGCAGATCATCGCGTACCTGATCATGCAGGACGAGGTCGACCGCGCCCGCGACGTGTTCTACGACGCGCTCGGCTCCGATCGCGTGAGCGACTATCACAAGGTGTACCTGTGCCTGTGGATCCTCGCCGAGGATCGCCGGAACGGCCGCCCCGACGACCGGCTGGCGAGCGAGTACCTGGCCGGTCGCGACGGTCCGCTCTGGTACGACGACGTCGCGCGCCTCGCGACCGGCCGCGCCACCGTCGAGGCGCTCGACGCGCGCGCCACCACGCGCGCCCGCCGCGCCGAGCTGACGTACTACCGCGCGGTGCTCGGCCCGACCAGCAAGGACCCCGGCGAGGTCCGCCGCCTGCTCGAGGATGTGGTGCGCACCGACATGGTGCTGTTCTTCGAGTACGACATGGCCCGCCGTCAGCTGCGGCGATGACCGCGAGCGCCGGAGCGACGACGACCGCGCTCGCGGCGCTGTCGCGCGTCGTCGGCGAACGCGCCGTGCTCGCGTGCCTCGGCGCCAGCGCGCCCAGCGCCGTCCCGGCCGCGGCGGCCGCGCGTGCGATGCCGACGCCGTGCCCGCCCGCCGCGCTGCCGATCTGGCTGCTCGTCGCCGGGCGCGACGTCGACGCCGCCGCAGCGACGCGCGCGCTCGGTGCGGCGCTCGCACCGCTGCGCGACGCCGCCCTCATCGTCGAGCGCGGCGGCGAGCGCGACGGTGTGCTGCACGCGACCGCCGCCCTCGCCGTTCTCGGCGCGGGCGTGGTCGTGGTCGATCGGCTGGACGCGACCGGCGAGGGCCGCGTCCCCTGGCCCGACGACTCGAGCCTGCACCTCGCCGCCTGCCTGCCGACCGGCGCGCTCGGCGCGTGGCTCGACGTGGGCACCGGCGCCGCGGTCGCGCCGCTGGTCGCCGGCGCGCGCGCCACCCGCGTGCGCGCGACCGACGTGAACGACGCCGCGCTCGCCCGCGCCGCGCAGGGGGCCGCGCTTTCAGGTCGTGGCGACATCTCCTTCGCGCACGCCGACCTCCTCGACGGTGCCGGCACCGGCTGGGACCTCGTCACGTTCAACGCCCCCGTCCCAGCCGACGACGCGGCCGCGCCGTCGACGATCTGGCACCGCGCACCGCCGGGCGCCGCCCTCGTCGAGCGCTTCTGGGCCGCCGCCGGCGACCACGTCGCGCGCGGCGGCGAGGTCCTCACGCACACCGCGATCGCCGCCGACCCGTGGGCGCTGCACCGCGATCGCCCCGGCGCCCTCGCCATCGCGCGCTACACACCGCCGGGCGAACGCGGCTTCGCGATCACGCGCTGGCGTCCGCACGCGCCCGCGGCGCGCGACCTCGTCGACGTCCCGCTCGGGCCGGGTCGCCCCTACGTCCACCGTCGCGATCTGCCAGCCTGACACCGTCGAGGAAATGCCGCGCCCCGTGCCGGCGCGAACCATCTAGTGGTAGCGTCGCCTCATGCGTTCGGGGTCCGCTGTGCTCGCGCTCGTCGCGCTGGCCGCCCTCGCGCTCACGCTCGGCGCGACCGCCGCCTGTCGCCGCGCCAAGCCACCACCTCCGCCGCCGCTCGTCGCCGGACCCGATCGCTTCCCGCACGGCGCGCACACCGCCACCGGCTGCCCGACCTGCCACGATCCGGCGTCGGTGCAGGCCGGCACCGCGCGCCCGCCCGGCGGTGACGATCACGCCCCGTGCGACGACTGCCACGCCGACGCCTTCGCCGCCGCGCCCGGCCCGATGTGCCGCGTCTGCCACACGTCGGTCGATCCCACCGGCGCGCGCCCGAGCCCGCTGCGTCCGTTCCCGCTGGACGACGCGGTCCGCAGCCTCCCGTCGCGCTTCTCGCACACCGTCCACCTCGATGACGACCGCATGGAGGGCGCGGTCGGTTTCCACGTCGCGTGCAGCGACTGCCACGGCGGCGCCGACGCCGAGCGCCCCGCCGCCGCCAACCACGGCGCGTGCGCGCGCTGCCACGCCGACGAGGTCGGCCTCGAGGGCGTACCCGCGCTCTCGGCGTGCACGCTCTGCCACCAGCCGACCACCGCCGCGCGCCAGCCGCGCAAGCTGATCACCGGCGACCTCCGCTTCGAGCACGCGCTGCACCGCACCGACGCGCGCGGCGAGCGCATCGCGTGCGAGGCGTGCCACGAGAGCACGACGCAGGCGACCGGCGAGCGCCACGATCCACCGTCGACCGCGACGTGCGTGGCGTGCCACGACGACGCCGCGCGCGTGCCCGTCGCCAAGCGCATGCGCATCTGCGAGACGTGCCACACCGCCAAGGCCGAGACCATCGGCGCGCTCGCGCCGCGCTCACACCTGCCCGGCACCGAGCGTCCGATCGATCACACCCTCGCCTTCCGCCGCGATCACCGCGCCGAGGCCAGCGACGCCACGCGCTGCGCCGGCTGCCACCAGATGATGTCGGGCAGCCCGCGCGCCGCGTGCGACGAGTGTCACCAGGTCATGCGACCGCAGGATCACACCGTCCTGTGGCGCGAGTACGACCACGGCAGCGACGCCGTGGTCGCGTCGGATCGCTGCGCGACCTGCCACGTCGTCGACTACTGCACGGCGTGTCATCGCCGGCCGCCGCGCTCGCACGCGCCCCTCGGCTCGTTCGGCACCGGTGATCACGGCGACCTCGCGCGCCAGAACCCGCGCAGCTGCCTCACCTGCCACGAGCCGGTCACCGACTGCGTCGGCGCCGGCTGCCATCAGGGGATCACGCCGTGACGCGGGCCGCGGTGATCGCCGTCGTGCTCGCGGCGCTGGCGCGCGTCGGCGCAGCCGAGCCGGACACGGGCGCGGGCACGGGCAACGTGATCGACCTGCGCGCCAAGTCGCTGCCGTTCGTCGCCCGCATGACGATGCGCGTCCGACCGCCGGTGCGCACCGCCGCCAGGACGCGACCGATCATCCCGCACGCGCCGTCCGAGGATCCGCTCACGTTCGCCGCATCGCGTCCCGGCGTCACCGCCGTGGTCGAGCCCGAGGAGGACATCCTCCCGACGATGCGCGCGCAGCTCGTGCTCGGCTTCGCCGTCGACGGCGCGGAGCCATCGCCCAAGGGCCTCACGCTCGCCGGCAACCAGATCGGCACCGGCGCCGAAGAGGACGACGCGTACCGCGCGCGGATCGGCTACGACCGCGCGCGCGCCTACGCGTTCGGCGACGCGTTCCTCGGCGTCGACCGCATCGTCGTCCCTGGCCTCTCCGCGTACCTCGCGTCGCAGTTCCGCATCGTGCCGACCTTGCCGCGCTTCGCGCCGGTGCCGACGGCGTGGGACTCGACCGCCGACTTCCAGTTCCGCGCCGGCTGGGCCGAGGCCGACGGCGTCGTCGAGCGCGGCCCGCTCTCGACGCTGGTCGTGCGCGCCGGCCGCCAGCACATCTACGGCCCGGTCACCGCGCAGCTCGACGGCCTGTGGATGCAATGGAGCGGCAAGGGCTTCCGGGTCTCGGCGTTCGGCGGCGCGCGCGTGCCGGCGTGGTGGGCCTACAACTCCGACTATCCCGACCTGCGCTCGCAGCGCGGCGCGGTCACCGGCGCCGAGGCGTCGATCGACATGCGCCGCTTCAAGCTGCCATTCCTCCTGCGCCTGCGCGCGCTCGCGTTCGAGAACCACGGCCACGCCGACGCCACGTTCGACATCAGCCCCGGCAAGGATCTGCTCGCGACCGGTACCGTGCGCACCTTCGACGGCGCCATCGCGCACGAGAGCGTCACCGTCCGGTACCGCCTCTCCGAGGAGACGCGCCTCGTCATCGACGGCAACTACCGCCATCGCCGCGACGTCATCTGGGACTACGCGTTCCGCGATCCCGACGAGCCGTACGTCGCGCGCCGCTATCTCGATCGCGGCCCGAGCCTGCCGCGCGCCACGGCGCGAGCACGCGCGGGTACCGTGCTCCTGTCCAACATCGATCTGCTGGTGCACGGCGGCTTCGCGGTCGACACGCGGCTGGAGGGCGGCGAGGTCAGCTACCACAGCGCCGGCTGGCTCGAGACCGGCTCCGCGATCGAGGTGCGCGTCCGCCGCGCCTTCATCGTCGGCGCGCAGGGGTTGTGGCGCACCTATCGCCACCGCGATCCGATGTTGCCGATCGTCGACGTCGAGAACGTGGTGCAGACGCTCGACCTGCCGGTGCGCAACATCGGCGAGCGCAACATGATCGAGGGTGGCCTGGTCGCGCGCTTCTCGGGCGGCGCCCGCAAGTTCTCGGCGGCGCTCGAGATCTTCGCGCGTCGGACCCGCTGGGCCGAGCTCTACCGCGACGACGGCACGCCCGATCCGCAGGTCGGCGGCGCCGGCGACCTCGAGGAGGATGTGATCCTCGGCGAGTTCGACGTGCGCGGCGGCGGCCGCGTGTCGTTCGACGCGTGGGTGACGCGCCGCCTGCGCCTCCGCGCCGAGTACGACATCTCGTCGGCGCTCGACTGGGCCCCGGAGATCCGCGGCCTGAAGGCGCTGCGCGTCCTCGCCGAGGGACAGTTCTAGTGCGCGCGCCGATCGTGCTCGTCACGCTGTTCGCGCTCGCCGGTGTCGCCGCGGCGCAGGCGCGGACCAGCGCCACCGGTTTCGATCACATCGTGCACGACGGCCGCATCACCGTGGTCGGCAAGCCGTCGCTCGCGTGCACGGCGTGTCATCCCGTGACCCCCGCCGGCGTGCTCGTCGGGCGTCCCGGTCACAAGGCATGCCTCGGCTCGTGCCACGTGTGGGCGCCCAGGCCGGGCGTGGCGCTCACGCTCGCCGAGGAGCTCGAGCAGGTCTGCACGACGTGCCACGCCCAGGCGGACCTCGGCACGCCGAAGCCGGCGGTGCCATACCCGCCGTACCAGATCGAGCCCGACTTCCCGATGACGATCTCGCACGCGAAGCACGCGAGCGCGAGGTGCGAGCTGTGTCACGCCACGCCCGGTGCCAGGGCAACCGCGCCGGCCGCCAGGCCCGCGCCCACCGCGAGGCCGCACGCGCGCTGCATCGGTTGTCATCCCGCGGGTGCTCCGCCGCCCATACCCGCCGTCGCGACCGCGCTGCCCGCGTCGGGTCCGGCGCCGATGGCGGCCTGCACGAGCTGCCACGTCGCCGCGTACGGCGCGAACGCGCTGCCGCGCCTCGTGCGCGGTCCGCTCGCCGTCGGCGCCGCCGGTTACTCGCACACGCGCCACGCGTCGCGCGCGCCCGCCTCGGCCGTCGCGTGCGCGACGTGCCACGTCTCGATCACCGCCGCCACCGGCCTCGAGCTGACGCCGCCGACGGCCGCGCAGTGCGCGACCGCGGGCTGCCACGACGCCAAAATCGCGTTCGCGATCACCGAGCGCTGCACCAGCTGCCACACCAGCCCCCCGAAGACGCGCGCCGAGATCGCGCGCCCGGCCGCCCGCTTCGCGCACGACGCCCACGCGTCGCGGCTACCGCTCGACAACTGCGCCGCGTGCCACGCGCTCGACAGCCGCGGCGAGCCCGCCGTCAGCGGTCACGCGGCATGCGCGAGCTGCCACGCCGGCGACTTCGGCAAGCGCGAGCCGACCACGTGCGGCGCATGCCACGCCAGCACCGAGCCGTGGCGCGCGCTCATCGCCGATCGCCTGCCGGCGCCGCGCTCGGAGCTCGGCGCGCGCATGAACCACGCCGCGCACGCGACGCTCGACTGCGCGCGCTGCCACACGCTGACGACGGCGACGCGCGAGCTGCGGCCGCCGCGCGGACACGGCGCCTGCACGGGCAGCGGCTGCCACACGCGCACGAAGACGGCGGGCGCGCCCGCACC
This sequence comes from Kofleriaceae bacterium, assembly GCA_035525615.1. Classification (GTDB taxonomy): domain Bacteria; phylum Myxococcota_A; class Polyangia; order Haliangiales; family Haliangiaceae; genus UBA2376. The sequence continues at coordinate 4,988 of DATLEB010000094.1, read as the reverse complement.
GACCCTCGATGCGTGCGCCACGTGCCACGCGCTCGGCCTCGAGCGCGCGCGCGTCGAGGAGCGCACCGGCGCCGCGTGGTCGGTGCGCGCGCGCTTCCGTCACGACGTGCACGCCGCCGAGACCTGCACGACCTGCCACGACGGCGTCGCCGCATCGACCGACGCGGCCACGCTTCGGTCGCCGAAGAAGCCGGCGTGCGCGCCGTGTCACGACGGCAAGCGCGCGTTCAAGATGACGGGCCACGGCTGCGCGCGGTGTCATGGAAGCTGACGCTGCCGCCGGCCACGAGGACGCCGCCGCGGACGCCGCGACGGGGCGCCCCGCGTGGCAGCGTGTCTACGTGATCGCCACCGCCGCGATCATCGGCGGCGCGCTCGCGTACTGGCTGTGCGACTGGGGCGGCTGGACGCGCCTCCAGCACGATCCGTACACCGGCGCGTGGTGGTGGCAGGACGGCCCGACGCAGAGGGTGCCCATCAACTACTACGGCACGCTCCTCTGGGGCATCGGCGGCGGGCTCGTCGGCGGCGCGGTCGCGTTCGTCGCGACCCGCGTGTATCGCCGGCCGCTCCCGCCGTCCGTGATCATCGTGATGAACGCGTGGGCGCTCACGGCGTTCGCGTTCGGCGGGCTGTACTACCTCTGGAACCTCTGGCCGTTCTGATCCCGGTGTAAGCGCGCGCCGGGGTCCGGCGTTCAGAGGGCATGTTGCGTGCCGGTTGGATCCCCGCCGCCGGCCCCTGGTCTGCCTGCGTTCCGGCCCGCTGGCGTGTGCACACCCGTCCCTGACTGCCTCACCCAAGGAGCCCTCATGTCGCTCGCCAAGATCCTTCCCCTCCTCCTCCTCGCCGGCTGTGGCTCGACCATGGCCGGCGGCGGATACAAGCCCGCCTCGACCGCGCCGTCGACGCCGTACGCCGGGACACCGGTCGCCGCGGACTACTCGGCACCCGGACCGTCGCCATCGTACGACTCGCACGTGTCGGTGCCGCCGCCGTCGTCGTCGTCCTCGGGCGGCGGCCGCGGCGACATCGCGATCGATCAACCCGCTCCCGACACGCGCCCCGGCCTCGGCACCACCTGGGGTGAATCGATCTGGTCGCCGGTCACGACGCGGCCGTTCGAGCGTTCGACGCCGTCGCCGTGGGCGGTGGCCGTCATCCACTACAACGACGAGGACGGCGTGCGCGCACACGCCGATCACGTCGGTGGAACCATCGCGCCGCTCGAGACCTTCGTCGGCGACGGCTCGATCGGCATCTCGCTCGTCGGTGACGGCGGCGACCTGCTGCCCGGCGTGCGCGCCAGCGGGCGCAACCTCGTGGTCGGCGGCGACGGCGAGCGCTACCGACTGGTCGTGCGCAATGCGACCTCGGCGCGCTTCGAGATCGTCGCGTCGGTCGACGGCCTCGACGTGATCGACGGCCAGCCCGCGACGCCGGAGCGGCGCGGCTATCTCGTCGATCCGCACGGCGTGCTCGTCATCGACGGCTTCCGCCAGACCGAGTCCGAGGTCGCCGCGTTCCGCTTCGGTCGAGTCGCGTCGTCGTACGCGGCGCGTACGAGCGGCGACGCCAATGTGGGCGTCATCGGCGTCGCGGTCTTCGCGGAGAAAGGCGCGGTGTGGACTCCCGCCGAGCTCGACCGCCGCGATCAAGCGGATCCCTTCCCCGCGCGAACGTACGCCACACCCCCGCGCTGATCCTCGTCGAGGAATCACCCCTGGAAGCCGATTGCGATCGCGCGCGCGATCAGGCTTCGTGACTCCTGGGCCCGCCTCCCAACTTCGGGCCCGAGGAGACACGTCATGTTCACCGATCTCCGATCGCATGCCGTAGGCCTGTCCGCAGCGCTCATCGCGTGCACCGCGCCGCCGCTCGACGATGAAACCCAGGCGGCCCAAGCACCGCCGCACATCGAGCCGCGTCGCTCGCTCGCGATCACCGAGCAGCCGATCCTCGCGCGCTTCTCGCTGCAGCGCGTGCTCGATCAGCTGGTCGCCGGTAGCGGCGTCAGCGGGCTCACGTCGACGCAGCTGTTCCAGCAGGGCTGGGACATCTTCAATCCCGCGCCTGGCCTCGGCGCGGGACCGCACTGCGACGACACGCTGTCGTCGGAGCTGGGCCCGGTGCTGAACGGATTTCCGTTCACGTGCCGGCCGTCGCCGTCCGAAGGCGCGCAGGCGTCGTGCGATCCGTTCGCCGCGGGGAGCACGTGCGCGTACATCCCGATCGGCCTCTTCATGCGCTTCGATCTCGCGCCCGAGGACGGCCGGCACTGCGGCGAGTACCGCATCGTGTACGCGAAGGCGACCGGCCGCACCGACGGCTTCGACCGCAACCTCGTCATCTTCGAGGCGGCGATGCGCAACCCACACGTCAACCAGGGCCTGCGCGGATGCAAGAAGCTGGTCGCGCAGTTCGCCGAGCTCTCCGACGAGCCCGACCTCGCGGCGCGCGCCGATCTGCTCGAGGAGATCTACTTCGACGGCTGGCACGAGTTCGATCCGGTCGTGCAGTGGAGCAACTTCGGCGACAACCCGCTCGGCGCCGGCCAGATCCGCACCAACCAGTTCGTGCAGCCGGTCGCGCCGCGCGTCTGGTCGCTGCGCGAGCTCAAGCTGCGCAAGGTGTGCGGCGCGACCTGCACGCTCCAGCTCGTGCCGGTCACCGACAAGGTGAACCCGTTCGGCCCGCTCTTCGCCGACGGCCCGACGCTGACGCCGTTCCAGGCCGAGGTCGTCGATCGCGTGCCGTCGCTCGCCGGCGCCACGGTCGGCAGCGTCGGGCTGAAGGTCACGGACACCTTCAACTCGGGCCAGAGCCAGGCCGCGGCGGCCGTCCTCGAGACGCAGTTCGCGGCGCACTTCGCGCCGGCGGGCGCGACCACGAGCCCCTTCCGCAACGCGCTCACCACGCGCCTCGCCGGGCTGGGCAGCACGCTCACCCCCGACGAGATCGTCGCGCGCGCGCAGGCGATGTCGTGCGCCGGCTGCCACCGCTTCTCGAACAACGCGCCCATCGGCGGTGGCCTGGTGTGGCCGCCGTCGCTCGGGTTCGTGCACGTGTCCGAGCGCGACGCCGACCTCGAGGTCGTCGACGGCGTCACGCGCTACAAGCTGTCGATCGCGCTGACCGACCACTTCCTCCCCGACCGCGCATCACTCCTCGCCGCCTTCCTGCTCGATCTCCCGCGGCCGGCGCGCCCGGCCGACGCGCCCATCGGCAACCGCTGGTCGCACTAACCGGGCTGCGCCAGCGCGCGCAGCGTCTCCGGCGCCTCCTGCAGCACCCGCGCCTGCGCGGCGGCGCCGCCGGCGAACTGCGCGGCGAGCGGCATGAGCGCGCGATCGCGGAACCAGCGGATCGCCGGGTTCGTGTACTCCGCGATCCGCCCCAGCTGCTCCGACATCTTCGCGACGCGCGCGACCGCCTTGTGCCGGCGTCGCTGGTACGCGGCGAGCGCCGCCGGCAGATCGGCCGCACGGCGCAGCTCGTCGAAGAGCACGGCCACGTCGACGAGCGCGCTGTTCGCGCCCTGCCCGAGGTTCGGCGGCATCGCGTGCGCGGCGTCGCCGACAAGCACCTGCGCGCGATCGAACCAGCGCGCGCACGTCACGCGCAGCACGCGGTTCACGATCAGATCCTCCGTGCGCGCGAGCCCGGCGAGGATCTCGCCGGCCGGCGCGTACACGCGAGCCCACGCCTCGCGGAACGCGGCGACGTCGCGCGCCGCGAGCGCCGCCTTCACCGCCGGACCGCCCGCCGACGCGTACACGTACGTCTGCCCGCCGCTCACCGGGAAACTTCCGAACAGCCCCTCCGGCGTCCAGGCCTCCTCGCAGCGCGCGTGCTCGCCGGGCACCACCACGCGCACGTACTCGATCCCCGGCTGGCGCTCGCGCGCCCCGTGATCACCCGACGCGCGCACGCGCGAGTGCACGCCGTCGGCGCCGATCACGAGATCACCGCGCACCGTCTCACCACCGACGGTCACGCTGCCCGCCGCCGGATCGCTCGCCGTCACCTCGGCGCCGAACCGCCGCTCGATCCGCTCGTCGGCCGCGACCGCGTCGAGCAGCGCCTGCTGCAGCTCGCTCCGCCGCAGCATGAGCACGCGCGGCGGCGGGCCCCCCGGCGAGAACACGATTCGCCCCGCGCCATCGACGATGCGCGGCTCCGGCACCGGCCGCGCACACGCCTCGATCGCCGCCCCCAGCCCCAGCGCCTCCAGCACCGCGAGCCCGTTCTCCGCCATCCCGATGCCCGCGCCCACCGCCTGCGGATCCGCCACCCGCTCGAACAGCGTCACGCGCGCGCCCGCACGCGCCAGAAACAGCGCCGCGCCCGCACCCGCGGTTGCCCCGCCCACGACGAGCACGCGTTTGCCGATCAGCTCCACGCGGGCCATCTTGCCACCTACCACCTTCGTGGGGTAAACCCCTCGAACGACGGAGCCGTAGCCAAGTGGTAAGGCAGTGGTCTGCAAAACCACCATTCCCCGGTTCAAATCCGGGCGGCTCCTCTGACTAACCCGGCGACCCCGCCGGGTTTTTCTTTTCTGGCGCGGGAGCCCCGGCGGACGCCTGGTCGTCCGCCACCCCAGTCTCCACCCCTTTTCTTCCGTTTAGTACGTCCAGCACGCGCGCGGCCGCCGCGCGCTTCTCGTTCTCGTCCACGTGGCTGTAGTGGTGCGTCATCTGCTCGGTCGCGTGGCCCACGATCGCGCGCGTCACCTCTGCTGAGGCGACTCGCCGCAGGAGGTCGTTCGCGGTGTGGCGCAGGCCGTGCGGCGTCACCCGCCGACCCACGCTCGCCGCGGCGCACGCCTCGTCGAGCACCTTCCGCAGCGGCGACCCCTTGTGAAGGCCGCCCGCCTCGGTCGGGAAGATCCACCCGGCATGGAGACCGGGATGCTGGGTTGCGACCATCCGCAACCGGTGGGCCCGCAGCGACTCTGCCACCACGGGCAGAAGCGGCACGAGCTT
>DATLEB010000091.1:0-15304 GCA_035525615.1 Kofleriaceae bacterium | reverse complement strand
GTGGTGGCTATCCGCCGCCGCCGGGTGGGGGCTATCCGCCGGCCGGTGGTGGCTGGCCGCCGCAGCAGTGACGCTCGTCCTCGCCTCGGCGTCGCCGCGCCGCCTCGAGATGCTCCAGCGTGTCGGCGTCGAGCTGGTCGTCCGACCGGCGGACATCGACGAGTCGCTCCGCCCGGGCGAGGCGGCGCTGGCGTACGTCGCCCGGGTCGCCGCCGAGAAGGCCTCGGCGATCGCGCGTGGGCCGGGCGGTTGGGTGCTCGCCGCCGACACCATCGTCGAGATCGACGGCCTCGTGCTCGGCAAGGCCGCCGACGACGCCGAGGCCGCGTCCATGCTGCGGCGACTGGTCGGACGCACGCATCGCGTGACCACGGCGGTGTGCGTGGTGGGACCGCAGGGCGCGCGCGAGCTCGTCGTCACGAGCGAGGTCGACATGGTCGCGGCCCGCGAGGACGACATCGCCGGCTACGTCGCGTCGGGCGAGTGGCGCGGCAAGGCCGGCGCGTACGCGGTGCAGGGCATCGCGGCGGCGCTCGTGTCCGCGGTGCGCGGGTCCATCACCAACGTGATCGGCTTGCCGCTCGCCGAGGTCGTGGCGCTCCTGCGCGAGACCGGCGCCGCCGACGTCGCCTTCGACCGTGGGCAACCGGCATGACGACGCCGGGCACGATCGCCGAGCGCTGGCGTGCCGTGCGCGCCGAGGTGGACGCCGCGTGCGTCGCCGCCGGCCGCCGCCCCGACGAGGTGACGATCGTCGCCGTCTCGAAGCTGCACCCGGCGAGCGCGGTCGACGAGGTCGCCGCCGCCGGCGCGCTCGACGTCGGCGAGAACTACGCGCAGGAGCTGGTCGCCAAGCGCGCGGGCGCCTCGCCCGCATCCGCGTCGCTGCGCTGGCACTTCATCGGCCGCCTGCAGCGCAACAAGGCGCGCCTGGTGGCCGGGCAGGTCGCGCTCGTCCACGCCGTCGACTCGCTGGACCTCGCCGTCGAGCTCGGCAAGCGCGCCGCCGCCGCCGGCACGATCCAGCCCATCCTCGCCGCCGTGAACGTCGGCGGCGAGGAGCAGAAGACCGGCGTCTCACCTGACGCCGCGCGCGCCTTGGTCGACGCCCTCCGCAACGTCGCCGGCGTCCGCCTCGACGGCCTCATGACGATGCCGCCGCCCACCGACGATCCCGAGGCCGTGCGCCTCGCCTTCCGCGCGCTCCGCCAGCTCCGCGACGCGCTCGCCACGCCCACCTCACCGCTGCCCCATCTCTCCATGGGCATGAGCTCCGACTTCGCCGTCGCGATCGCCGAGGGCGCGACCCTCGTCCGCATCGGCACCGCCATCTTCGGCGAGCGCGTCGCCTAGAACAGGCGACCCTGGGGGCCGCCGCCGCTCGGCGCTTTCGCCGGCGCGATCAGGCCGAGGTGAGCGTAGGCCGCCGCGGTCGCGACGCGGCCGCGCGGGGTGCGCGCGATGAAGCCGATCTGGAGCAGGAAGGGCTCGACGACCTCTTCCAGCGTGCCGCGCTCCTCGGACAGCGACGCGGCGATGGCCTCGACGCCGACGGGGCCGCCGTCGAAGCGCTCGCACACGACCGTCAGGTACGCGCGGTCGAGGGTGTCGAGGCCGGTGTGATCGACGGCGAGGCGATCGAGCGCGCCCGACGCGACCTTGGCGTCGATGGTGCCGTTGCCCTCGACCGCGGCGAAGTCGCGCACGCGCCGCAGGAGACGGTTCGCGATGCGCGGCGTCGAGCGCGCGCGGCGCGCGATCTCCGTGGCGCCGCCTTGGTCGATGCCGACGCCGATGAGGCGCGCGCTGCGCTGCACGATCGCCGTCATGTCGGGGAGGTCGTAGTAGCGGAGCTGCCAGTGGAAGCCGAAGCGGTCGAGGAGCGGCGCCGACAGGAGGCCCATGCGCGTGGTCGCGCCGAGCAGCGTGAAGCGCGGCAGCTGGATGGCCATCGCCTTGGCGTGCGGGCCGTCGCCGATGAACAGATCGAAGCGGAAGTCCTCCATCGCGGGATAGAGGTTCTCCTCGACGATCGGCGACAGTCGGTGGATCTCGTCGATGAACAGCGCGTCGCGCTCGCCCAGCTGCGTGAGCAACCCGGCCAGCATGCCCTTGTGATCGATCGCCGGGCCGCTCGACACCACCAGGTTCACGCCGAGCTCGTTGGCGATCACGTGCGCCAGCGTGGTCTTGCCCAGCCCCGGCGGTCCCGCGAACAGGAAGTGATCGAGCGGCCAGCCGTTCTCCTTGGCCGCCCGCACGCTCACGCGGAGGTTGTCGAGCAGCTCCTTCTGCCCGATGTAGTCGGCGAAGGTCCTGGGTCGCAGCGTCGCCTGCCACGCCCGCTCGCCCTCGCGCTCGGCCGGGACGATCTCGCGCTCGCCGCCGGTCGCGGGCGCTGCCGCCGCGACCGCCGCGCCGGCGTCCGAGTCCTCGTGCTTCTTGCGCGCCATGGGCATTCCTACCGCGGCATCGCCCGCAGCGCCTGACGCAAGAGGGTCTCGAGAGTGATCCCCGGCCCCACCGCCAGGTCGGTGATGGCGGCCTCGGCCTGGACCGGCTTCCAGCCCATGCCGACGAGCGCGGTCAGCACTTCATCCAGCATCGGGTGGCGCGCCTGCAGCTTGCGCGAGCCCGCCGGCAGCGCCACGAGCCGCGGCTCGCCGTTCGCCGACCACGACAGGAGGAGCATCTCGCACTTCTCGCGCAGCTCGACGACGATCATCTCCGCCGTCTTCTTGCCGACGCCCTTGATGCGCGTCAGCCCCGCCGTGTCCTCGCGCGCGACGAGCTCTGCGATCCCGCGCGGGTCGGCACCGCCCGAGAGGATGCCGATCGCCGTCGACGGCCCGACGTTCTTCACCGTGATGAGCAAGTCGAACAGCCGGCGCTCCGCGTCGGTGAGGAACCCGTACAGCGAGACCTTGTTCTCCTGCGCGTGCGTGAACACGCGCAGCGTCACTTCCTCGTCGAGCGCCGGCAGCGCGCCGAGCGTGTAGCCCGAGCACACGACCTCGTACCCCACGCCGCCGCAATCGACGACGACGTGCGTCCCCTCGCGCATCACGAGCGTGCCTCGCAGCCGCCCGATCACGCGGCACCTCGCCTCTCGCTCCGCGACAGCATCGCGTTCACGTGCGCCGCGCGCGCGTGCGTGATCGCCAGCGCCAGCGCGTCGGCGGCGTCCGAGCGCGGCGGCCGCCGCAGCCCGACCAGCGCCGCGACCATGCGCGCGACCTGCTCCTTCTCGGCGCGCCCGCGCCCGGTGATCGTCTTCTTCACGAGCGGCGCGGTGTACGACGCGACGCCGATGCCGCGCAAGCCGACGACGGCCAGCGCCATGCCGCGCGCCTGCGCCAGCGCGAGCGCGCTCTTCACGTTCACGCGCGAGAAGACTTCTTCCAGCGCGACCACGTCCGGCCGCAGCTCGTCGAGCACCTCGGCCAGGCCGCGCGCGATCTCGCCCAGCCGCTGCTCCGCCGGTCGGTGCTCCGGCGCGGTGAGCACGCCACACTCGACGTAGGCCAGCTGTCCGCCGCCCGGTCCGGAGCCCGAAACGACCACCATGCCGTAGCCGCACACCCGGCTGCCCGGGTCGATGCCGAGGATTCGCACGTCGCCGGAAACTACCCTATCCGTGTGACGGCGCGACTTACCGGCGATCTACTGGCAGCCTTGGTCGCCCGGCGGGCACTTGAAGCGCACGTGGAAATGATCGTCGTGGTGCGGCTCGTGGCGCACCAGCCCGTCGCCGCCGCCCTTGCCCTCCGGGTACTGGAACAGGCGATCGAGGTAGCCCTCGTCGACGCCGCGCTCGAGCGCCCAGTCGTACAGCATCCCCTGCACGTCGTAGTCACAGAAGATTGCCTGCACGCCGCCCGGCTCGTCGGCGGTGCGCGCGAACGCGACCAGCAGGTCCCACGTCGCGGCCTTGTCGAGGTTGCGCTCGGTCGCGCTCACGAACGACTCGGGGTAGCCGGCCGGCTTGCGCTTGAAGAAGAACCCGACGTCGAGGTCGCGCCCCGACTGGTGCGAGCGATGCTCGGTGATCGCGCCGCCCTTCTTCTGCGACAGATCGCCGATGGCGAGCGTGTGCAGCCCGCGATGATCGGCGCGCACCGAACGGATCGCGTGGCGCACCTGCGCGACCACGTGCGACGCACCGAACGCGCGCGCCGGGCGCCGGATCAAGTAGCCGTTCCCCGACGGCAGCTTCACGCCGTTGCGCAGCTTGCCCGACCACGGCTTGCCGACGCTCTGCCCGGCGACGAGCGGGACCTCGATCGGCTCGACGCGCGCGACCCGCACGCGCGCCTGCCCGGGCTTCCTGGCGGCGTCCTTGCCCTTGCACACCGGCACCGCCAGGCGCTGACCGGCGAGGATGAGCTCGCCGTGGAGGTCGTTGGCGCGCTGCACCGCCTCGATGGTGCAGTCGTACCGCTTGGCGATCACCGTGAGCGTGTCACCGGGCTTGATCTTGATGCGCGCCGCGATCTCCGCGGACGCGGAGCGAGCTGCGAGCACACCTGTAGCGACGAGCGCCACCGACAACAGAACTGCAGAGCGCACGAGACCTCCCGGGGGACGGACGCTCAGCGTGATATGTCGGTTGACCGGGATCCAGAATTTTTGCGGCAGCGCTCTTCGATCTTACGCAGCACTGGCGTGAGGTCCTCCTGGAGCTCCTCCTTGAAGTCGCTCCGCTTCAGCCCGCCGGCCACCTTCAAGAGGGTCCGCGGGTCGCCGCACGCCTTCTCGAGGCGGGCGAACCCGTCGTAGTGCGCCTTGTACAGCCGGAGCTCGACGAGGGACGCGTTGTTCGGACGCTCCCACAGCTTCAGATCTTCAACCAGGCTGTCGATGATCTTCCGCTTGCCGGCCAGCTTCGCCGCCTCGGCCTGGTCCGACTTGTAGAGCGTGTCGAGCGCCTGGTACGCCGCGAAGCTCCGGTCGACCCGGACCCGCCGCTCCTCCTGGGCGACCGTCCAGGCCGTCCGCTCGGGTGACGACGCCCCGAACCGGTCGACCAGCCAGACATCGGTGAGCGCGTCACCCACGTACTCGGCCAGGCCCTCGTTGAAGTACATCTCGTCGGGGATGAGCACGGTGGCGTGGACCGACTCGTGGAGCAACACGTTGGCCAGCCAGGAGAAGGCGTCGTCCTCGGGGGAGAGCATCGACGACACCACCGGGTCGGGGAACCAGCCGCCGGTCGAATAGGCGCCGGCCGGGCGGGCCATGGCGTCCCAGCCATCCCGCCGCAGCTGGTCGCGATGACGCAGCGCTTCCTCCTCGTCGAACCAGCCGAGCCCGGTGAAGCAGCCGGCGATCGGGAAGCACCAGCTCCGCGCCTCGAACGACAGCGGCGGGGCGGCGCCGACGAACCACACCGTGCCGCTGGCGGGCACCTCGACGTACTTCTTGTAGTTCTTCGAGGTGTCGAGGCCCATGCGCGCGCCGAACGCCTTGATGCCGGCGATCTCCGACAGCAGCACGCGCGTGCGCTCGGGAGTCTCGGGGTCGGCGATGACGTCCTCGATCGGGCGCGCCTGCGAGAGCAGCCGGAGCTGGCCGCTCGTCGCCTGCGAGAGGTAGCGGGTCATCAGACAGCCCCCGAGCCCGACCCCGAGGACGAGGGCGAGCCCGAGCGCCGCGACCGCGGCGAGCGCCGAAGAGATGACCCGCGTCACAGCGCCGCGGCCAGCGCGCTGGCGAGCGCCGCACCGTCCGCGCCCTCGAGCTTCCCGGCCTTCCAGCCGATGCCGAGGCCGTCGGCTCCGAGCTTCGGGATGATGTGGAAGTGGACGTGGAACACGGCCTGGTGCGCCGCCGGGCCGTTGTTCTGCAGGATGTTGTAGGCGGTGGCGCCGCTCACCTTCATGACGGCGCGCGCCAGGCGCGGGAGCACGCGGCCGATGGCGGCGCAGCTGTCGTCGCTGAGCTGGTCGACGGTCTCGGCCGGCTCCTTGGGGATGACGAGGAGGTGGCCCTTCGAGAGCGGCATGATGTCGAGGAAGGCGAGGACCTGATCGTCCTCGTACACCTTGTGGCACGGGATGTCGCCGCGCAGAATCTTGGAGAAGATGGTCTCGGCCATGCGCGCATACTACCTCCTCGCGCTCGCGGCGCTCGGGGCGTGCAACCTCGCCACGCTGGATCCCGAGGCGCTGGTCGTGGAGCGCGCGCCGATCGGCGCGCTCGATTGCGGGCAGTCGAGCTTCTGGGACGACCTGCCGCCGTATCCGGTGCGCGAGTGCGTGCTCGGCGCGATCGCCGACGGTCAGCCGTTCTTCGCGATCGTCGACGAGGCGGTGTTCGACGGCCGGCTCACCGTCGGCTACGCGTACGACGGCGCGGCGTTCCTCAAGCTCGACTACGAGGCCGCGTACGGTCAGTTCCCCGGCATGGACTCCGAAGCGCTCTCGTGGACGGCGTGCGCGTGGCTCGAGTCGCGCGGCGCCGACTGCCCGACCCTTACCCGTGACCTTTGCCTGGGTTGCGTGGGCGCCACGCCGATACGCTGACTTCGCGCGTATCCTGGATGGATGCTCCCGAGCACGAGCGACGGCGAACGGTTCGACGTTCGCGGCAAGCTCGGCTCCGGCGGAAACGGCGTGGTGTATCGCGTGCACGATCGCGTGCGCGGCGCCGAGGTGGCGCTCAAGACGCTGACCGCGACCGGCGGACGCGAGCTCTATCGCTTCAAGCGCGAGTTCCGTTCGCTGGTCGATCTCGCGCACCCCAACCTCGTCACGTTGCACGAGCTGCACACGTACGGCGACGAGTGGCTCTTCACGATGGAGCTGATCGACGGCGTCTCGTTCCACGAGCACGTGCGTCCGCCGCTGCGCGCGATCGACGACGCGTTCGACGAGACCGCGCCGCGGTCCGCGCCGAAGCGGGTGCTCGACACCCTCGGCGACCTCGATCCGGTGCGGCTACGCGCCGCGCTCTACCAGCTGTGTGACGGCCTGCACGCGCTGCACGGCGCCGGCAAGCTGCACCGCGACATCAAGCCGTCCAACGTGCTCGTCGACAAGAGCGGGCGCGTGGTCATCCTCGACTTCGGGCTGGTCACCGACGTCGAGGGGATGCACCTCGACCGCACGCACGATCAGCTGGCCGTCGGCACGCCGGCGTACATGTCGCCCGAGCAGGTGCAGGACCGGCCGCTGACCGAGGCCAGCGACTGGTACTCGGTCGGCGTGATCCTCTACGAGGCGCTCACGGCGCGCCGCGTGTTCGAGGGGCGGGCCGAGGACGTGATGCGCAAGAAGACGCAGAGCGATCCGCCGCCGCTGATCGGGATGCCCGGTGCGGCGGGCGAAGGCACCGCGGATCTGGTGGCGCTGTGCAAGGCGCTGCTCGCGCGGGATCCCATCGCGCGGCCGACGGGGACGCAGGTGCTGGCGGCGCTCGGGCGCGAGCCGTCGCCGGCGACGGTGCGCCTGCGCGAGCAGACCGCGCGCGTGCCGTTCGTCGGGCGCGCCGACGAGCTGGAGCGCTTGCGCGCGGCGCTGGCCGAGTCGCGCCACGGCGGCGCGACGTGTTTCGTCATCGGCGCGTCCGGCATGGGCAAGACCGCGCTGGTGCGCGCGTTCCTCGACGAGGTGTCGGTCGACGGCGCGGCCGTCATCCTCGAGGGGCGCTGCTACGAGCGCGAGACGGTGCCGTACAAGGCGCTCGACGGCGTGATCGACGACCTCACCGGCTGGCTCATGCACCAGACGCCGGAGACCATCGAGCGGGTGCGGCCGCAGGAGGTCGGCGCGCTCGGGCGCGTGTTCCCGGTGATCCGGCGGGTGCCGGGGCTGGCCCCGACGACGATCGGCGGCGGCGGCGATCCGGTGGAGTCGCGGCGCCGCGCGCTGCAGGCGCTGCGCAAGCTGCTGGCCGCGATCGCGCACGAGCGCCCGGTCGTGGTGTGCATCGACGACCTGCAGTGGGGCGACGCCGACAGCGCGACCGCGCTGGGCGAGCTCGTCCGGGAACCGGACGCTCCCGATCTGCTGCTGGTCTGCACGCAGCGCAACGACGCCGGCGATCGCGAGCTCATGGAGGTCGTGTCGGAGGTGGCCGATCGCGTGACGCGCCTCGAGCTGGGCGGCATGTCGGCCGACGACGCGCGCGCGCTGTGGAAGGTGCTGCGCGGCGGCGGCGACGCCGACGCAGCGGTGCGCGACGCGAGCGGCAGCCCGATGCTGCTCACGGAGATCGCGCGCTTCGCGGCGGCCGGCTGGTCGGCGGTGCACTCGGTCGACGACGCCGTGCGCGTGCGCTTCGCGAGCCTGCCGCCCGACGCGCGCGCGCTCCTGTGCACGGTGGCGGTAGCGGCGCGGCCGGTGTCGACGGAGCTGATGATGAAGGCGGCGGCGCTCGACGACGGCAACTCGGCGCTGGCGGCGCTGCGCATGGAGCGCCTGGTGCGCGTGCGCGGCGCGGCGCCGACCACGATCGAGCCCAGCCACGACCGGATCCGCGAGGCGGTGCTCACCGCGATGACGCTGGCCGAGCGCCGCAACGCGCACGCCGCGATCGCCGCCGCGCTGTCGGAGGAGACCGGCGATCGCGAGCTGCTCGTCGAGCACCTGCTCGGCGCCGGGGAGACCGGCGCGGCGGCCGAGCACGCCGAGGTCGCGGCCCAGGAGGCCGAGGAGCGCCTGGCCCTCCACCGCGCGTGCGAGCTCTACGGGCTGGCGCTGCGCGAGGGCACGTTCGATAACGCGCGGCGCGGCGAGCTGATGGCGCGGCGTGCGCGCACCCTCGCGGCGACCGGTCGCCTGCTCGAGGCCGCCGACGAGTACGCCGCGGCGGCGGCGCTCGCGACCGACGCGCGCGAGAAGCTGGGCCTGCGCCGGCGGAGCGCCGAGCAGCTCCTGCGGTCGGGCGCGCTCGAGGACGGTGCGGCCGCGTCGAGCGCGCTCCTGGCGTCGGTCGACGTGCGCATGCCGCGCTCGTGGCGCGGCACGCTGGCGGCGCTGATCGGCGAGCGCGTGCGCCTGAAGCTGCGCGGGATGAAGTACGCGCCCCGCGCCGAGCGTGACGTCGATCCGTCGCGCGTCGACCGGATCGATACCCTGTGGTCGGTGGCCAGCGGCTTCACGTTCGTGCAGCCGGTGATGATGCGGGTGCTCGCGGCGCGCATGTTGCGCGAGGCGCTCGCCGCCGGCGAGTCGCGGCGCGTCGGCATGGCGCTCGCGCTCGAGCTCGGGTACCTGTCGACGGGCGGCTCGCGCACGTACGAGGAGACCGAGCGGCTGTACGTGCGCGCCTACGCGCTCGCCACCGAGCTGGGCCAGAGCGATCTGCGCGGCTTCGTGCTCGCGTGCGGCGGCGTGGCGGCGTACCTGCGCGGCGAGTTCCCGCTGGCGCGCAGCCGCCTCTCCGAGGGCGAGCACCTGCTCCGCGAGAGCGGACCGGACATGCGCTGGCAGCTCGACACCACCGAGGTGTTCCAGATCTCGTCGCTGTGGTGCCTGGGCAAGCTGCGCGAGCTGACGCGCCTCCATCCCGTGTACCTGCGCGCCGCCGAGGAGGCCGGCAACGTTCACCTCGAGCGCGGGCTGCGCGGCTGGCGCGCCAACGTGGCGTGGCTCATCAAGGATGATCCGGCGACGGCTCGCCACCAGGCGCAGCTCGCGGCGCCGCCCGGCGCCGACGGCCAGTTCCACCTGCACCACTACTACGACGTCTACGCCAACACGATGATCGATCTGTACGAGGGGCGCGGCGCCGTCGCGGCGGAGCGGATCGAGCGCGCGTGGAAGGGGCTCGCGAGCTCGCACCTCTTGCGCATCCAGCTGGTCGACGTCGAGGTCCACTACCTGCGCGCGGTGGCGGCGGCGATGACGAGGCGCGACGGCACCGCGTGCGTCGAGCACCTCGACAAGGTCGGCACGCCGGTGGCGCGCACGCTCGCCGCCCAGGCACGCGGCGCGCTGGCGCGGGCCAGGGGCGATCGCAACGGCGGGCTCTCGGCGCTGCGCATCGCCGGCGAGCTCGCGGAGCAGAGCGGCATGAGCCTCCACCGCGCCGTGGCCGAGATGCGCCTCGGCGAGGTCGAGGGCGGCCCCGCGGGCGAGAAGCGCGCGGCCACGGCGGTGGCGGCGCTGCGCGCCGAGGGCGTCGCCGACGTCGAGCGCTTCGCGTCGATGCTGTCGCCGCGCCAGGACGCGGTCACGGATCGAAGCGGTAGCCCGAGCCGCGCACCGTGACGAAGTGCTTGGGTCGCTCGGGGTCGACCTCGAAGCGCTTGCGCAGCTGACCGACGAAGTTGTCGACCGTGCGCGGCGAGCCCGCGGTCTGGCCCCACACCTGCGCCAGCAGGCGGTTGCGCGGAAACACCTGCGACGGGTGCCGCACGAAGAACCACAGCAGCTCGAACTCCAGGTGCGTGAGCTTCACCTGCGTACCGGCGCGCGTGACGGTGCGCTGCGCGTTGTCGACGACGATGTCGGCGAACTTCGCGACGTCGCCCTCGTGTTCGGGCTCGTCCTCCTCGACGGGCGCGGCGGTCGCCGCCTGAGCGCGGCGCAGGACCGCGTCGATGCGCGCCAGCAGCTCGGCCAGCGCGAACGGCTTGGTGACGTAGTCGTCGGCGCCCAGGCGGAGCGCCGCGACCTTGTCGTACTCGCCGTCGCGCGCCGACAGCACGATCACGGGCACGACGTTGTCGGCGTCGCGCATCGCGCCGAGGACCTCGAGGCCGTTCTTGCGCGGCAGGTTGATGTCGAGGAGCACCAGGTCGAAGACCTTGTCCGCGAGCTCGGTCAGCGCCACCTCGCCGTCGGCGGCGATGATCGCGTTGTGACCTGCCAGGCGCAGGTTGAGCGAGAGGCCGGTGGCGATGGCGTCATCGTCCTCGACGATCAGGATGTCGCGGGGGCCGGGAGCCTGGGTCACGGTTGATTCACGAGGGCTCGGTGTTGGGGCGGGCGGTGACGGGCGGCACGGCGGCGGCGTCGCCGGTGCGGAAGCGTGGGCGGGGCAAGCTGATTCGAAACGTCGAACCGACGCCGGGCGTGGACTCGGCGACGTCGACCTTGCCGCGATGAGCGCGCACGATCGCGCGCACGATGGCGAGGCCGAGCCCGACGCCGGGCGCGCGCCGGTCGAGGGCCGCCTTGCCGCGGGTGAACGTCTCGAACAGCTCGCGACGCTCGGTGGGGTCGAGGCCGATGCCGTTGTCCTCGACGAAGATCTCGATCCTGCGCTTGCTGGTGCGCGCGCGGATCGTGATGCGCTTGTCGTCGCCCGTGTACTTCCAGGCGTTGACGAGGAGGTTGACGACGGCGCGCACGAGCGTGCCGCGATCGGCGATCACGACCAGCCCGGGCTCGAGATCGAGCCCGATCGGCGTCGGCCGCGACAGCGTCGCCGCGTCGAAGGCGGCGATGGACTCGCTGGCGAGCTCCGTCATCGTCAGCGGCTGCATGTCGAACGCGTGACGGCCCGACTGGATGCGTGACAGGTCGAGCGTGCGGACGAGCAGGTGCTCGAGCCGCTCGGTCTCGCGGGTGAGCAGCGAGATGACCTGGTGGCGCTCGGTCTCGCCGAGCCGGCCGTCGGCGAGCGACTCCATCAGCAGGCGGATCGACGTGAGCGGCGTGCGCAGCTCGTGCGAGACGCTCGAGAAGAAGTCGTTCTGCAAGCGCGCCAGCGACGCGCCCTTGCCGACGAAGATCGTGACCAGGATGTAGCCGGTGACGGCGGTGGACGTGAACGCGAGCACGAGCACGCCGATCGCGACCGACACCGATGACTCGCTGGTCGCGAGCATGATGATGCCCAGCGCGATCAACATGATCGTGGGCACCAGCACCGCGAGCATCAGCACGAGCTGAGCGCGCCGGAGCTGGATGATGGCAGGCGGGAACCGCACGTCCCCGCCACTATGCCCGGTCGCCCCGGGTCAGTCCATCGGGGCGGCGGCGCCGGCCAGGGTCTGGTCGATGACCTGCGGCGGGATGGCCAGCGCCTCGGCGATGCGCGACATCTCGGCGTACTCCTCGTCGGCGACGTGCCCGTCGACGCCCGCGATGACGGTCAGGTGCTGCACCAGCTGCGCGCGGCGCGCCAGCGGGAAGGTGGCCAGGTCGGCCAGCACCTTGTCGAGCTCGGCCCGGACCGCGGTCAGGTCCTCGGGCGCCTTGGCCTGCTTGGGGCCGAGGAGCGCGCGCAGGGCCGACAGCTCGGCGTCCGACACCCCGTCGTGGGCGGCGGCCACCGACACGCCGGCGCAGTAGAGCGCGCGCCGCATCTTCTCGGCCTCGTCGCCCTTGTCCTCGAGGTAGCCCGGCTCCATGAGCGACAGGTCGCGCTCGACGACGGCCTCGACCTCGTCGAGCGACAGCTCGCCGCCGCCCGCGTGACCCATGCGCTCGCGGAACGGCTTGCTCTTGCCGAAGGCGAGCAGCGCCCGCACGCGCACCGGCGTGTACGGGTGCGTGGAGAAGCAGTCGAGCGTGTCGTCGTCGTCGCGCACCTCGTGCGACGCGCTCGGTGTCGACGCCATCGACTCGACCTGCGAAGCGAACGCTTCGAGGTCCGTCTTGATGACGGGGCGCGAGAGGCCCGACGACATCTTGAAGAACGCCGTGGCTGCGACCTCGGCGTCGCCGGCGCACAAGAGGCCGGCGCGATCGGCCGACACCTCGGCGGCGCGGCACCACACGAACAGGCGCAGCTGCACCGCGCGCGACACCAGCGTGCCGCCGATGTCCTCGATGGTCGCGGTGATCGGCATCGGGATGCCGAGGTGATCGAACAGCGCGTGCCCGAGCTCGTGCCCGAGCACGAAGCGCAGCTCGGCCGGCGAGAACTCCTCGAGGAGCCGCGACGACAGGCCGAGGAGCAAGGGGCCGGTGCGGCCCTTGGACATCCACGCCGAGTAGACCGGCTTGGGCTCGAGGAAGACCTCGATCGGTTGCTCGACGCCGAGGACGGCGCGGCAATCGGCCAGCGCCTCCGACACCGCCGGTGCCATCCGCTTGTTGAGGCGGATGGCCTCGGCGAGGAGGCTGCGGCGATGGCGGAAGCCCCAGCCCGACGCGCGGTGCTCGAACTTCTCGAGTGCCTTCTTGACGCCGCGATCGGCGCCGAGCTCGTCACGCAGCTCGCGGTCGCGCCGCGCTTGCACGCCGCGCGCGTCTCGGTTGCCGATCGCGCTCATCGCGCGCTACTTCGCGTACTTGAGGGCGAGGATCTCGACGGCCTTGTTGGCCAGGGCGTCGTCGATGTTGAGGATGCGCTGCATCGCCTCGAGCAGCTCCTCTTCGGCCTCGTCGACGTCACCGCTCGACATGGCGATGTCGGCGGCGAGGATGAAGGCCTTCTTCTTCACCGCCTCGCTCGAGATGTCGCCGAGGATCTTCACCGCCTCCTGCGGCGACGAGAACTTCGCGCGCAGCTTCTTGGCCTCGGCCAGCTGCTTGTCGAAGTCCGCGTCGGCGAACTCGGGCAGCGTGTTGATGAAGCCCTCGAGCGTGGCGATCTCGGAGCCCTCCATGTACCCGTCGACGGATGACATGAGCATCATCGCGTGCAGGAGGAGGACGTCGTCCGTCGCCTTCTTGGCGGGAGACCCGCCCAAAAATTTACCAAGCAGACCCATGCGATTCCCCTTGTTGGTCTGCGAAGGAGGTTCGGACGGGTGCTGATGGTGCGTCAACCGACGCGGCGGGCAATCGTGCCGGCGCTGCCGTTGGCGCCCGAACCGTTGGAACCGGGAGTGGCGGCCCCGAGGGTCGCGCGTAACGTGTCGTACGGACCGACGGTGGTCGTGGCGGCGTCGTCACGCGTTCGGGCAGCCGGCTGGATGCCGCTGCGCGCGAGCGTGAACTCGACGGCGCGGACGCGCTCTTGCATCGAGACGCTCTCGATCGGCAGGTACGCCACTTTGTGCATCTCGAGGAGCAGCTTGATCATGCCGTCGATGCGCAGGACCGACTCCCACGAGACGCCGGCGCGCACGCCGTCTTCCTTGAGGAGGTCGCGGTGCGGCCGGAGGAAAAACACGGTCCCGTCGGCGACCCACTTCATGTAGTCGCGGAAGCGCTGGTCGCCCATGAGGTCGGCGACGACGGTGGTGTGCTCGGCGGCGTAGGCGAGGTTGTCGAACGCGCGGTCGCTGACGAACGCGCCTTGATGCAGCCGCTCGATCGCGACCTGGCGCGCGAACACGCGGTCCTGGTACTCGGCGACCAGGTCCATGTCCGTGCGCAGCGCATCGAGGGAGCTCTCCATCTCGGCCAGGACGGCGCGGGCGACCTCCGTGATCATCGGCAGGCCGTAGCGGCGGCTGACCCAGCGGCAGAGGGTGGTCTTGCCCGTGGCATGACTCCCCACGAAGTAGATGCGCATGGCGATCCTGTAGTGGATCGCTATGACACGGGGAGACGCGGATTCACGCCGCGCGGGGCGTGGGGCCGGTGGGGGTAGTGCCGGCGTGGTTGCGCGAGCGGAAGGCGGCGACGAGGAGGAGGGCGGCGCCGACCGCGAGCCACACGTCGGCCATGTTGAAGACCG
This sequence comes from Kofleriaceae bacterium, assembly GCA_035525615.1. Lineage (GTDB taxonomy): Bacteria > Myxococcota_A > Polyangia > Haliangiales > Haliangiaceae > UBA2376. Next base: position 778 of record DATLEB010000091.1, on the reverse strand, counting down.
GCCAGTGCTCGACGTGGACGAAGTCGACGACGTAGCCGCGGGCGAGGCGGTCGAGCAGGTTGCCGAGCGCGCCGCCGGCGACGAGGATGAGCGCGGCGGTCTCGACGTTGGTGGTTCCGCGGCGGCGGTAGATGGCGACGGTGAGGATGGAGATCGCGAGGATGCCGATGCCGAAGATGAGCGGCTTGCGCGCCGAGGCCGGCAGGATGCGCTCGTTGTTGAAGGCCACGCCGTGATTCTGGTGATACTCGAGGGAGACGGCGTTGTTGATGAGCGGCTTGGGTGAGGAGTCGCGCAGGTGCGATTCGGCCGCGTACTTGGTGGCGTGGTCGCAGCCGACGAGCAGGATGAGCGCGGCGACGACGACGGCAGTCCACGGGCGGATGCGCATGTGAGGGAAACCGGCGCCGCGGGCCGCGGAAGTCCGCCGGGGCGATGCGGGCGCGGTGCGGGGCGGTGCGACGGTGGTCACGGTTTCGGTTTCGGTTTCGGTTTCGGTTTCGGTTTCGGTCCGGATCTCGCTCTGCTTCCTGCTTCCTGCTTCCTGCTTCCTGCTTCCTGCTTCCTGCTTCCTGCTTCCTGCTTCCTGCTTCTGGCTCTGGTTCTGGCTCTGGCTCTGGCTCTGGCTCTGGTTCTGGCTCTGGCTCTGGCTCTGGCTCTGGTTCTGGCTCTGGCTCTGGTTCTGGTTCTGGCTCTGGTTCTGGTTCTGGCTCTGGCTCTGGTTCTGGTTCTGGCTCTGGTTCTGGTTCTGGCTCTGGCTCTGGCTCTGGCTCTGGTT
>DATLEB010000088.1:0-8365 GCA_035525615.1 Kofleriaceae bacterium | reverse complement strand
GTCGCGCGCCGCTACCTCGACGCCGAGGCCATGGCCTCCATGTTCCGCTTCCCGGCCGACATGTCCGAGGTCGACGTCGAGATCAACCAGCTCGATAACCAGATGCTGGTTCGCTACTACGAAAGCGAGTGGAGGCGGTGGCAATGACGGGGGCGGCGGCTGCGGAGCCCGCATGCGTCGTTGCCGGTCGCCCCCAACGTCCTCACGACCAGACGGTCGCTGCGGCGTTGGGGCCCCACCGTCGCCTCGCCTGCGGGCTTCCTCGCTCGCCGCGGGAAGACCTCGGTCGGATGAGATGGTGACGTCGAGACGTGAGTTTGTGGCGATGTTGCTGGGGGCGCCGGCGGCGATGGCGTGTCGCGGCGGGGGACGGGTGCGGACGCCGGATGGTGAGCTGCTCACGCCGGGGAAGGTGGCGGGGCATCGGTTGCGAGATGCGGTGACGGTGCAATCGGATGCGGTGCGCGTCCAGGGCGCGCAGCCGAATGTGGACGTGATCGTCGTCGGTGGAGGGATCGCGGGGTTGAGCGCGGCGTGGTGGCTGGATCGCGCGGGTGTGAAGGATGTGGTGGTGATGGAGCTGGACCGGGTGGCGGGCGGGACGGCGCAGAGCGGGGCGTCGGAGGTGACGGCGTATCCGTGGGGCGCGCACTACGTGGTGACGCCGATGAAGCACCAGACGGCGATGCGGGCGTTGCTCGGCGAGGTCGGCGCGATGGCGGGCGAGGACGAGCACGGAGAGCCGGTCGTCGTCGAGGACCTGCGCGTGCGCGAGCCCGAGGAGCGCGTCTTCTATCGCGGTCGCTGGTACGAGGGCCAGTACCTGCACGCCGGCGCGAACGCGGCCGATCGCGACCAGCTCGCGCGCTTCCGCGCCGAGATCGATCGCTGGGTCGCATGGCGCGATGCGAAGGGACGGCGCGCCTTCGCGTTGCCGGCGTCGGCAGGGTCGGACGACGCCGAGGTGACCGCGCTCGATCGCGTCTCGTTCGCGCAGTGGCTCGGCGAGCGCCGCTTCGAGTCGAGTCGCCTGCGCTGGCTGTGCGACTACGCGTGCCGCGACGACTTCGGCCTGCTCGCCGCGGACACCAGCGCGTACGCCGGCGTGTCGTACTTCGCGTCGCGCCTCGTGCGCCCCGGCGCCGAGCACCAGCCGGTCGTCACGTGGCCCGACGGCAACGGCGCGCTCGTCGCGCACCTGACCGGCAAGCTCGGCGCGCGCGTGCGCGTCGATCACGCCGTCGCCGACGTGAACGACGACGGCGACGGCGTCGATGTCGTCGTCCACACCGAGGGCGCCCTGCGCGGCCTGCGCGCGCGCCACGTGATCGTCGCCGTGCCGGGGTTCGTCGCGCGCCGCATCGTGGCGCCGCTGCGCGCGGGCGCGCGTCCCATCCCGCACATCGATCGCGGCGCGTGGGCGGTCGCCAACCTGCACCTCGACTCGCGTCCGCGCGTGCGCCCCGGCGACGCGCCGCTGGCGTGGGACAACGTCCTCCACGACAGCCCGTCGCTCGGCTACGTCGTCGCCACGCATCAGCGCGGCCGCGAGCACGGCCCGACGGTCCTCACCTGGTACTACCCGTTCACCGGCGACGGCCCCGCCGCGCGCAAGGAGCTCGACACGGCGACGCGCGAGGACTGGGCGGAGGTCGCGCTCGCCGACCTGGCCAAGGCGCACCCCGACCTGCGCGGGCGCTGCACGCGCATCGACGTCGCCTACTGGGGCCACGGCATGCCGCGCCCGCGCGTCGGCACCGTGTTCGATCCGGCGCTCGCCGCCGCGCGCGCGCCGCTCGGCCGCATCCATTTCGCGGTCAGCGAGCTCTCCGGCGTCGCGCTCTTCGAGGAGGCCCTCGACCAGGGCGTCCGCGCCGCCGACGAGGTGCTCGCGTCCCTCGCCGCGCGAGGCGCGCCGTGAACGCATCCGCGCCCGCCGGCCCGAGCCGGTGGCTCTTCGGCCCGCGCCTCGACCTCGCCGTCTTCGCCCTGCCCGCCCTCGTCGCGCTCGCCGTCGTCGCGCTCGCGCCCGCGCTCGACCTCCCCCACGAGACGCCCGACAGCGCGTGGATCGTGCTCGTCCTCATGGTCGACGTCGCGCACGTCTGGTCGACGGCGTTCGTCACGTACCTCGATCCCGTCGAGCTGCGCCGCCGCCCGCTCCTCTACGCCGCCGTCCCGCTCGCCGGCTACGCGATCGGCGTCACGCTCTACGCCGCCGGCGGCGCCGCGCTCTTCTGGCGCGCGCTCGCGTACGTCGCGGTCTTCCACTTCGTGCGCCAGCAGTACGGCTGGGTCGCGCTCTACCGCGCGCGCAACGACGAGCGCGATCGCGCCGGCGCGCTCGTCGACGGCGCCGCCATCTACGCCGCCACGCTCTACCCGCTGCTCTGGTGGCACGCCGCGCCGGCGCGCGCCTTCGCGTGGTTCCGCCCCGGCGACTTCGCCACGGGCCTCCCCGACCTCGTCGTCACCGCCGGCGGCGCGCTCTACCTCGCCATCCTCCTCGCGTACGTCGCGCGCGCCGTCCTCGACGCCCGCACGCGCGCGCCGTCGTGGGGCAAGCACCTGGTCGTCGCGACCACCGTCGCCTGCTGGTACACCGGCATCGTCCTCACCGACGGCGATCTCACCTTCACCGTCACCAACGTCCTCATCCACGGCGTGCCGTACGCCGCCCTCGTCTTCGTCTACGGGCGCGCCGTCGCCGCCGCCGACCCCGCCACCGCCGCCGGTCCGGGCGCGCGCCTCCTCGCGCGCGGTGCGCTCGTCTTCGCCGCCTCGCTCTGGGCGGTCGCGTACCTCGAGGAGCTCCTCTGGGATCGCGCCATCTGGCACGATCGCCCGCAGCTCTTCGGCGGAGACCTCGGGCTCGACGACGCGCACACCTTCCTGGTGCCGCTACTCGCCGTCCCGCAGCTCACGCACTACGTGCTGGACGGCTTCCTTTGGCGGCGGACGCAGAACCCGCGCCTGGGCCTTTGGTTTCGCCGTCCGAATCCCCGCCGATAGCGTCGTCGATCTCGAAGAACGCGCCCAGGAAGCCGCCGACCGCGGCGCCGAACACCGGCTGCCAGTGCTGGACCAGCCGCGCCTTCGGCTCGAGGAAGTCGAGCGTCAGCTCGAAGCCGCCCCACACCTTCGCGACCAGCGCGTACAACCCGCAGCCGACGCCGAACCCGAAGATCGCCTTCAGCACGCTGACCCACGAGGTCGCGTTCTTGTCCGTGATGAGCTTCCACAGCGGCGTGCCGGCGATGAGGCCGACCAGCGCGCCGACGAGGCCGTACACCGGCCACAGGAGTCCGCCGTCGAGGCCGGCGACATAGGCGCCGTAGCCGAGCGCGCCGCCCAGCACCACACCCTTCAGTAGACCCAGCAACAGCTTGACCAAGAATGCCTCCGGCGCGACAGGCCTCCTCCAAGGATGCGCGGTAACCACCGCGTCGGCAACCGGGGACGGACGTACATCACCATTTGCACAGACAACTTCACAATGTCATCACCAGGCGTGGGCATGCGCACCGTCATCGCGGTCGTCGGGCTAGCTGCGGCCTGTCTCAACCAACCGCGCGCGACCGCGGAGGACGCGACGGCGATCCCGCTGGCCGAGCAGACGATGGCGCGCGGCGACGCGGCGACTCCCGCCGGCGGCAAGCTGGTCGAGCTCCTCAGCACGGTTCGCACCGAGCTGCGCGCGACGAAGTACCAGGCTCGCACCGACGTCCGCCTGCGCGACGGTTACTACGCGTGGGACTGCTCGGGCATGGCGGCGTGGGTGCTGCAGCGCTCGGCGCCGAAAGCGCGCAAGGCCGTGGTCGCCACCGGCGGCGGGCGCGGCTCGCGCCCGGTCGCGCGCGACTTCTTCCACACCATCGCGAAGGCGCCGACCGATCGCGCGCGCAAGGGCTGGCAGCGCATCCACGTGAGCGACGTGCAGGCGGGTGACACCTTCGCGTGGTTGAAGTCGCCGATCTCGACCTCGAAGATCACCGGTCACGTCGGCTTCGCGGTCGGCCCCGCGCACGAGGTGCCGGGCTGGCCCGGCGCCTACGCCATTCGCATCGTCGACTCGACGCGCCTGCCGCACCAGGACGACACGCGCGAGATGAACGGCGACGGCGGCTACGGCTTCGGCACGATGGTGTTCGTCACCGGCGACGACGGCGAGGTGAAGGCCTACGCCTGGTTCGGCACCGAGTATCTGCCGCGCACGCGAGCCCAGCGCATGCGCGTCGGCGACAACCACGACGTCGTCGGCACCATCGACGATCTGCCGTCCGAGCTGTGGCCCTGGCTCGGCTTCATGCCGGCGCGGGTCGTCTTCGGCCGCCCGTCCGCGTAGCGGACGGCGGCTACTGCGCGGGGCCGGCGACGGCGGCGGGCGCGGCGCCGGCGGGCGGCGTCGTCGAGATCGCGGCGAGGCGGTCGAGGAGCGGCTGGATCTCGGCCTTGAAGGCCGGCAGGTCCTTGCGGTTCAGGCCGGCGGCGCGCGCGGGCGCGAGCTTGTGGAAGTCGACGTACGCGCCGTTCTTCTTCACGCCGAAGTGGAGGTGTGGGCCCGTCGAGAGGCCGGTGGTGCCGACGTAGCCGATGACGGTCTTCGCCGACACGCGCTGCCCGACCTTCTGCCCGGCCGCGAACTTCGAGAGGTGCATGTAGAGCGTCGTGAGCCCGTTGTCGTGGCGCAGGGTCACCATGTTGCCGGCGCCGCCCGACGGCGCGCGTCCCGTGATGACGCCATCGGCGGCCGCCCACACCGGCGTTCCGGTCGGCGCCGCGAAGTCGGTCCCGAAGTGGCCGCGCACGGTGTGCAGCACCGGGTGCATGCGGCGCGGGTTGAAGCCGCTCGAGACGCGCGCGAACTTGAGCGGCGTCTTCAGCATGCTCTTCTCGACCGACTGCCCCTTGTCGTCGTAGTAGCGCCCCTTCGCCTTGGGCGGCGTCCAGTAGAGCGCGCGAAACGTGCCGGCGTCGCCGGAATACTCGGCGGCGAGGATGCGGCGATAGCGGAGCAGCTCGGCGTCCTTGTACTCGGCCTCGACGATCACCTTGAAGGTGTCGCCCTCGCGCGTGTCGTTGTAGAAGTCGATGTCGTACGCGAACACGTCGACGAAGAACGCCACCAGGCCGGTGTCGGCGCCGGCCGCCTTGACCGCGGCGTAGAGCGAGCTGTCGATCCGGCCGCCGACCTCCTGCACCTCGACGCGCGTCGCCGCCTCGTCCTTGGTGGCGATGAGCTCGCCGGTGCCGTCGTCGCGCTTCGCGTGCACGGTCAGCGTCTTCGAGACGACCAGCTCGAACGAGTCGACCAGCCCGGCGTCGTCGACGACGACCTTCCACTTCTGGCCCTCGCGCAGGCCGCGGAAGTCGAACACGGGGCCGACCGCGCGGAGGAGCTCGTCGGCGGCGGTCCCCGACAGCTTCACCTCGCTGCGCAGGATCTTGCCGAAGCTCTCGTTCTTCGCGACCGTGCCCTCGAAGACGCCGCCACCGTCGGTGGCCGCGGTGCCGGCCGCGCCGCCCGCGCTGTTCGGCGCGCCCGCGCCCGAGGATGACCCGGCGTCGCCGAGCTTCTGCGATGCGCCCGGCTTCGCCCCGCCGCCCAGCGCGGTCTCGCCGATGTCGGCGTCCTTGGCCTTCTTGCGGATGTCGCCGATCGACGTGCCGTCGCGCCAGACGAACACGTACAGGTTCACCAGCACCATGATCGCGAGCAAGACGAAGAGCCGGAGCGTGCCGCTCTTCGCGGGCGCTTTTGCACCCATGTCGAGGGTGGATTTCTTGCGCGCTCGGCTTCGCCTGTCGACCATGGGCGTGAAATCCCCCTGTACCACGTCGCCCCCGCGCTGAGCAAAAAGCCTTTCATCACGGGGACTCTCCACTGGCAGTCAGCGGGGCGTGGTACGCCGCCCATCGGGGACCCGAGGAGGAGTGCGTGCAGCTCGTTACCGATCCCGACCAGCTAGACCTTTTCGGCGAGCCGAGTAAGGTCGACCCCCCTTCCGACCCCCCTCCGACCAGCATCATCATGGCCAAGAAAGCGACAGTCGCCCCGAAAGAAGGGCGCAAGGCGAAATCCAAGGCTGGCGGCGGCGGCGACGATGCCGGCGGGCCTCCCTCCAACATCTATGGTGGTGACGGCGGCGGCGGGGACGACGACACCGCCCTGGCCGCCGAAGCTCGGCGCCGCTACCTCAACTACGCCCTCTCCGTCATCACCTCGCGCGCGCTCCCCGACGTGCGGGACGGCCTCAAGCCGGTCCAGCGCCGCATCCTCTACGCCATGCTCCACGAGGAGCACCTCCGCCCCGACGCCAAGCACCGGAAGAGCGCCAAGGTCGTCGGTACCGTGCTCGGCAAGTATCACCCGCACGGTGACTCGTCGGTCTACGACGCGATGGTGCGCATGGCGCAGGACTTCACCTTGCGTCTGCCGCTGGTCGACGGCTCCGGCAACTTCGGCTCGCTCGACGGCGACGAGGCCGCCGCGTATCGATACACCGAGTGCCGCCTCGCCCCGCCGGCGATGGATCTCCTGCGCGAGCTCGATCAGAAGACCGTGCCGATGCGGTCCAACTACGACGGCACCACCGTCGAGCCCCAGGTCCTGCCCGCGCGGTTCCCCAACCTCCTCGTCAACGGCTCGACCGGCATCGCGGTCGGCATGGCGACCAACATCCCGCCCCACAACCTGGGCGAGGTCATCGACGCCGCGGTCGCGCTCATCGCCGACAAGGACCTGACGACCACCAATCTGATGAAGTTCGTGCAGGGCCCGGACTTCCCGACCGGCGGCCAGATCCTCAACAGCAAGCCCGAGCTGCGCGAGATCTACGACGCCGGCCAGGGCGCCATCCGTGTCCGCGGCGAGTACAAGCTCGAGGAGAAGAAGCGCGGCGGGACCGACATCGTCATCACGTCGATCCCGTGGGCCATGACCAAGGCGTCCCTGGTCGAGAAGATCGCCGAGGTCATCCTGTCGAGGAAGCTGCCCTTCCTCCTCGACGTGCGCGACGAGTCCACCACCGACGTCCGCATCGTCCTCGAGATCAAGAAAGAGGCCGACCCGACGGTCGTGATGGCGTACCTCTACAAACACACGCCGCTCCAGCAGAACTTCAACCTCAACATCACCGCGCTCGTGCCGGTGAACGGCGACGACGAGGAGGAGGTCCCCGAGGAGCTCGAGCAGGGCGAGTCGGCCGACGAGGCCAACCCCGAGCCGCCGGCGCAGCCGCAGCGCATGGGGTTGAAGGACGTGCTCCAGCACTTCCTCGACTTCCGCATGCGCGTGACGCGGCGGCGCTTCCGTCACGAGCTGCGTCAGCTCGAGCGGCGCATCCACATCCTCGAGGGCCTCGCCAAGATCTTCGATGCGCTCGACGAGACCATCAAGATCATCCGCGCCTCGGACGGCAAGGCCGACGCCGCGCAGAAGCTGATGAAGCGCTTCGGCCTCGACGAGATCCAGGTCGACGCGATCCTCGAGCTGAAGCTCTACAAGCTGGCCAAGCTCGAGATCAAGATCATCCGCGAGGAGCTCGACGAGAAGGAAGCGCAGGCCAAGAAGATTCGCCTCATCCTCAAGAGCGAGGCCAAGCTCTGGGACGTCGTGAAGGGCGATCTCGAGGAGATCAAGACCGCGCACAACACCAAGCGCAAGACCAAGACCGGCGGGTCGGCCGAGGAGATCGAGGTCAGCGAGGACGCCTTCATCGTCGACGAGGACGCCAACGTGGTGGTCACGCGCGACGGCTGGATCAAGCGCGTGCGCGAGCTCAAGGACCCGACGTCGACACGCACGCGCGAAGGCGACGAGGTCATGGCGGTGCTGCCGGGCTCGACCAAGGAGAAGGTCATCTTCATGACCAACCGCGGCTCGGGCTACGTCGTGAAGATCAACGACATCGCGGCCACCACCGGCTACGGCGACCCGGCGCAGAAGTACTTCAAGTTCGGCGACGGCGAGCGAATCGTCGCGTCGATGTCGCTCGACCCGCGCCTGAGCGTGCCGGAGCAGATGCTCGCGGTGAGCCGCGACGGCCACGGCTTGCGCTTCGCGACGGCGGGGCACGTCGAGGTCACGACCAAGGCGGGGCGTCGGTTCGCGAAGCCGAGCGAAGGCGACGAGATCATCGGCGTGGTCGGCGTGAAGGACACGGACTTCGTGATCGCGGCGACGCACAAGGGCCACGTGCTCCAGTGCAAGGCCGAGGAGATCTCGAAGCTCGAGGGCCCGGGCCGCGGCGTCACGTTGATCAAAATCGGCCGCTCCGCGGCCGGTGGCAAGACGGCGGAGGACGATCACGTGATCGGGTTCACCGCCGGCGAGAAGGGCACCGTCCTGCCGCTCGAGAATGCG
>DATLEB010000084.1:0-5311 GCA_035525615.1 Kofleriaceae bacterium | reverse complement strand
TTAGTAGGCGTAGCGGCGGATGGAGACGTTCATGAGGAGGCCGAGGGCGACCATGACGGTGAGGAGGGAGGAGCCGCCGTAGGAGATGAGGGGGAGGGTTACGCCGACGACGGGGAGGATGCCGGCGACCATGCCGATGTTGAAGAAGACGTGCCAGAAGAGGAGCGCGGCGGCGCCGACGCAGAGGACCTGGGCGAAGCGGTCGCGGGCTTCGGCGGCGAGGTTGAGGGCCCAGAGGATGAGGAACAGGTAGCACCCGAGGAGGAGGAGGCAGCCGAGGAAGCCCCACTCTTCGGCCCACACCGCGAAGGGAAAGTCGGTCCAGTGCTCGGGCAAAAATTGCAGCTGGTTTTGCGTGCCGTGCGTCCAGCCCTTGCCTGTCCAGCGGCCCGAGCCGACGGCGAAGATCGCCTGGCGCGCGTGCCAGCCGGCGCCGGACGGGTCGAGCGACGGGTCGAGGAAGATCATCAACCGCTTCTTTTGATAACCGTGCGCCTTGAACAGAAACAGCGCGCCGCCGGCGATGAGCTCGAGGCCGAGCGTGAGGAGCTTCACGTGCAGCTGAAGCGGCACCACCATGATGATGGTGGTCGCGATGAGATAGATGATGAGCGCGGTGCCGAGGTCGGGCTGCTTGACGACGAGGAGCAGCGGCACCGACATGAGCCCAAGCGCCGAGGCGAGGTACTGCCAGGGGCGCAGCGCGAGATCCATCGGATCGCCGGAGAAGAGCTTGGCGAGCGCCAGGATGACCGCGATCTTGGCGAGCTCCGACGGCTGGATGCCGATGGGGCCGAGCGACAGCCAGCGGCTCGACCCTTTGACCACCTTGCCGCCGACGAGCACCGCGACGAGCAGCACGAGCCCGACGCCGTAGAGCGCGTAGGCCATGCGCTCGAACGCGCGGTAGTCGATCGCCGCGGTGGTCACGAACACCAACATGCCGACCGCGAACCACATGAGCTGCTGCTGGTAAAGGCCCGGGGGCGCCACGCGCGTCGCGGAGTACAGGTTCACGAGCGCGATGATCATGATCGACGCGATCGCGCCCGCGAGCGGCCAGTCGAACTGGGCGCGGAGCTTGCGCAGCGCGAGGAACCCGCCGGCCATGCTAACGCCTCCCGCGCACGACGGCGGGCGGGGCGACGCCGAAGTACCCCTGGTAGATCTCCATCGCCACCGGCGTCGCGCTCTTGGCGCCGAAGCCGCCGTGCTCGACGAGCACCACCACCGCGAGCTTCGGGTGCGACGCCGGCGCGAAGCTGGCGAACCACGCGTGCGAGGCGTCGGCGGCGTAGCCTTCGGCGTCGCGAACGCGCTTGTTGATGACCTGCGCCGTCCCGGTCTTGCCCGCGACGTCGAGGCCCGGGACGCGCGCGGCGAAGCTCGTGCCCTTCGGATCGTTCACCGCGTCGCGCAGCGCGGCGCGCACCCGCTGCAGCTGGTCGGGCGTGGCCAGGAGCGTGTGGCGCAGTCGCGGCGGGAACTCCTGGATGGGCTTGCCCGCGGCGCTCTGCACGCGCTCGACGATCTGCGGCACGAACAGCCGACCGCCGTTCGCGATCGCCGCGTAGGCCATCGCCAGCTGCAGCACCGTGACCTTGACCGAGCCCTGCCCGATGGCGGTGTTGAGCGCGATGCCCTTCTGGAACGTCCCGTCCTTTTTATAGAATTCGAGCGTCGGGATGAAGCCGGGCACTTCGCCGTTGAGGCCGAGGCCGGTCGGCGCGCCGAAGCCGAGGTCGGCCGCCACCTTCGCCATGCGGTCGAGGCCGAGCTTGTCGCCGAGCCCGTAGTAGTAGACGTTGCACGACTCGACGAGCGAGCGATGCAGGTTCACCTTGCCGTGCGGCTCGACGCAGTGAAACCAGCGCCGGCCGTACTGGATCGCGCCGTGACAGGTGACGATCTCGTCGGGGTCGACGAGGTTCTCCTCGAGCCCCGCCAGCATCGGCACGATCTTGAAGGTCGACCCGGGGAAGTAGTTCTCGCGCACCGTCTTGTCGAGGAGCGGCCGGAGGGGGTCGCGCGCGAGCGCGTCGGCCTCGGCGCGCGACAGCCGCCCGGTGAGCTGGTTGGGATCGGTCTCGGGCCACGAGCTCAGTGCGAGCACGCGGCCGGTCTCCACCTCGATCACCGCCGCCGCGCCCGACTTGTACTTCTTGAGCGCGGTTTCGGTGATGCGCATGAGATCGAGATCGAGCGTGGTGACGAGATCGTGGCCGGGCTCGGGGTCCACCCGCTGCGGCCCGCCGAGGAAGTCGTCGAGATCGTAGAAGTCGGCGTCGACCTTGCGCTGCCCCTTGGCGTCGACGACGATGCGCTCGACGCCGTCCTTGCCGCGCAGGAACGACTCCCACTGCCGCTCGAGCCCCGCGCGCCCGACCCAGTCGCCGGTGACGTAGCCCTGTGCGCGGCCCTGCGCCGAGCCGAGCTCCTCGGCGGTGATCTGGTTCATGTAGCCGAGCGTGTGCGCGCCCAGCGTCGCGTGCGGATACTGACGGTGCACCGCCGCGGTCACCGCCACACCGGGCAGCTCGTTGCGATCGGACTCGACGACGGCGAGCTGGTCGCGGGTGATGTCCTCGAACGCGACGAGCTGGCGGAAGCGGTCGAGGCCGTGCCGGCTGCGCAGCCGCGTGCGCAGCGCGTCCACGTCCTCGTCGTCGAGCTTGAGGTGGCGCGCCAGCCGCTGCAGCGCCTCGTCGGTGAAAAAGCGCGGCGTGACCGCCACGTTGTAGGACGGCCGGTTGTCGACGAGCACGCGGCCCTTCTGGTCGAGGATCTGGCCGCGCGTCGCCGGGAGCGGCAGATCCTTGACGAAGTTGTCGGCGCTCTTCTTGAAGTACATCTCGCCGGAGAGCACCTGCAGGAACCAGAGCCGCCCCGCCAGCACCACGAACGCGAGCGTGACGAGGATCTGCGCCCAGAAGAACCGCCGCGGCGGGGCTTGCGTGCCCTTCGCCCGCGGCGTGAAGTTCGCTTTCATACGCTCATCCTGAGCGCGCGCGGATCGGGGGCGAGGCGCTTGTCGAGGCGGCGGAACAGCGCCAGCGCGAACGGCGCCGACAGCGCGGTGGCGAGGCCCGTCATGGGAAGCAGGCGCAAGGACGAGAGCGCGTCGCCGGAATACATCGGCGCGGCGACCGCGACCAGGAGCGCGCCATGCGCGAGCGAGGCGAACAGCGCGACGACGATCTCCTGCCAGCGGCTGTTGACCATGAGCCGGCTCGACGCCGAGCGCGCCACGATCATCACCACGCCGAACGTGAGCGCGTGCAGGCCGCGCGGCGATCCGGCAAACAGATCGGACAGATAGCCGATGACGAGCGCGACGACCACGTGGCTGATGGCGCCGGCCCGGCCGGTGAGCCCGAGATAGAGCACGACCAGGAGGCCGAGCTCGGGCAGCGGCAGATGAAACGGCGCCAGCGCCTGCAGCGTCGCGGCGACGATCAGGGCGACGTAGGCCAGGGCGACAAACGCGGCGCCGCGGCTCCAGGTCATTTCTCGGCCTTCTCTTCGGGAGGCGGCGCCTGTAACACCACCAGCACTTCGGAGAGCTTGCCGAACTCGACGGCGGGCTCGACCTCGGCGTCCTGGTACAGGCCGAAGTCGCGCTTCTGCACCTTGACGATGCGGCCGACGGGGAGGTGACGCGGGAAGCCGCCGAGGCCCGAGGTGACGACGATGTCACCCTCGGCCACTTCATCCTTGCGGAGCAGGTAGTCGATGCGCGTGCGGTAGCGGCTGTCGCCGGGGATCCCCTTCAGCACGCCGCGGCCCTTGACGCGCGCCTCTTTGTCCGGGCTGGTGATGAGGATGTCGAGCGCGCTCTTCGGGTCGGAGGCGAGCAGCACGTCGGAGTACGGCCCGAACACGCGCTGCACGCGGCCCACGACGCCCGCCGAGGCGACGACGGGCATGCCGGGCTTGACCTCGAGGTCGCCGCGGTCGAGCTTGACGCGCACCACGCGGAAGAAGGCGGAGGTCTCGGCGCCGATGACGCGCGCCGACAGCGTCTCGGCGTGAACGTCGGCGCGCAGGTGCAGGAGCTTTTCCAGATCGGCGCCGCGCGCGGCCTCCTGACGGAGCCGTTCCAGCTCGGCCTTGAGCCGCGCGTTCTCGTCCTTGAGCTGCACGTTGTCGTCGGAGACGCGCCACAGCGCGACGTAGCGCGACCAGGCGTTGCCGACGCCGCGCGCCGCGGCGATCAGCCCCGACTGCAGCGGCGCCGAGACGCGCAGGATGCCGCGGTCGAGGAACGTGAGATCCGACGTCGACTTCAAGTTCGCGCGCAACACGAGCAGCGGCAGCGCGAGGAGAATCGCGACGATGACCCACTCACGTGCGCGTCGGGTGAGCGTCACGACTGACCGCCGCCGCGACCCACTAGTGGATCGTGACTTCCTTGAGCAGCTTGAGCTCGTCGAGCGCCTTGCCGGTGCCCAGCACGACTGCGAGCTGCGGGTTTTCCGAGACCATCACCGGCAGGCCCGTCTCCTCGCGCAGGAGCACGTCGAGGTTCTTGAGCTGCGAGCCGCCGCCGGAGAGCACGATGCCGCGATCGACGATGTCGGCGGAGAGCTCGGGCGGCGTGCGCTCGAGCACGACGCGGACCGCCTCGACGATCGCGTTGACCGGCTCGGCCAGCGCGTCGCGGATCTCGTCGGAGTTGATCGTCAGGGTCTTCGGCACGCCGGCGACGAGGTCGCGGCCCTTCACCTCGACGGTGAGGACCTCTTCCATCGGGTACGCGGAGCCGATCGATTTCTTGATGTCCTCGGCGGTGCGCTCACCGATGAGGAGGTTGTACTTGCGCTTGATGTGGCTGACGATCGCCTCGTCCATCTTGTCGCCGCCGACGCGGATCGACTTCGACATGACGATGCCGGCGAGCGAGATCACCGCGACCTCGGTGGTGCCGCCGCCGATGTCGACGATCATGTTGCCCGAGGGCTCGGTGATCGGCAGCCCGGCGCCGATCGCCGCCGCCATCGGCTCCTCGATGAGATAGACCTCGCGCGCGCCCGCGGCGAGCGCCGAGTCGCGCACTGCGCGCTTCTCGACTTCGGTGATTCCCGACGGCACGCAGATGATGATCCGCGGCCGCACGAGCGTGCGGCGGTTGTGCGCGCGCGTGATGAAGTAGCGCAGCATCGCCTCGGTGACCTCGAAGTCGGCGATGACGCCGTCCTTCATCGGTCGGACCGCGACGATGTTGCCCGGCGTGCGGCCGAGCATCTCCTTCGCTTCCTTGCCGACGGCCAGCACCTTCTTCACGCCGTTGCCGTTGCGCTGCACGGCGACG
>DATLEB010000082.1:0-14967 GCA_035525615.1 Kofleriaceae bacterium | reverse complement strand
TCATGGGCGCCGGATTCATCGCGCTCGGCGCGACCGTGATCTCGACGGTCGCGGTTCGCGGTCCGGCCTCGAGCGTTCCCGCCGCCGAGCAACTCCGGTCCCATCGCGAGCGCGTGTAATGCGGGCCGGTGCGGTGCGTCGTCCATGCATGAACGAGCAGAGCCATCACCATCACGGTCACGCGCTCCAGACGGGCACCCACCTCACCGTGGACCTGGCCGCCCTTCACGCCGCCTCCAGCGGCCCGACGCCGGCCGCGTCGTCGACGCGCACGCCGCAGGACGTTCACGTCACGCTCGAGGCGCGCGAGACCTCGTGGGAGGTCACGCAGGACACGGTCGTGCCGGCGTGGGGCTATCAGGGCACCGTTCCCGGTCCGCTCATCTTCGCGAACGCCGGCGACACGCTCGTCGCGCACCTCATCAACCGCCTGCCCGAGCCGACGGTCATCCACTGGCACGGCATCCGTCTCGCGTCGTCGATGGACGGCACCGAGTCGGTGCAGACGCTCGTGCAGCCGGGCGACAGCTTCGAGTATCGTTTCGTGCTGCCCGACGCGGGTACGTACTGGTACCACTCGCACCACAACGAGACCGTGCAGCTCGAGCGGGGCCTCTACGGTGCGATCGTCGTGCTCGGCGAGAACGAGCCGGCCTTCGACGCCGACCGCGTGATGATGCTCGACGACGTCACGCTCGATCGCAAGGGGCGCATCGCGCGACCGGGGCTGTTCGATCGTCACTCGGGCCGCGAGGGTGGTCTCGTGGTGATCAACGGCCGCTCGCAGCCGGAGCTCGAGATCGCCGCCGGACAGGTCGAGCGCTGGCGTATCGTGAACGCGGCGAGCGCGCGCTACGTGCGGCTCTCGCTGGGCGGTCGTCCGTTCCGTATCATCGGCGCCGACGGCGGGCTACGCGAAGCACCGATCACGGTCACGGAAACGCTCCTGACGCCGGGCGACCGCGTCGAGCTCGCCGTCGGCCCGTTCGAGAACGAGGGCGCCGAGATCGCGATCGAGTCACTGCCATACCGTCGCAGCCGCATGGTGCGGCCGCGGTATCAGCGCTGGGGCACGCTTCACGTGCGCGCACGCAAGCCATCGCGAGCGCGGATCCCCGAGGCGTTCGGGCCGATCATTCCGCTACTACCGAGCGACGCGGTCACGACGACTCGCACCATCCGTCTCGGCGCACGCATGACGCTCCGCGGCCACGACTGGTTGATCAATGGTGAGACACATCATCGCGACGCGCCGGTGAAAGCCGGCGAGCTCCAGGTCTGGGAGATCGTCAACGAGACCGGCATGGACCACCCCTTCCACCTGCACGGCTTCTTCTTCCAGGTGGTCGCGATCGACGGCGTCCTCTCACGCCCGACCGCGTGGGAAGACACCGTCAACGTGCCCGCCAAGCGACGCGTCACCATCGCGTTCCGACCCGACGCCCGCCCCGGCGAGTGGATGTATCACTGCCACATCCTCGAGCACCACGCGACGGGCATGATGGGCCACTTCGAGGTGACGGCCTGAGCCACCGGCCACTGCCTAGAAGCCCGGATAGTACTGTCTCATCACCTCGCCCGTCGTGAACCGTCTCAGCGCCTCGAAGTGGGCAGGCTCGTTGTTCTGGATGATGTGCGGCCCCGAGCGGGTGAAGCGCCCATCCTCGTCGAGCGCGATGCGCGCGGTGAACGTGTTCAGCTCCGCGTCGGAGGCCTCACCCCAGAGGTTGAAGGCCGGACTGCCGAAGGCTTGGAAGGAGCCGAGCATCATCGAGTTGCCCGCGCTGTCGGTGATGAAGTACTCGCCCCATGGGAAGCAGTTGCCGGACAACGTGCCCGCGATCTGCAGCTCGCTCTTCGTCGCGACGACCGAGAAGCGGATATAGGTGTTGATGTCGGGAGACACCCACTGCCACACGAGCGGGTTCGATCCGGCGCTCTGGCCGCTGATGTCGAAGCGCCGGAACCCCTTCCAGTCCACCTGGGCGCTCGCGTCCACGTGCGCCTGACCGTCGGATGGCTTGCCCCAGGTGACCGGGATCAACCGCGAGTACCAGCTCAGCGCGGACGGCGAGGCGTCGCCCCGGACCCCGACGACGGACTGACTGCTGGTGTCGAACGTGATCTGCAGACGCGTGCGAGAGGTCGCGTCGGGGCTCGTGCTCGGGCCGCGGCTGTCACCGTCGAAGCCACCTCCGAACTTCGCGGGCTCGGCGTAGCGACGGACCGTGATCGTGTAGGTGGGCTCGAGCCCGCTGGGATCCACGAGGCTGAGCGGGTTGTTGCGCGCATACGCGTAGAGGTTCCCGTCGACCGGGCTCGCCGCGACCTTGTCGATGGCCTCGAGGAACCGCGGATCCGGCGTCCAGAACTGGCCGAGGTACGCGTCGTAGTCGCGGACGCCGAATCGCACCGCGCCGAGATCGGCGTCGTAGCCGCGCGCCGCGAAGTCGAGCGCACGCGCGAGCGACGGGCGCGTCTGTCGCGCGCCGAAGGGCGTGGGCAGAAGCGGCGTGCCGCCGTCGCCGAGGAGCGTGCTGCGCGGGTCGGTGGGCAGGAGCCGGAGCTGCGCGCCGGCGGCGCCGACCTCGTAGACGCCGATGACCCGCCCCGCGAGCTCGAGCGGCACCACGAAGGTGCTGTCGTCCAGGTACGCGCCATCGAGATACGCTTCGGTAGGCTGGCCGTTCTCGTGCTTGTAGAGGCGATTGCCGGCCTCGTCGTGGACGTAGCCCCACGTGCGGCCGCCGCGACGAGCCACATCGATCTGTCCGGTCGGGCCGTAGGCGAGAGCGAGGTCGTCGCGCGCGACCACGCGGCCGAGCGTGTCGTACGTGTAGACGTGATCGCCCGCGACCAGCGTCGTGCCCGCGCGGACCAGATCGCGCGCACCGAGCGAATCCGCCGTGTGCGTGGGCAATCCGGCCGCGTCGTACGCGTAGACGCTGTCGTCGGCGCCGTCGCCGCTCGCGACGAGGAAGCCGCGCGCGTCGTACTCGTAGTCGCGCTGCGTGGTCTCGTCGCCGAACGCGAACGCCTCGCTCGCCACCAGCCCGCGCGCGCTCAGCGTCCAGTCGACGCCGCCGTTCCACGCGCCGCCGTCCTGCCAGTAGCCCGACGGACCGGCGGTCACCGGATCGTAGTGGTACGCCACGGACTCGCCGCTCACCAGGTCCACGCGTGCGAGCCGGTTCTGGACGTCGTACACGATCGTCGCGAGCGGCGCGCCGTCGACGCGGAGCTCGGCGAGGCGACCGTACGCGTCCACGACACGGGTCTGCGTGAACGCGTGGCGGATCGTTCCGCCGCCATCCCGCACCGTCCAGCGTTGTTCCTTCAGAGCACCGTCCTCGAAGTAGGTCCGCTCCTGCTGCAGCTCCCGCCACGCGCCGAGCCGCAGCGTCGACTCCCCGACCGCACCGTCGCGACGGTAGACCGTGCGGCGGAGAAAGCCGGCGCCGTCCACCTGCGTGTGGTGGCCGCGTTGCCCCGGCACGGTGGTGCCATCGCCGCGATCGCCGTCCCACCGATGATGAAAGGTCCGCGTCACGCCACTCGCCGGCTGCGCGTGTGTCTCGCTCACGACGCGGCCGATCGCGTCGCGCGTCCACACCACGGAGCGCTCGACGGCGCCGTTCGCGGTGAGGACCTCGCGTTTCACGGGCAAGCCGCTCGCCGGATCGTACGCGTAGCGCACCGACGCGAGACCGGCGCGGCTCACCTGCGAGGGCCGACCGTACGAGTCGAAGGTCGCAGTGTGCAGCTCACCGTCGGGCAGCTCGACACGCACCAGCCGGCCGAGCACGTCGTAGCGCATCCGGGTCACGGAGCCGGCGGCATCCTGCTGCCACACCGGCTTGCCCGCAGCGTCGGTGCCGCGCTGCACCACGTGCGTACCGTTCTCGACCGCCGTCGACACCAGCGCCCCGTCGACGATCACGTGGGACGTCGAGAGCTCGCGCACCACGCCGGTCTGCAGGATCGCGGTGTCGAAGATCGTGCGATCGGCTCCGTCGCGCCGCGACGTCCCGAGCGACGAGGCGCCCGCCATCAGCTGGTACCAGGCGATCTCCGGGATCGAGCCCCCGCCGGCCGAGCTCTCGAGCACCATCGGCGCGCGGCGGTACGACGTGGTCTCGTTCTCGTTCACGAGCACGCGCGCGAGGTCCGAGACCGCCCACGCGTCCGGCGTGGCCGTCACGGTCGCCACCGCTTCACCACTCGCCGCGTACAGCGTGGCAGAGGTGCGACGGCTCCCCGTCGACGCATCGACCAGCTGGCGCGCGGTGATCGCGCCCGGCCCATCGGCGCGCGCGTAGCGGTAGGCGAATTCGGCTTCGGGGTTCGCTTCCGTCGCGGCGCCCAGATCATCCCAGCTCTTCCACAGGCGTTCGAGCCCGTCGTGACGGTAGAAGCGCGCCCACGATCCCTGCGCGCCGCGATCGACGCCGAGCTCGACCATCGCGTCGGTGATCGGATCGACGCTGGCACCGGTGGCCACCGCGTCCGGCGCCGTCACGCGCTGCACGAGCCCCGTCGACGGATCGTACGTGACCTGCACCGTGCCCAGGCCGGGGCGCACCGCACCGGTGATCCGGTGGAGCGCGTCGTAGGTGACGTGCTGGAGCGCGACGTAGCCGCTGGCTCCCAGCTGGCGAAGCGCCGTGACCTTCCCGAGCGCGTCGCGATCGGCCTCGACCAGATACTCGAAGTCGAGCGCGCCATCGGCGTGGAGGCCGCGCATGCGCTCGACCTGCGCCTGGCAATGCGGCAGCCCCGCGAGCGCCGCCGGATCGGCGAGCGCCGTGTCGAGCACGAGCGTGCCGTGCTCGCTCGTGATGCGCACCCGCGTCGGGCAGAACTCACGTTCGTGGACGAGGTTCTCGGTGCGCGTCACCAGCTGGCTGATGTCTCCGAGGTTGCGCAGCCCCTCCTCCGACACGGTCGGACGCCACCACCGGATCCCGCGGTGGACGCGCTCCTCGTAGCTCGTGCGCGTGAAGTGGTAGACGTCGCTGCGCGCGTCGGTCGTGACCGTCTCGAGCACGACACCCGACACCTCGTCGTCGTGGTGAAAACGGACCTCGTCCATGACGAGCGGCGCCACCCGGCGCGTCACCGCGAAGCCGGCGAGGAAGCCGCCCTTCGTGTGCGCGATCGGCTCCTCGTAATCGTAGTAGGTCGTCACGGGGTCCTGGCCCGACGCCTCGACGGTGACCGACGCGACGAGGATGGTGCGCTGCTCGAGGCCCGGCACCGGCTCGCTCCGCGTGTAGGTCAGGCCGACGCGAGCGCCCTTGCCGTCGTCCGAGGCGACGAGAAGCCCGGTGTCGGCGCGGCCCAGCTGGAGGTGCCAGCCCTGCTTGCCGCTCGCAAACGCGAGCTCGATGTTGCCCTGCGCCGACAGGTCCGCGACGACCGGCGCGCCCATCGTCGTCGAGAGCGACGCCAGACCGGCGACCACCACCTCGACGAAGCGATCGCCGCGGTTGGTGAAGAGGAACGTCCCGGTGCCTCCGGAGAGCACGAGGTCGGTCAGGCCGTCGCGGTTGGCGTCGACGAAGTACGTCTGGTACGCGCCGAGCGCGGTGATCGCGCCGCCGTTGCGGTTGACGATCGTGAAGGCGCGGCCGGTGCTGTCGAAGCGAAAGCCGCCGCGGCCGTGGTGCACGGTGATCCCGTCGGGTCGGCGCAGCACCAGGTCCACGAGGCCGTCGCCGTCGAGGTCGTGGATCCAGCTGGCCTCGGGCGCGAACCCGAACGCGATCGGATCGAACGGGCGCGCCACGAACGAGAAGCTCGTGGCGCTGCTCTGGTTCATCAGCACCTGCACGCCGTCGGGTTGCACGCGGATGAGGTCCGGACGCCGATCGCGATCGAGATCGACCAGCTTGACGTTCGCGCCGAGCTGCCAGTTGCCGGCGTGCGTGACGTTGTAGAGCGGTACGCCGGCGCGATCGCAGACCAGCACGCGCGAGCTGCCCGCGGCGCCGCTCAGCTCGGTGTGCACGACGTGCGGCGCCGCCGCGTCGGGCAGCATGCGCGCCAGGTGACGCGGCGGGTTCGCCGAGCTCGGCGCGCGGCGGCAGCGCGTGTCGACGCCGGTCGCGGGCGGCAGCGCCTCGTACACCCACCCGCTGTCGGTGTGGCGGACGAGCGTGTACTTCGCCGCGTGCTCGAGATCGAGCCGGCCGTCCTCGTCCAGATCGACGAGCGCCGACTTGCCCGGCTGGATGGCGTCGTCGCCGGCCTTGGTGAGGAAGTCGTCGATCGCGGGGTCACGCGCGAGGCGCGCCGCGGGCAAGCGCTCGGTGTCGAGCGCGTACGTGTACGTGATGGGCGGGTCCTGCTCGCCCGAGCGGTAGGCCCGCTGCAGGGAGCTCAGGTAGAACCCCGGCCCGAACGGGCTCGCCACGTAGCCGAGGTCATATCGCCAGCGCGACTGGAACGCGCCCGCGCCACCCGGTCGCACGCGCACGTGGACCGCCGACACGCGGCGATCGAGCACCAGCCGCTCCCCCGAGGCCCAGCTCTCGAGGCTCGTGACCAGCGGCTGGTACGCGAGCTCGAGCTCGTACTGCTGGAGCGCGCCGCGCCCGCCGTACTCGACGCGCGACAGGAACGCGCGTCCCGACGCGTTCTTCACCCACGTCAGAAACGTGCGGTCGCCCTCGAGTGTCCGGACTTCGGACAGCATCCACTCGTACGTGCCGCGCGGGGTCACCACCGCATCGCCGGCGCGGAACACGTACTCGGTCCCGGTCGGCGTGCGCGCCACCCACGCGCCGTCGGCGAGGACGAGCCGCATCCGGCCGCTGTGGCCTAGCGGATAGTAGGCGCCGTCGTCGCCGAGCTTCACGCGGCCCCACGGCGTCGCGAAGTCGTCCGTCGCGTAGTCCAGGTCGCCCACGACGCGGAAGCGGCGGATCGACAGCGCCGCCCCCCACCCCATCCCCCACTCCGAGACGCCGCGATCCGGCGAGTAGCTCGGGAACACGCTCGCCAGGAGCGGCCCGCGTTCGCCCGGCGCGCTCACCGGCAACGGCAGCGCGAAGCCGCCCTGCGAGAGGCCGCCGGGAGCGAAGGAGAGGCCGGCCAGCGTGCCCGCCACCGAACCGCGCTCGGGCGCGCTCAGCGACGGAGCCTGGACCAGCCGGTCCTGGAACACCTGCGCGGTCGCCCGGCGCGAGAGGAGCGCGGCGACCGACAGCGCGATGATGGCAAGCCAGCGAAACGAACGCGACGACATGCGGCGGCCTGTAGCAAGCGATGTGCGCGGGCGGTGCGGCGCAGCGTGTCGCCGTGCTCGGGCGTTGCCACCTCGTGCCGGCGACGGACAGCGCCCGTGACATGTCCGGGACATGTCCTGATCCCGGCTCGGCCGCGTCTCGCGACCGCGGCGCGCGCGTCGACGCTGGTACGTCGCGTGCTGTGGCGCGCGGCATGAAGTCCGTATCGATGAAGATGGCCCTGTTCATCGTGGCCGTGCCGATGATGACGGTCGGTTGCTTCGATGATGCCGAGGACGCCTCCGAGAGCGTCTCGGTCGCCGAGGCGTCGCTCACACAGGAGACGGTGTCCTGCGCCGGAACGCAGCTCGCGTGGCCCGACCCGGCGTCGACGACGTCGGCGTGTACGGGCCCGTGGAGCTACCGCGGCCACAACCGCCCCTGCTACGACGATCGCGCCGACGCCGCCATCTGCGGCACCGAGTGGATCGCGGACCCGTGCAAGGTCTGCCTCCACGACGAGTGGGGCCAGACTCACGTCTCCAACACGACCGTCTCGCTCCAGTGCAACAGCAACCCGGCGAACGGACCGCTCGGCTGCAGCGGGAACCTCGGCTCCAAGTGTGTGTGGGCCGGCCAGGCCGCGCGCAACGGCGTCCAGGGCGACGTCGGGATCGTGGGTGTGACGCAGACCCTGACGGGCAACCCGTGGAACCAGCAGCAGGGCGGCGGTCTCTACAAGCGGCTGCAGAACTGCCAGATCACCCTCACCAACGCGAAGCACAGCGCGAGCTTCAAGTGCAACAGCGGGTCGCAGGGCGTGTGCTGGCGAACGCAGCCCGCGACCTGCCGCAATCCAGCGTTCGGTGAAGCGCCGACCGAGTGCGGCCTCGACACGTCGACGTGGCTGACGTCCGCGCCGGGCCAGAGCCGGAGCGACGTGCTCGCCGCCGACGCGTACGCCGACACGAGCGTGAGCGGCAGCGAGTGCACCACGCAGGAGCACCTGCCGGTCGGTACCGCCACCGAGGCGCAGACCCGCGTCGCCGTCTCGTTGCCCCTCGTCGATCCGGGCGCGAGCTACTGGACGCAGCAGGTCAACGCCACGGCAGGTGACGAGGCGGCGGCGCGTGACACGATCGTCCGCCACCTCAAGCACCTCTTCGAGACCGACGCGCACCAGCTCACCGATGCGCAGCGCAGCGCGATCCGCGCGCTCTACGGGGCTCAGCCCAGCACCGCGCTCGCCTGTGGCGTCGACGGCAGCCCGGCGGTGCCGGCGAGCTGTCTCGCGTACGGCGATGGCAAGGGACTCAACGGCCCGATGCGGCTCTGCGGGCGCCTCCTGTCGAGCCACGTCCCCGACGAGGTCTTCGACCTCGAGCTGGAGCGCTGCCTCGCCGTGCTGGCACAGGTCGATCCCGCCGACGCCGCGCCCTGCGCCACGTCGTACCGCAACGCGCTCGACGAGCTCGGCCGCCTCCTGGTCGAGCACCAGCTGGCACGCATCGACGGGTCCGGCGGCGGCCTGACCGGCCTCACCCCGGCGCTCGCCGCCATCGACGCGTGGTACGAGAACGTCGCCGCGCTGTGGTCGGCGCAGCCGGCGCGCCGCGAGGCCGCCATGACCCGCGTGCTCGCGGGCTTCTGGCGCCGCGTGCACGAGGAGGGCGTGGCGCTTCCCGCCGCATTCCCGACGGGGGCCGCGGGGACCGAGGCCACGCGCCTCGCGATCGACGCCATCTTCGACAACCAGCTCTCCGTCTCGCGCCAGGTGATCGCCGCGGCGTTCGCGGATCCGCCGCCGCTCACCGGGCGCCCGCTCCTGGCGCTACTCTCGGATGCGCTCGCGCCGGTCGCGGCGCGCCTCGACGAGGCCACGCCGTACTACGATCTCGCGTGCCGCTACCGCGGCTGCACCGTCGGCGAGGCCAACGAGGCGGTGACGCTGTGGCGCCTGCTCGGCGCGCTACCGGTCGCGACGGAGCTCACCACCGCCCTCGACGCCGCACCGTCGCTCACGCCGGAGTGGCGCACGACGTTCGAGGCGATCCGCGATCAGCACGGCGCGCTCGTCGCTGCCTATCGGGACGCGGCTGGCTCGAGCACCACGACGCCCGCCGAGATCCTCGACGGTGTCGTCGCGCCGGGCGCCCAGCAGCTCGCCGCCGTCGTGCAGCAGGGCAACCTCCGCTGGAACAGCTACGCCAAGTCCGGACTGCTCGTGCCCTACGCGATCGATGTCCTCCGCACCGGCTTGCAGGACGCAAAGCGCATCGAGATCGCCAACCAGTTCGACTTCTGGCGCTCCGAGCTGCGCGGCGTGGTGAGCGGCTTCCGCCAGGCGCGCGGCAACGCGGCCAACCTCGTGCTGCAGCGGATCCAGAACCAGCAGTTCCTCACGCGCGTCGAGGACGAGGCCAGTCAGCTGCACCAGCAGCTGCTCGACGGCAGCCACGACCTCGAGGGCCTGCAGCGCAACCAGACCCGCGCCGAGCGCGAGCACGGCGACTTCATGGCCAGGTACCTCGAGCAGACGAAGCGCCCCGGCTGGCTCTCCGCTTACCCGGTCAACCTGCAGTCGTCGGTGATGGCGTTGCACGCCGGCGCCGCGCTCTGGACCCCGGGGACGATCGCCGAGCGCGTGGTGCCGTCGATCGCCGTGCGCGACCCGGCGAACCCGACGCAACCGTGGAGCAAGGCCGTCGCCAAGGGCGACATCCTGTCGTTCAACATCAGCGGCCAGTGGGCGCCGACGTGCGCGCTGCGCGCCGGTCCGGTGGCCGGCTCGTCGGTGCAGAACGCGATGCACGCGATGACCGGCCCCGAGGGTTACGCGCTGGTCTGGCAGAACGGTCAGCTCACGGCGACCAGCTACAGCGATTCGACGACGAACTTCAACACCACCTCGACGTCCACGTCCATCTGCGCCAGCGCGAGCGCGAGCGCGGTCACGGTACTGAACGGTGCGACGCCGGTCGCCAGCACCGGCGCGTCGGCGCAGGCGTGCCGGCAGACGCAGAGCGGCACCACCGTCAGTGACACCACCACGAGCTCGAGCGGCACCAACACCAGCATCACCGCGTCGTTCGCGGGTGGTGTGCGCCTCCGCAACACGCCGTTCCCGACGATGCCCGCGGGCAGCCTCCTCCTCGTCGAGACCTATCAGTTCGACAACGAGAAGCGCATCCGCGACGTCCACGTGGTCGGGCGGCAGCACAGCATCCTGATCTCGTCGCCGGGCGAGGTGTACCTCGTGGCCAACGACCTCTCGTGCGGCAACTTCGACAACAGCGCGCTGACCGTGAACATGGTGTACGGCCAGTCTCCGGCTGGCGCGTCGGCGGCGCTGGCGACCGCGATGGCCGACGTGCTGGGAGACCTGCGAGCTGCGGCGATCACGCACGTGGATCAGGGGTCGATCACGGCCACCGAGCTCGAGGCGCTCCGCAGCGGCGCGTACGACGATCTGCTCGACGCGTGCAACGGCTGCAACCTCGACTCGTACCCGCAGACCATCCGCACGATGTTCGCGTCGTGGTTGAGCCATCACCTCGCCGGACTCGAGCGCCGCGTGCGCATCGCGGCCACGCAGCGACAGCTCGATCACCTGGGACTCCGCCTGGTCGCGCTCCAGCACGAGGCCGACAGCGGCGTCACGCAGAGCCGCGCGCTCGAGCTCATGACCCGCTGGCAGCTCGCCGATCTCTCCGGCGCGCACCTCGAGGCCGCCACCGACGTGGTGTTCGAGTTCGCCAACGAGTACGTCTACCCGATGCTGCAGATCCGCTATCCGGCGGCGCTGCAGGCGATCCGCACGACCGGCGATGGCGTGCTCGACGACCTACAGGCCGCCGACTGGACCCTGCCCATCGAGACCTTCGCCGACAAGGCCGAGGCGGTGGCCGCGGTGGTCAGCTCGCGCCTGCGCGTCGCCGTGCTCGACGGCACCTCGCGCACCGCGCCGCTCATCCTCGAGTTCGAGAAGCCACCGCTCCCCGGCGCTGTCGACGAGGACGACGATCTGTTCGGCGACGCCGCGCCCGATGACTGGAACAAGGCGCACGCGAGCCGCCGCGAGATGATCTGGGAGCCGGTGTATAGCGGCGGCACGATCGTCAACTACCAGCTGCGCGCCAACCCGGTTTTCGAGCTCAGCCCCGACGACGTCTACCAGGACCATCTGGGTGGATTGTTCTGCTTCGAGGCGGCGCCGGTGATTCGCTCGATGGCCGTGTACGTGGTGACCGGCAGCGACTCGCGCAACGCCGAGTGGAACGCCAATCCGCGGCGTCGCGACACGTACCCGGCCACCACGCGCCTGTTCACACACGAGGTCGCCGGGCTGTCGTACCGACTCGAGAACCCGGAGTGGGCGTCGTTCGCGGTTCGCGTCCTCGCCGGACGCAAGGAGGACACGACCGCGACCTTCTCGCAGTTCGCGGCTGGCGAGCATGCGGTCGAGGGGCTGTCGCCGTTCGGTACCTTCTCCGTCAACCTCGCGCCCATCCTCCCCGAGGGCGGCCTCATGCGCGCCGCCACGTCGGTGATGGTGGTGATGAACGTCGAGGCGCGCGGCGCGACGGGGCCGCTCGGCGGCGTCATGTCCTGCGAGTAGCGCGGAACTGGTTCGGGTCGATCATGTACCGCTCGAGCCAGCGTCGGATCTGCTTCGGGTCCTTGGTCAGCGCGCGCGCCACGGCGTTGACGTTGCCGCGCTCCTGCGTGAGGAGCCGGACCAGCTCGTCACGCTGGGCGCGCGCGTCGTCGTCGAGAGGAGGCTGCGTGCCAACCGCGACGGGCTCGGCAAGGCCCACGCTCCGCACGGCCTCGGTCAGATCGTTGAACGAGATCGGGCGGTCCACGGCGAGCGCCGTGGCCGCCGCGAGGCAGCGCTCGAGCTCACGCACGTTCTGCGGCCAGTCGTGCGCGAGGAGCGCGAGCGCCGCGCCGCGCGAGAAGCTCACCTTCGCCGGATCGGGCGCGACGCGCTGGAGCAACGCGGGGATCAGCAGTGAAAGATCTTCGCGCCGGTGGCGGAGCGGTGGCAGTCGCATCGTGAACCCCGACAGGCGGGCCAGCAGATCCTCGCGGAGCTCGGCACGACCGACCAGCTCGTCGAGGTCGCGATGCGTGGCCGCCGCGATCCGCAGATCGATCCGGACCGGTCGCGTGCCACCGATGGGGAGCACCTCTTGCTCCTGTAGCACTCGGAGGAGCGCGGTCTGCGCCTCGGGTGGCAGCTCGCCAACCTCGTCGAGGAACAACGTCCCGCCGTCGGCGGCCCGGACCAGCCCGGGGCGGTCCTCCTGCGCTCCCGAGAACGCGCCCTTGCGGAAGCCGAACAGCTCGGCCGCCACCAGGTGCGTGGGCAGCGCGCCGCAGTTGATCGCGGTGAACTGTCCGCTCCGGCCCGACAGCTCGTGCAGCGCGCGCGCGACCAGCTCCTTGCCGGTGCCGGTCTCGCCGAGGATCAGCACGGTCACGCGCGACGCCGCCAGCTGGGACAGACGATCGAGATCACGTTGCAGGCTCGCGACGTACGTGTCGAACGCTCTCCGCGCCGCGCGCAGATGGGAGGCCGGCAACGTGCGGGGTCCGGGAGGTCCAGCATCGCGGCGGAACATGAAGACCGACTGCCCGGTCTCGATGAGGTCCCCGTCGGCCAGGGCCACCCGCTCGATGGGCCGACCATTCACGTACGTCTTGTTGCGCGAGCCGAGATCCTCGAGCGTCCACTCCCCGAGGAACCTGAGGCGGGCATGATCCCGAGACACCGTCTCGTCGGCGAGGTCGACGCGCACCGACGCGGCCGAGGCCCGCGGCAGCTCGAGCACGGCGCGCTCGGCTCCCCGCCCCAAGACGACACGATCCATGACGTCGAGTCGGATCCGTAGCGCGCCCTCCAGCGGGCGGTCACGGCGCATCATCAGGAAGAGCGCCGCCGTCGATCTCTCTCTTCCTGATTTCTCGCCCTCAGGAAGGTCGCGCGTGGTGTCGAAGAGCGATCGCACCGGGCGGCGACGCTACGCTCGCGCCTCCCACGCTCGCAACGGCAAGGTCGGGCAGACCCTGTTCCCCGACGTCTACACCAAGGGGGTGGTCGGCGGAACGGGAGGCGTACGTTCGGTGTATCGAACCTGGACGTCGCTGAGCGAGAAGCGGCGGCCGAGCGAGTTGGCGTGTTTGCGTGCCGCGCCTCGACCATCGACCCGAGCCCGATCGCCGTGCTGGTCGTCGGCGCAGACTCCGCTCCCCAGGATGCCGTCCTTGTCTCGTCGGGTGAGCGTCCAGTTCGTCGAACTGTTCACCGCACGCGATGCCGTCGTGGTCGTGAGCGACAGGATGTATAGGGATGACAAGCTGGCAGTGTACCGCGTCGAACGCCGACTTCCGCTCGGAATCGACCAACCCCCCCAGGGACCGCGTAAACGGGCATTCGGTCTCTGCCGGAATTGACCGGTCCAGGTGCCGGTGGCGACGCGTACCGTGCGCCGGATGAAGCACAGCATTGCCCTCGCGATCAGCCTCGCGGCGCTCGCCCCCGGCTGCAAGGAAAAGGCGAAGCCGCCGCCGGCCGGCAGCACCGCGCCCGCCGCCGACGCCGCCACCGCCGCGCCGACGCCCGAGCCGGCGAAACCGTTGGCGTTCCTGCCTGCGAAGCTCGCCGAGAAACTGGGCGTGCTGTTCGCCGCCGCACAGGGCGGCACCATCGAAGGCAAGAGCGCGTCCGGCGCCATCGAGAAGCTGAAGGACGGCACCGTGGTCGAGGTCGGCGAGATCGTCGAGCCCGACATGAGCTCCGGCGACACCCCGCCGACGGCCCAGGTCACCGTCGGCGGCAAGACGTACACCGTCCGCACCCACGAGGTGCTGACCGAGGCAAACCTGGCGCGCTCGCCCGACGGTACCGCCGCGATCTTCTCCGTCGTCACGAGCTGCGGCGACCTCTGCCACACCGACGCGTGGCTCGTGACCAGCGCCGGCAAGCGCGCGTCGCTCGGAGAGGGCGGCGTCGACACCGTCACGGCGTGGCGCAAGGACGGCAAGGAGGTCGCCATCGGCAGCAGCGGTCTCGTGATCGTCGCCCTGCCCGACCTGACCGTGCGCACCCTCGACGACTACACCGCACCCGCCTACGGGCCCGACGGCACGCTGTACGTGCGCGACCACGACGGCTCCGCCTTCACGCTCGGCGCCAACGACAAGGCGACGCGCGTGTGGAAGGCGCCCAAGCAACCGGCGGCCGATTCCGACGAGGGTGAGGAGGGCGAGTACGGCGGCGACGCCCCGACGCCGGTCACCTTCGACCCCGCCGGCAAGCCGAAGTACGCGCTCGAGTAGTCCGCGCGCACTGGCCAGCGTCGCTGGTTGCGGAGCAATCGAACAACGGCGTTTCCGCGGAAACCTCGGGCCATCGATCGCCGTGCGCGTTCGGCGCGCTCGGAGTCGCGGACTCGACGCGAAACCTCGCCTCGGGGCTGCGAGGAAGACCGCGATACCGGCGGCCGATGCTGACAGAGGGCGTGTCAAAATCGTCGCGCGAGCTTCTGCTCGAGGTTCGTTGTGCGGTTTCCGCCGAAACGACCAAGGGCCCCGCATTTCTGCGAGACCCTTGATGAAATCCGTGGAGCTGTGGGGGATCGAACCCCAGACCTCTCGAGTGCGATTCGAGAAAATTGGCGAGTTATATCGAATAGTTGAGTCGGCAATAACATTCCCCGCGGAACGCAACATG
>DATLEB010000073.1:0-10886 GCA_035525615.1 Kofleriaceae bacterium | reverse complement strand
TCGCCGTATTGCCCGGTCAGCACCGCGATCAGGCGGGCGTCGTCGGTCAGCTCGCCGAGCACGTCGGCGACGGTGCGGCGAGCCTCGCGCAGCGCCGGCCAGCGCAGGACCGGGCTCGCCACGGCGCCGAGCGCCGGCGGTAGCGCCTTCTCGAGGAAGAAGCCACCGCTCCGGCGGACGGTCTGGCGCACCCGCGCCAGGTAGCGGTCGATGGCGCGGCGCTGGCGCGGGAAGTAGTCGTGCATGCGGCGGCGGAACGCCTCGCGGCCGGCGACCAGCTCGTAGCGGTCGTCGCCGATCACGATGGTGTCGTAGACCTCGCCCATGTCGGCCCAGGCCAGCTCGCCGTCGGTCAGGTGATCGAAGGCGCGGCGCAGCAGCGAGCTCGGCCGGTGGACGTCACCGACGTAGTGCACGCCGACGTCCCACTCGTAGCCGGGGCGGTGGAACGTGTGCGTGAAGCCGCCGGCGGTGTAGTGCCGCTCGAGCACGAGGACGCGCTGGTGGGCGTGGCGCGCGAGCATGGAGGCGGCGGTGAGGCCGCCCAGGCCGGAGCCGATGACGATGGTGTCGTACGACGAGGCGCCGCCGGGCGAGGGAATGCCGTGTTGCTTGTAGCTGCGGCCGATGCGGTTGCTCATCGTGGGCTCCGGGAGCGAGAGGGCGGTGTGGGCGCGGTGGTCGTGCGGAAGCCGGCGAGCTCGTGGTCGACGGCGGCGAGCTGTTCGAGGGCGCGCAGCGAGAGTCGCCCGGCGAGATAGAGCGAGACCAGCCCGTGCGTGCTGGCCCAGAGCAGGCGCGCGATGGCGAGCGCGTCGCCGGCGAGCTGGTGTGCGTCGACGGCGGCGCGGACGGCGTCGTGGAGGAAGCCGAAGGCGCGGCGCGACTCGCGGTCGACGTCGGAGTCCGCGTCGGTCGCGCCGGCGGCGGTGCCGGCCGCGGCGGCGGCGGCGGCGGCGGCGGATGGGGTGCGGATCTCGAACATGATCCGGTAGGCGTCGGAGTGGTCGAGCGCGAACTGGATGTACGCGCGCTTGAGGCGGAGCAGCCGCTGCGTCGCGTCCGTGATGCGGCCCGCGGAGCCGGCGAGGGCATCGCCGAAGCGGCGGAACGCCTCCGCGCGGACGAGGGCGAACAGCTCGTCCTTGCCCGTGAGGTAGCGGTAGGACGTCATCGCGGAGACGCCCAGCTCGTCGGCGAGCGCGCGCATCGTGACGCCCTCGTACCCGTGCTTGGCGAAGAGCCGCGTCGCCGCAGCCGTCGCGCGCGCCCGGAAGGCGGCGATGTCGTCCTGCTGGAGCGCGGCGCGAGGCATGGTTGCGGTGCGAAGGTGTGACGTCGACGGGGTGCGGGGGCGGCGGGGGAGCGGCGGTGCGGGGGGCGGGGGCGACGAGGGTGGAAATATGTACAACGTAAAATTTACAATGTAAAGAGGAAGTCACGCCGTGGATTCCGTGGCTGCGGTTGCGGTTGCGGTTGCGGTTGCGGTTGCGGCTGCGGCTGCGGTTGCGGTTGCGGTTGCGGCTGCGGGCTGCGGCCGCGGCTGCGGTTGCGGTTGCGGTTGCGGCTGCGGGCTGCGGCCGCGGCTGCGGCGACGTCGCCGCAGAGCACGTGCGGCCGGGTGGCGCGCGGCGCTTGCGTCGGCGCCGGTCATGGTTCCTGCGCGCTCTCTGCGTTCGGACGACACCCCGCGCCCGCCGCCGCCTGCGGCCGGGGTGCGCAAGGGGAGACAAGAGAGAAGAGGAGATAGAGGAGAGGAGCGGAGAGGTGCCCAGCGTTCCCCACGTGGAGACGATCGAGGTCCCTCGCCAGCGACGAGCGAGCCGTGGCGCGCGCGCGTCAGGTCGCGCGGCTGCTCTCGCGGAATGTCCTGCTCGCGAAGCGATCGTCGACGCGAGCCGGCGGAGCTCGCGCGCGCGAACGAGCCGGTCCCGAGCTCGCCGCGCGAAGGAGCCGGTGACGCACGTGGAGGCGAGGGCCGCGGGCCGAGCCATCGCCGTCCCCGACTCCACGATCGAGCAGGCGATCTGCGACGCGCAGTACGTCGGCCCTACGGATCTGCTCGTGCCCGCACGCGCCGATCAGGAGATTCCACCGGCCACCGCGCGGCTCGTCCTTCGCCGTGACCGCGGCTGCTGCCGCGTGCCCGGCTGTCGTTCGTCGCGGTGGTTGCACATCCATCGCATCCATCCCCCCATGCCCGCGCGCCCTCACGCCCCTCGCGCGCCCTCGCGCGCTACGCGAGCTGCGGCTGCGAGGACGTTCGTGCGCCGTCGACGGACTTGCCCTCGCGCCACAGCGCGCGCTCGACCGCCATCAACAGCGGGCCGAACGTGCTCTTGTCGAGCGCGCTCACCACGAAGGCGCTCTCGCGGCGCGCCTCGCGCTCGAGCTCGTCGATCGCCGTCGGGGTCTTCACCAGGTCGGCCTTGTTGAACACCAGCAACCGCGGCTTCTCGGCGAGCTCGAGGTCGCGCAGGATCGTGCCGACCGCGGCGATCTGCTGCTCGCGATCCGGATCGCTCGCGTCGACGACCTGGATGAGCAGGTCGGCGTCGCGCATCTCCTCCAGGGTGGCGCGGAACGCCGCGACCAGGTCCTTGGGCAGATCGCGGATGAATCCGACCGTGTCGGTGATCACGACCTCGCGCTCGTGCGGGAAGCGCAGGCGCCGGCTCACCGGGTCGAGCGTGGCGAACAGCTTGTCCGCTGCGAGGGTGTCGCCGTCGGTCATGGCGTTGAGCAGCGTCGACTTGCCGGCGTTGGTGTAGCCGCAGATCGCGACGATGGGCACGCCGCGGTCGTTGCGGCGCGAGCGCCGCAGCCGCCGGTCGTCGGCCAGCTCCTCGAGCTTCTTCTCGAGCAGGTGGACGCGCTCGCGCGCGCGGCGGCGCGAGATCTCGAGCTTGGTCTCGCCGGGGCCGCGACCGCCGACGCCGCCGGTCAGGCGCGACATCATCGTGTTCTTCTCGACGAGCCGCGGCAGCAGGTACTTCAGCTGCGCCAGCTCGACCTGCAGCTTGCCGTCTCGACTGGTCGCGTGCTGCGCGAAGATGTCGAGGATGAGCATGGTGCGGTCCACGACCTTGAGCTCCGTCGCGTCGCTCACCGCGCGCGCCTGACCGGGCGAGAGGTCGTGATCGAAGATCACCATCTCGGCGCCGAGCTGCATCGCGCGCAGCAGGATGTCGTCGAGCTTGCCGCGCCCGACCAGGTACCTGGGATCCATCGCGGGACGCCGCTGCGTCATCACGTCGAGCACCTTCACGCCGGCGGTGCGGCACAGCTCGCGCATCTCGTCGATGCGCGCCTCGCTGTCGAGGGTGCGGCCGATCGCGACGTGCACCACGAGGGCGCGATCCTTGCCGCGATCGGTCGCGGCGGCGCGGCGCCCGCGCGTCTGCTCCGCCTCGAGCGACGCGATGAGCTGCGCGAAGTCCGTCGTCGGCGCGTGCGCGGGCTCGGGCGGCAGCTCGCGCCACGGGCGCTCGGCCGGGCCATCGATCAGCAGATGTCCGATGTAGAGCCGGCCTGCACGACCGCCGGTGTCGACGCCGATCGCGCACACCACGTCCAGGCGGAGCAACGCCAGGTCGGTGAGGTCGTCACGGGTGAGGGCTTCCCCACGCAGGTGCGTGTGCACCAGCCGCAGCCCGCGGAAGCGACCCGCGCCACCGCGAAGACGGCCGACGTCGGGCAGCATGATCTTCGACGCATCGCCGACGAAGACATGCGTGATCTCACCCCGGCGATCGATGAGCACGCCGACCTGGCGGTGCATCGACGCCGAGATCTCCGCGAGAAAGCTCGCGAGCTCGGAGCTGACGATGTCCGTTGGCGCGACGCGGCGTCGATAGACGCGCTCGAGTGCCTTCAGCTCGCTCGCCTTGAGCCCTGCGGTATTGCCCGTCACCTCGTGCATTCGAGGTCACTATACGCCGAGAGACCGAAACGTCTCGTGGCACACGCGAATCTCCGTTGACGTCTTCGGGCGCCGCTCGTCGGTGCGAGGGCTATACTGAGACGTGGCGCGATTCCGAGCGCTGGTGCTCCATCACCAGCCCGAAGCGATGGGCGAGCTCGCCGAGCTCCTCGGCGGCCTCGATCTGACCGTCGCGACCACCACGTCCGCCACCGACGCCGTGCGCCGCATCCGGCAAAACCCGCCGCACGTCATCATCTCCGGCCACCGGCCGCCCGGCCTCGACGCCGTCGCGTTCCTCGAGGCCACGATCGCGCACGCGCCCGACGCGCTCCGCATCGTCATCGTCAACACCGCCGACGAGGCGGTCGAGCTCGACTACCGCCCGGCGCACGCCGGCACGATCATGCGCTTCGTGGCGCGCCCCAGCGAACGCAGCCGCCTGGTCGCCCTCGTCGCCGAGGGCATCAAGCTGCTGGGCCTCGTCGAGGAGCAGCGCGCGCTCACCCGCCGCACCTCGATCGAGCACGAGCGCCTGCAGCGCCGCGGGACGCTCCTCGACGTCGTCGTCAAGGAGCGCACCAAGGAGCTCGAGGAGAGCTACGAGAAGCTGAAGGCCGCCAACCGCCAGGCGCTGTTCGGCCTCGCCGAGGCCATCGAGGCCAAGGACCCCTACACCAAGGGTCACTGTGGCCGCGTCGCCGCGTACTCGCTCGTCCTCGCCAAGGAGGCCGGGTATCCCGACGACGGGCTCGAGACCCTCGAGTTCGGCGCGTTCCTCCACGACATCGGCAAGATCGGCATTCGCGATTCGGTGCTGCTCAAGCCCGGCCCGCTCGACGACAACGAGTGGATCCACATGCGCGAGCACCCGGTGAAGGGCTACGAGATCGCCAAGAGCATCGAGATGCTCAAGCCGATCATGAGCGCGGTGCGCAACCACCACGAGCGGTGGGACGGCAGCGGCTATCCCGACAAGCTCAAGGCCAACGGCATCCCGCTCCCCGCGCGTGTGGTCGCGATCGCCGACGCGTACGACGCGATGGCGACCGAGCGTCCGTACAAGGCCGCGCTGCCGCTCGAGGAGTGCGAGAAGATCCTCCGCAAGTGTGCCGGGAACATGTACGACCCGGACCTCATCGAGATCTTCATCGAGCGCAAGGTGGGCGCGCTCTACCGCGACGACTACGAAGGTCTCGACCACGGCTACGACGCGATCGGCTGAGCGCGGCGGGCGCTACCCCGACTCGCTTCGCTCGCTGCCCCACTCCTCGCGGCCAGCCCTCGCTAGGCCGTCCGCAGGCCGACCCTAGGATTGCGGCTTGGGATTGTCGTCGAGCGTGGTGAGCGCGATGGCCAGCGCCTTCTTGGCGCGCGCGACCGTGGCCTCGTCGGTCTTGATCTTCTGGTAGGCCTTCAGGACCTGGTCCTGGTAGGTCGCGTTCTCGTTCTCGAGCTCCTCGAGCTGCGTGCCGAGCTCGGCGATGCGCTGGTCGCGCGCCGCGATCGCCGCCTGGTGCTCGGTGAGCGAACTGTCACGCTCGCCGATCGCCGTACGCGCCGCGGCGAGCTCGGCCTCGAGGCGGCGGAGCTGACCGCGCGCCGACGTGAGGCCCTTCTCGAGCTCGTCGCGCTCCTTCTTCATCTCGGCGGTGGTGCGCTCGCCCTCGGCCCGGGCGGCGGCCACGGCGCGCTCAGCCTCACCGCGCACGAACACGACGTTGCGATCGCCTTCCTCGCGGGCTGCGGCGGCCGCGGCTTCTCCGGCGGCCTTGGCCGCCGCGAGCTCCGCCTGCAGCTCGGCGATCGCCTGCGCGTGCGCAGCCGTGTCGGCCTCGACCTGACCGGCGAGCCCGTCGCGCTCACCCTCGAGCGTGGCCAGCTCGTTCTTGTACCGGGTCTCGAGCGTCCGCATGGCCTCGGAGAACTCGGCCTCGCGCTTCATGCGGGACTCGTCCGCCATGGTGTCGCGACGCTTGCGCTCCGACGCGGTCTGCTCCTCGGCCTGCGCGCGCTCGGCGGCGTAGCGCGCCTCGAGATCGCGCTGCTCGCCGAGCAGACGCGTCTCGAGCTCCTTCATCGCGGCGGCGTGCTCGCCGGCGAGGCGCTGGCGCTCGCTGGCCAGCTCCTCCTCGCTCGCTTCGCGCGCGGCGACGAGGCGCTCCTCGAACGACGACTTCGCGGCGGCGAGCGCGATCTCCTGCTCGCCGCGCAGCTTGTTGGCCAGCTCGCTGCGCGCCGCATCGGCCTCGGCGCGCGACGACGTCAGCGCGGTCTGGTGCTCGGCGGCGAGCCGCGCCACGGCCGCCTCGTGCACGCCGCGCAGCTCCTCGATCTCCGCGCGCGTGCGCGCCTCCGCCTCCGCCACCAGGCGTCGCGCCTCGGCGTCGGCGTGGGCCACCGCGTCGGCGCGATCGCCGGCCGCGGCCGCGAGCGCCGCGGTCATCTTCTCCTCGGCCGCGATCAGCGCCTCTTCGCGCTGCGAGAGTGCCGCCTCGAGCTCGGCGGCGCGCTCGCTCTCGAGCTTGCGCATCGCATCGGCATGCGCCGCCTTCGCGGCGGCCAGCTCCTCGGCGGCGCGCCGGTTCGCGGCGGCGAGCTCGTCGGCCGCGCGCTTGGTGGCGGTGGCCAGCTCCTCCGCGGCCCGCTGGTTCGTCGCCGACAGCGCCGCGGCGAGCGCCTCGTCGGCCTCGGCCGAGAGCTCGACCAGCCGCCGATCGCGCGCCTCGAGCTCGGCGGTCAGGCGCGCCGTGCCCGCGGTGTCGAGCTCCTCGCGCAGCGCGGCCAGCGCCGCCTCGCGCTCGTTCGCGGCCGCGCTCGTCGCCTCCGCGATCGCGCGTGCGCGCTCCGACTCGGCGGCCGCCAGCGCGACGCCGTGGCCGCGTTCGGCCTTGTCGAGCGTGTCCTGCAGCGCCGACAGCTCCTCGCGCGCGCGCGCCTCGGCGGCCGCGCGTGCCTGCGTGGCCTCGGCGGCCTGGGCGCGCACCTGCTCGAGCTCCGTGGCGAGCTTGGTCGCGCGCGCTTCGAGCCCGCTCACCTTGCTCTTCACTTCCTGCAGGGCCAGCTCGGCGTTCTCGGTGCGCTCGGAGTCGCCGACGAGGCGCGACTCGAGCTCGAGGTTCTTGGCGTCGACCGCCGCCTTGGCGTGTTGCAGCTGGCGCGTGCGCTCCTTGGCCTCGAGGACCTCGCGATCCTTCTGCGCGACCTCGTCGCGCAGCGTGAGGAGCTCCTTGTCCTTGGTCGTGATCATCTCGCGCAGCGCGAGGAACTCGCGCTCGCGGCCGCCGGCCGGCTTGCCCTCGCCGGCCTGCGCCTTGGCGAGCTCGGCCTTGAGGCGCTGATTGTCGCGCTCGAGCTGGTTGAGCTTCTGCAGCGTGCGGCGGTCGTGCACGCCGGACTGCTCCTCGCCGGCGCGCGCGGCGATCTCGGCGAGACCGAGGTCGAGCGGCGGCGCCACGGCGGGCGCGGGCTCGGGGATCGGCTCGGGTACGGGATCGGGCGCGACCGCGACGGGCGGCGGCGCGACCGCGGCGGGCGGCGGCTCGGGCTCTGCGCGCGGCGACGGATCCGGCATCGGATCGACGTCGTCGATCATCTCCGGCACGTTGGTGATCGACTTCGGCCGCGGGCGATCCGCGGTCTTGTCGGCCGTCCGGTCGGCGGTCCTGTCCCCCGTCCGGTCGCCGGTGGTCTCGGCGGGCGGAAGCGGCGGCGGCTCGCCGCTCGTCGGCGGCGCGCGGAACTCGAGGCCGCTGACCTCGCTGACCTCGCTCACGTCGCTGACCGCGCTCTCGTCGCTCTCTTCGCTCTCGTCCGCGACCTCGCTCATTTCGACCGCGGGCGCATCGCCGGTCGGCGGCGGCACGGTCCCCGGCCCGGGCAAACGCGTGATCAGGTTGTCGAAGCCGGCGTCGAACTCCGCGTCGAACAGGGCGTCGCCCGCGCCGGGCGCGGCCTGCGTGCGCTGTTCCTCCTCGGCGAAGTCGTCGATGGCGCCGAGATCGAGCTCCGCGCCGTCGACCTCGTCGACCATGACGCCGTCGTCGATCGCGACCTCGTCGACCTCGACCGGCAACGCCAGGTCGTCGGCCTCCGGCTCGGGGACGGCGATGTCGGTGAGGCTATGGACCTCGCTCTCCTCGAGGTCGAGGAGGTTCTGGAGGTGACCCTGCAGGACGTGCGGGGAGAGGCCGCGCTTGTCGAGGTAGTCGTCGGCGTGGACCTTGAGCTTCTTGTGGCCGGCGAAGCCTTCGGGCGAGATCGTCCTGGTGACGAGGACCACCGGAATGCTCGCGGCCGCGCCGCGCTTGGCCTTGGAGAACAGCGAGTAGCCCTTCTTCTCCTCGGGCTCGTCGACGGCGATGAACAGCGCCTCGGCCGCCAGCTCGGCGACGCGCCCCAGCGCATCCGGGGATTCGTCGCGGACGACCTCCACGCCGAAGGGCTTCAGCTCGCTTGCAAGGAGGCGATGAAACTCGAGATCTGCGTCGATGAGCAGGATGCGGCGCTGGCTCATGGTCCTCCCACAGCCAGCATATCCGTTCGCGCCCCCGCGCGCGCGTTTCGGCCTACCGGAATCGTTCGTCGTCGCGGACTTGCATGAGCAGGCTCGACGTGCCGACGAGATCGGTGAGCTCCTCAGGGACGAGGCTGCCCGAGGTGAAGACGTAGGCGCGGTCGCGGCCGTCGCGGTAGGTCACGACGCTGTAGCCCTGGTAGGTGCCGACCAGGAGGTGGCGCCCGTTCACGTCGACGCGGCGGCCGCCGGCCTCGATGCCATGGGCGTCGAAGATGGTGACCTGCAGGTCGCGCGTGATGCCCTCGGGGGTGGTCACGCGATAGAAGAGCTGGACCGCCTCGCGGTCGAGCACGTCGGTGAGCCGCGCGCCCCACTGATCGATGCGCGCGCTGGCGAAGGTCGGCAGCGCGACCGACGGATCGAAGTGGCTGCGGATGAACTGGTCGGTGGCGACGCCCTGCACCTCGGGCGGACGATTGCGCGCCGCCGACGCGACGATGTTCTTCTCGACGCTCGCCTTGGGGGCGACGTCACGCGACGTGACCACGAAGAACGCGAGCGCGGCGACCGCGGCCAGCGACGCGCCGGCGGGGAGCAGCCAGCTCGTGATCGGACGGCGCGTGGCCTTGTCCTCGGCGTCGAGCGCCTTCATCACGCGAGCGCGGAGCAGATCGGGCGTGGGCGGCGGCGCCAGCTTGCGGCGGATGCCGCTGATCGCCGCGCCTTCGCGCTCGCAGTGCTCGCGGCACGGCGCGCACTCGGTGAGGTGCAGCTCGACGTCACGCAGCTCCTCGCCGGCCAGCTCGCCGTCGTGGAGCGCCATCGCCAGGGTCTCGATGCTGTCGCAGAGTTGCTTCATGGGGGAACGTATTGGGTGATCGAGTGATCAGGAACGGGGCTTCGCGTTCTTGCGGTAGGCGTCGAGCTGGATGGGCGCGGCCTCGGTCGACGCGGCGTCCGCGCCCGACCTGACGTAGCCCTGCTCGACGGCGAACTGGGCGAGCGACTGCTGGAGCAGCCGCCGCCCGCGGAACAGCCGGGACATCACGGTGCCCACCGGGCAATCCATGATCTCGGCGATCTCCTTGTAGGCCATCCCCTCGACGTCGCACAGCACGACGGCGGTGCGGAAGTCGGCGGGGAGCGCATCGAGCGCGCGCTGCACGTCGTCGGAGACGCTGCGCTCGAGCATGACGCCTTCGGGGCTCTTCTGGGTCTGCGCCCCTTCGTGGACGAGCACGCCGTCGGTCGCGGATTGCTCGGCGGTCGCGGCGTCGAGCACCTCGCGCTGGCGTCGCTTGCGCTGGTACTCGTTGATGAACGTGTTGGTGAGGATGCGGAGCAGCCACGCCTTGCAGTTCGAGTCCTTCTCGAACGTCTCCCAGAACCGGTAGGCGCGCAGCAGCGCTTCCTGCACGAGGTCCTCGGCGTCGCGCGGATTGCGCGCCAGCCGATAGGCGGTCCCGTACAGCGCGTCGAGATGAGGCAACGCGGTCGCCTCGAACTCCTTGCGACTGTCTCGGCGGGCCAACATCTGAACCGTAAACCAGCCCACGTCCGGACGCATTCCCGGAACGTGGACGGAATGGGGTCGGAATGGGGTCACTCTCCTGGGTCGTAACCTGGCAAGATCAGGCAGGTTTTCCACCCCATTGTGTCACGGGGGCCGGCCGCCGCGCTCACGGATGATCTGCCGGAGCAGCGCAAGGGCGCCATGTCTGCGCCGCCGCAGCTCGGGTTCGCGCCGCCGCGTGCCACCACGGATGATCCGTTCGGGCTTCACCTGGCCGGCGGGGCCTCCGCGGCGCCGGTGCAGATGAAGGGCGCCGGCAAGGCGAAGCGCGACGGCGCGTCGAACGAGCTGCTCGACGAGCAGCGACGACGACCGCGCGCGGATCCAGATCTCGACGGCGAGCAGCAAGCCCACACCGCCGCTGGCCATGACCGGGTCGCAGATCGACGACCTCTTCCCCAACGAGTACGGCGACGTCACGCACGAGCCGCAGCTCGATCACGTCTCGATCAAGCTCGCGTCCAACATCGACGACGCCTGGAAGGACGGCATCGAGAACATCGTCGGCAAGATGAGCGCGTCGGAGCACAAGACGCTCCTGCCCAACACGACGATGACGCTGGTGCTCGATCTCCGCCAGCACGGCGGCCCGCTCGGCACGTTTCGCTTCACCTACGTCGATCGCCCCGATGCGAAGAAGAAGAAGAAGGGCAAGGACGAGATCCTGGTCGAGCTGGTCAGCACCGGCGGCAGCGACGCCATCACCAAGGACCAGGCCAAGGCCGGCAAGGAGAAGTTCAAGGCGCACGGCTTCACGACCAGCGGCTACGCGCGCGACGAGATGGAGGCCCTGTGCCACGCCGTCGCGCTGGTGCCCGAGTCGGCGCTCGCGACGATCGACGGCGTCACCTTCAAGCGCGCGTCGGCGCACG
>DATLEB010000069.1:0-16718 GCA_035525615.1 Kofleriaceae bacterium | reverse complement strand
CCTTCCTTGTCCATGGGCAGCACCGTGCCGCCGACGATCGCGACGTCGCCCTGGTGCGCGACGTGTTGCACCTTCGGCGACGCCGGC
Source organism: Kofleriaceae bacterium (assembly GCA_035525615.1). GTDB lineage: Bacteria > Myxococcota_A > Polyangia > Haliangiales > Haliangiaceae > UBA2376. Next base: position 16,631 of record DATLEB010000069.1, on the reverse strand, counting down.
TTCTTCGCGCACCCGAAGGCGAGAGTGACGGCGACGGCGGCGACGCCGGCGAGGGCGAAATGTGGGACGCGCGGCACGGGCGCATTGTACGCTCGCGCGATGCGCGCGATCGGTGTCCTGGGCGGAGCACTGGTGATGGCGGCCGGAGCGGCGTGCGGCTCGGATGCGGGCCCGTCGGGGAACCCCGATCCCGACCAGCTCGTCACGTATGGACAGCCTTACACCGGCGGTCAGTTCCACCTCGGCCCGGTCGACTGGGAGGAGTCCCAGTGGCACAACGCGTGTGCCCCGTCGGGCGGCTACGACGGCACCATCCGCGCCGCCGAGGGCACGTATCTCGCCGGTCTGTGGGGCGGGATCCCCGACGTCGCGAGCTACTGCGACGCGTGCATCTACGTCACGACCGCGATGGGCAAGTCGGCGCTCCTGCGGGTCGTCACCTACGGCGACACCTCGATGAACAGCATCGACGTCAGCCCCGACGCGTTCGCCGTGCTCGACAGCGGCGAGTTCCCGCGCGAGATGACGTGGCAATTCGCGAAGTGCAATGACACCGGCCCGGTCCACTACGAGTTCCAGACCGGGTCGAACCCGTACTGGACCAGCCTCTGGGTGCGCAACGCGCGCGTCCCGCTCACGCGGGTCGAGGTCACGAGCGTCAACCACGGCTCGCCGGTCGCCCTGGCGCGCGCCGGCGACGGCACCGTCACCGACGCCAGCGGCTTCGGCGAGGGCGAGTTCACGATGCGCCTCACGGGCGTCGACGGTCAGGTGATCACCGACACGTTCGGATGGCCGGGCGGTGGGATCGCGGGACAGATGATGATCGGCGCCGGCAACTTCGATTGAGGTATCGTCGCCCCCATGAGGGTTCGCGCGCACGCGCTCGGCTTCGCGTTGGTTCTGGCGGCGGCGTGTGGCTCTTCCAGCGACGGTGACGACGACGGGCCCAGCCCGGACGATCCCATCGTCATGGAGCCGCCCATGGCGCGCGTCACCGTGCCGCTGGGCTCGACGGTGAACCAGGACTACCGCGTGTTCTCGGTCGACGCGCGCGGCGAGCGCACCGACATCACGTCGTCGTGCACGCTCGCGCTCGACGCGACGTTCGGCACGGTCTCGGCGGCGACCGTCACGGTGCTCGCCCACGGCGGCGAGACCCAGGTGCGAGCGGCGTGCGACACGCGCACGGCGATGTCGCAGCTCACCGTGAACCTGACCGGGCAGATCATCGTCGGGCCGGGCACGCCCGGCAACGCGCCCGACCTGTTCGCAGGCGCGACCGCGGGCACCGACGCCGCGCGGCAGCCGCGCATCGAGTATCCGTTCGACCGCGCGGTGTCGCCGGTGAACATGCCGGGGCTCGAGGTCCAGTGGACCCCCGCCGGCAACGACCTCTTCCACGTCTCGCTCACGTCGGACTTCGCGGCGATCGACGTCTACACCGTCGGCCTCGAGGCGCCGCTGGGCGAGCCCGACTGGCCGGCGATCGCGTACACCGCGGCGGGCGGCGACCTCGACATCGTCGTCGAGGGCCTGGCGCAGGCGGCGCCGGCCACCAAGTTCGCGGGCGCGCCGGTGGGCGTGGTCATGTCGCGCGACGCCATCGATCGCACGGCGATCTACTACTGGGCCTCGTCGCAGGGGCAGATCATGAACCAGGTGTTCGGCTCCACCGCCACGGCCTCGCAGGTCCGCGGCGACTGCACCTCGTGTCACTCGCTCTCGCGCACGGGGACGCGGCTCGGCTACAGCCGCTGCGTCGGCGGCTCGTGCAACGAGCTGTGGGCTGGGTTCCTCAAGTACGACCGCACCACGAGCACGTGGGGCGAGGCGGTGAACGCCGACAACCGCACCATCCGCGGCTCGTACACGACGTTCGCGCCGGTGGGGAACCCGTTCCCGACCGACGACCAGTCGCTCGCGATCGTGTCGATGATCAACGGCACGCTGCAGCTCTACGATCCCGACACCGGCGCAGTCGTCCCGTCGAACCTGCCCGACGTCTCGACGCACGGCGCGGGCGCGCCGCGCTCGGGGCTCATGGCCGACTGGTCCGCCGACGGCGACAGCGTGGTCTACGCCTCGGCGCCCGGCGCGAACCAGTGGATCGATCTCGACGGGGGCGCCATCGCCAAGATGAGCTACCAGTACGCCAACGGCTCGCACACCTTCGGCGAGCCGCAGTTCCTCGTGCCCGGGCCGATCACGCTGCCCTCGGGCAGCTACACCAACTTCTTCTTCCCGAGCTTCTCGGGCGACAGCTCGCTCGTCGTCTTCAACGGCGCGCGCGCGGCGTGGCGCAACTTCAGCGACGCTCGCACCGCCGGTCAGCGCCTGTTCCTGACCGACGCCGCCGGGTCGTGGGTGACCGACCTGACCAGCATGAACGGGCCGGCCGACGTCGACATCACCTGGCCGCACTGGGCCCCGGGCGCGTCCAGCGACTACTACTGGGTCGTGTTCTCGAGCGAACGCGACTACGGCCACAAGCTCACGCGCACCAACACCAGCCCGGGCTGCGTCGCGAACGGCGTCACGCAGTGCAAGCAGATCTGGGTCGGCGCGATCAGCAAGGCGACGCTGCAGGCCGCGCCGGGGACCGATCCCAGCGCGCCGCCCATGTGGCTGCCGGGGCAGAACTACCAGACCAACAACATCAGTCCCTACTGGACCGCCGAGATTCCCGTCAACTGATGCGCGCGCTGGCGGCAATGCTGGTCGTCGCAGCCTGCGGCGGCGGCGGGAAGGACGCCGCGGTGTGCCGGCAGGAGGCCGCCGCGCTCGGCGAGCTGCTCTCGACGATGGATCACGAGCTGCCGGCGGTGTACGCGAACGACGCGAAGCTCGTGCTGCGCCCCGACGTGCCGGTGGCGGAGCTCGCGTACGCCCCGCAGGTCACGATCACGGGCGAGGCGCTCAGCTTTCAGGGCCAGCAGCTCGACCTCGCGTCGCTGGAGGAACGGCTCCTGGCGGCACACGCGATGGAGCGCGAGGAGCAGCAGCTCGGACGTCCCGGTTCCAGGGGCCGCGACCTGACGCTGGCGCACGTCGTGGCCGCCGAGGACGCACGGTGGACGGACGTGGCCGGCACGTTGCGTGCGCTCCATGCCGCCGGGTACGTGCGGCCGGCGATCTGGTTCGCGCGCCCGGGGCCCGCGGTGAAGAAGCCGCCGCGCAGCAAGATCGACGACGAGCTCGATCGCATCCAGCACAGCGATGACGCCGGCAGCAAGGCGACCGAGTTTGCCCGCGTGATGGAGAAGCTCGTGAAGGGGTGCGCGCCGCTGCAGGAGGCGTTCGGCGCGGTCGCCGCCGACACCGGCGAGTCCAAGGCCGAGACGATCATCCGCGCCATCGAGCCGTCGCTCGTGAAGTGCAACTGCAACGTCGACATGCCGTCGTTCGGTTCGGCGATGTTCCGGCTGCTCTACATCGAGCAGCCGCTGACCGCGTTCCGCGTCACGCTCGACCCGGCGGCGGCGGCTCCGCTGACGATGCCGCCGTCGACGCCGTGGCGCATCGCGCACGAACGGCTCACGCCCGACGCGACGATCTGGCTCAACTGATACCCTAGGGGGCCATGGCACGAGGGACCATGGCGACCGCCATCGCCGCGCTCGAGGCGCAACGTAACGAGGAGCAGACCCTCGCGGCGGGCGCGCTGGCGGGCGAGCAGCGCGCGTCGATCGCGCGCGTGGCCATGGTGCTCCTCTTCGCGTTCTGCGCCGAGGTCCTGCCGCGCCTGCAGGGCGAGGGCGTGGTCGATGACCTGTCGCGCAAGCTCGTGGGCGCGAGCTACACGATCTTCGCGATCGGCCAGATCTTCGTCCTGCGCCGCGTCGCCGCGCACCCGCGCCGCGCGCTGGTGATGCCGATGCTGATGAGCGTGGTCGACTTCGCGTTCATCACGTTCATGGGGCTGTCGGACATCCGCTCGCCGGTCGGGTTCCATCCCGAGCTGGCCGCGGCGTCGGCGGCGGTCCTCATCAGCTTCAACGTCACGCGCATCGCGCTGTGGCAGGTGGGTGCGACGGTCGCGCTCGCCATCACGTCGTTCGTGATCGTCGCCGGCGACGCGGACCGGCTCCGCGAGCCGACCACGTTCTTCGTCCTGTGCGGCTACGTCGCGCTCGGCTTCATGGTCGGCATGACCAACCGCGCGGTGCGCCGCATGTTCACGGAGCTGCGCCGTCGCGACAACCTGAGTCGCTTCCTGCCGCGCCCCGTCGCCGAGCGCGTGCTGGCGCACGGCGAGCGTGCGCTCGCGCCGGTGCAGCGCGAGGTCACCGTGCTGTTCAGCGACATCCGCGGCTTCACGGCGCTGTCCGAGTCGCTGGCGCCGCGCGCGGTGCTCGAGCTGCTCGACGACTACTTCGGGCGCATGGCCCTCATCGTGAAGGGCCACGACGGGGTGGTCGGCAAGTTCCTCGGCGACGGCATGCTCGCGTTCTGGGGCGTGCCCGACGACGATCGCGACCATGCCCACAAGGCCGTGCGCGCCGCCCTCGACATGCAGCGAGAGCTGGTGGACCTGAACCGGGTGCGTGAGGCCGAGGGCCAACCGCCGCTGCGCATCGGCATCGGGGTCCACACCGGCCCGGTGGCCGCGGGCATGCTGGGCGGCGTGGAGCACGCCGAGTACACCGTGATCGGCGACGCCGTGAACGTGGCGTCGCGCATCGAGGGCCTGACCAAGACGCACGGCGTCGACGTGCTGGTCAGCGAGACCACGTGGGATCGCTGCGGCGACCGCTTCGGCGGCACCAAGCTCGCCGCCGAGGAGATCCGCGGCCGTCGCGAGCCGGTGGTGCTGTACGCGGTGCGCGCGCGCAGCTGATACTCGGCGCATGCAGGTTCTGAAGCCGCCGTCGCCGCTCGCCGTGCCCGACGGGGCGCGCGCCGTGTTCCTCGCCGGCTCGATCGAACAAGGGACGGCCGACGACTGGCAGGCCACGCTCACCGCGTCGCTCGCCGACCGCGACGTGGTCGTGCTCAACCCGCGCCGCGACGAGTGGGACGCGACGTGGCGGCAGTCGATCGACGAGCCGCGCTTCCGCGGTCAGGTCGAGTGGGAGCTCGACGGCCTCGAACGTGCCGACGTGATCGCGATGTGGTTCGCGCCCGAGACGCGGGCGCCGATCACGCTGCTCGAGCTCGGGCTACACGCGCGCGCCGGCAAGGTCGTCGTCGGGTGCCCCGACGGGTTCTGGCGCAAGGGCAACGTCGAGATCGTGTGCGCGCGTTTCGCGATCCCGCTGCACGCGACGTGGGACGCGTTCGTGGCCGACGTCCTCACGCGCCTCGCGTGTTAGCCGCTGCTCGGCTCGGCGACCAGCGTGTCGTCGAGCATCGAGCCCGCGCTGGCGGCGCGCTTGCGGGTGCGCACCGAGAGCTCGCCGTCGAGCGCGCTCACGAGATCCTCGGCGAGCTCGGCGGCGGAGGTGTAGCGATGGCGCGGATCGCGGGCCAGCGCGAGCGCGATGACCACGTCGAGATCGTGCGGGAGCTCGGGGACGCGCTTGCTGGGCGGGATGGGCTCGACGGCAGGCGTCGAGGCGTCGCGGCTCACGGGCAGCGGGCGCTCGCCGGTGAGCAGCTGGTAGGCGATGACGCCGAGCGCGTAGACGTCGGCCGCGGGGCCGGCGATCGCCGCGCCGTGCTGGACGGCCTCGGGCGCCATGTAGCCGGGCGTACCGAGGATCGCGCTGGCCTGCGTGAGCGCGGCGTCATCGTCGGCGCGCGCGATGCCGAAGTCGAGGACGCGGATGGTGCCGTCGCGCAGCACGAAGAGGTTGTGCGGCTTGAGATCGCGGTGCGTGATGCCGGCGGCGTGGACCGCGGCGACCGCCTTGCAGATCGCCTCCAGTAGCGGGATCGCCTCGAGCGCGGGCACGCGCGTGCGCCGGCGCAGGAGCGCCGCAAGATCCTCGCCGTCGAGGTAGTCGAGCACCACGATGCGCTCGCCGGGACCGTTGAGCAGGACCTCGCGCACGGCCGCCGTTACCGACGACGGCAGGCGCCCGGCCAGGCTCGCCTCGCGGCGCGCGCGCTGCAGCACGGTCGCGTCCTCGACGAGGTACGGGTGCAGCACCTTGATCGCGACCGGCTCGGCGTCGGCCTTGCCGGTCGGAACGGCGCGATAGACCTCGGCCATGCCGCCGCGGCCGACGACCTCGAGCAGCGTGTAGCCGGCGACCCTCTTGCCGGTGAGCCGGCCCTCGCGCGCGACCTCGGCGACGGCGGCCAGGCGTCGCTCCGCCGACGCCAGCGCACGCTCGGTGCGGCGCATCGCGGCGATGAGCACGTTCGCGCCCAGCCAGGTCATGCCGTACACGCTGGCGATCGAGCTCATCACCGACCAGCGCATCGAAGCGGTCGCGTAGAGCGGCCCGGCTCCGTCGCGGAAGAGCGGCGCGCGGCCGAGGACGCCGAGCTCCTCGAGCGCGAAGGCACCGCCGTGCATGGCGAGCACGGTGACGAGCGACACCACGCCCATGGTCCAGCTGAGGAACGCGCGCTGGACGACGATGAGCATCGCGCCCGCGACGAGGAAGTAGCTCGAGAGCGAGCCGGTGACCTCGATCCAGACCACGACGGTGGCCTGTGCGAGGACGACGGCGATCGCGACCGGCAGCGGCGAGGGCGTCGCGCGCTCGCGCTGCGTGTGTCCGAGGAGTGCGAGGCATCCGAGCAGCGGGATGTTGATCCCTACGAACGCGTCGATGGCGCCGGCTGAGAGCCCGGCGGTGTCGCGCAGCGCGAACCACAGGCCGACGTCGAAGACGACCGCCGTCAGCGCGATGAGGCGGACCAGGCTCCAGTACGCGTTGACGCGATGCGCCTCGAGCGTGTCGGTCGCGGGTCGCGCGAGCGCCAGATCGACGAGTGTTCGCCAGCGCGTCTCGCGCGGAGCCGGCCCGGCCACCCGGCGAGGGTATCACGGGGTCTGGTGTACCCTCCGACCATGCTGCGACGGCGATGGGCCCTCTTCGTGATCGTGGTGACGGGATGCGGCGGTGATCGCGCGCCCACGTGGCCGGTGCCGGCGAGCCTCGCGGCCGGCGTGCCGGCGTCGTGCAGCCGCGACGTCGGTCAGGTCCAGACGTACGCGCCCACCGAGGCGCCCGACCAGCCCGTGCGACCGGTGCACACGTTCTCGATCGTGGCGCGCGATCCCGTGACCGGCGACCTCGGCGTGGCGGTGCAATCGCACTGGTTCGCCGTCGGCAACGGCGTGCTCTGGGCGGAGCCCGGTGTCGGCGCGATCGCGACGCAGTCGTTTGCCGAGCCCGAGTACGGGCGCAAGGGCCTCGACCGGATGCGCGGCGGGATGTCGGCGCCCGACGTGATGGCGGCGCTCGTCGCCGAGGACCCGGGGCAGGCGGTGCGGCAGCTCGGCTTCATCGACGCGACGGGACGCGCCGCCTCGCACACCGGCTCGTCGTGCATCGCGTTCGCCGGGCACCACGTCGGCACGGGGTACGCGGTGCAGGCCAACCTGATGGCGAACGATCGGGTGGTGCCGGCGATGGCGAACGCGTACGAGTCGACGAGCGGCGATCTGGCGGCGCGCTTGCTCGCGGCGCTCGACGCGGCGCAGGCGGCCGGCGGCGACGTGCGCGGGTGCCAGTCGGCGGCGATCCGCATCGTGAAGGGCGTGGCCTCGCCGGCGCCGACGCACGATGTCGTGATGGACCTGCGGGTCGACGATTCGGTCGCGCCGCTGGCGGAGCTGCGCCGGCTCGTCGCGCTGGCGCGCGTGTACCAGCACATGAACGCGGGCGATGTCGCGGTGGAGAAGGGCGACGTCGCGGGCGCGCGCGATCACTACGCGGAGGCGGCGAAGGCGGCGCCGGGCATCACCGAGATCCGGTACTGGCAGGCGGTCGGGCTGGCCAACGCCGGCCAGGTCGAGGAGAGCCTGCCGATCTTTCGCGGCGTGTTCCGCGAAGACCGCCGCTGGGTGGAGACGACGCGACGGCTCCAGCCCGGCGTGATCCCGGCCGGGCCGAAGGGCGACGAGCTGATCCAGAAGATCCTGACGCAGGCGAAGTAGCGAAGCGGCGAACGTGAGCACGTTGGTCGAAAGCTGGGGCGGTTCGCGCCCGATCGCGATCGGCGCCATGCGCGTGACGAGCGGCGACATCCTCGATGCGGCGCTCCGTGGTGGCGTGGCGATGCTCGACACCGCGGACGTGTACGGCGAGAGCGACGCGGATGTCGGCGGCGTGGAGCGGCTGGTGGCGGCCGCGATCGGGCGGGCGGTTCCGGAGGTCCGCGGGCGGGTGACGGTGGTCAGCAAGGGCGGATTGCGGCGCGACGGCGGGCGGTGGACGGCGGACGGCCGCGCGAGCCATGTCATCGAGGCGGCGAAGGCGACGCGCGAGCGGCTGGGCGGTCCGCCGCTCGCGTTGCACCTGCTGCACGCGGTCGATCCGCAGGTGGAGCTCGCGACGAGCGTGCGCGCGCTGGCGCGGCTGGTGGAGGACGGCGTCGCCGAGCGCGTCGGGCTGTCCAACGTGAACCGCACCATGCTCGAGGAGGCGAGCGCGATCGTCGACGTGAGCGCGGTCGAGATCGAGCTCGGGCCGCATCGCGTCGATGCGGTGCGCGGCGGCCTGGTGAGATGGTGCGAGGAGCGAGGCGTCGCCGTGCTCGCGTACCGCCCGCTCGGCGGCGTCGAGCGCGCGAAGAAGTGGGGACGGCAGGTGGCGGTGAAGGAGATCGCGGAGCGGCGCGGCGTGGCCGGCGAGGAGGTCGTCCTGGCGTGGCTGCGCGGGCTCTCGCCCGTCGTGGTGCCGCTGCCCGGCGTCACGCGCGCCGAGACCGTCGCGAGCGTGGTGCGGAGCGCGCCGCTGGTGCTCGACGAGGACGAGCTCCGCCGGCTGAGCGCGGAATGGATCGAGGTGCGGACGTCGACGTCGCCGTCGCGGCCCCGACCCCGCACCACCTCCACCACCCTGGACGTCGTGGTCGTCATGGGGATGCAGGGCTCGGGGAAGTCGACCGTCGCGAAGGAGATGGTCGGCCACGAGCGCTTCAATCGGGACGAGCGCGGCGGCTCGATCGAGAAGATGGCGCGGCTCCTCGACGAGGCGCTGGCCGGCGGCGTCGAGAAGGCGGTGCTCGACAACACGTACCCGAGCCGGGCGAGCCGCGCGGGTGTGGTCGACGTGGCGCGGCGCTACGGCGCGCCCGTGCGCTGCATCTGGATGGACACCAGCATCGAGGACGCGCAGGTGAACGCGGCGGCGCGGCTCATCGAGACGTACGGGCGTCTGCCCGAGCCGGAAGAGCTCAACCGGCTCGCGAAGCAGGATCCGGCCGCGTTCAGGCCGAGCGCACAGTTCAACTGGCGGCGAGAGCTCGAGCCACCGTCGGAGGACGAAGGCTTCGCCGACGTCGAGCGACGCGCGTTTCGCCGCGGTGCGATGCCGTTCGTCGGAGCCCGGAAGGCGCTCGTCGTCGAGATGAAGCTCGTCGGCGAGGTCGACTGGAAGGTCTGGCGCGACGCCGGATGGCTCGTCGTCGGGACCGCATGGGAGGAGGCGCCGGCGGCCGATTTCGAGGTGGCGCTGTGCCCGCACCCCGCCGGGCCGCCGGTGTGCTGGTGCCGCAAGCCGCTGCCGGGGCTCGGCCTCCTTCTGACGCGGGCGCACGGCATCGACCTCGCGCGCTCGTGGCACGTCGGGCGCGGGGCCGCCGACAAGGGATTCGCCGCGCGGCTGGGATTGCGGTTCGCCGAGCCCGGCGAGCTTCCGCCTCCTTTAGTAGACTGACGGCCGCGTGGAGCTCTCGGCCACCATTCGCGGGGTGCGCTACCGCTTCGAGTCCGTGAAGGACGTACTCGGGCGCGCCAACCCGCCGAAGAGCGGCGACGACCTCGCCGGCGTCTCCGCGCGCAGCGCCGTCGAGCGCGTCGCGGCGCGCGCCGTGCTGGCCGGGCTCACGCTCGCGGAGCTGCGCGCCAACCCGGTCGTGCCCTACGAGCAGGACGAGCTGACACGCCTGGTCGAGGACGACCTCGACGAGCAGGCGTACCGCGCCGTCTCGCACCTGACCGTCGGGCAGTTCCGCGAGTGGTTGCTCGAGACCACGACGACGGGCGCGATCCTGCGCTCGGTGGCGCCCGGGCTCACGCCCGAGATGGCGTCGGCGGTGTGCAAGCTGATGTCGAACCTCGACCTCATGACCGTCGGCGCGAAGTGCGAGGTCGTGGTGCGCGCCAACAACACGCTCGGGCTGCCGGGGCGGCTGTCGTCGCGCGTGCAGCCCAATCACCCGACCGACGACGTGCTCGGCATCCTCGCGTCGATGCGCGAGGGCCTGAGCTACGGCTGTGGCGACGCCGTGATCGGCGTGAACCCGGCGACCGATTCGCCCGCGTCGACCGCCGCGATCCTGACCGCGATCGACGAGGTGTTGAAGCAGCACGCCGTCCCGACCCAGCACTGCGTGCTCTCGCACATCACCGTCCAGCTCAAGGCGCTCGAGCTCGGCTGCCCCATGGATCTGATGTTCCAGTCGCTGGGCGGCAGCGAGGCCGCGAACAAGGCGTTCGGCATCAGCATCAAGCTGCTCGACGAGGCGTGGGCGACGATGAAGGAGCGCGGCACGGCGCGCGGACCCAACTGCATGTACTTCGAGACCGGGCAGGGCTCGGCGCTGTCGAGCGCGGCGCACCACGGCGCCGATCAGCTCACGCTCGAGGCCCGCTGCTACGGCCTGGCGCGGCGGTACCGTCCGTTCATCGTGAACACCGTGGTCGGCTTCATCGGCCCCGAGTACCTCGAGGACGGCGCGCAGATCACGCGCGCCGGGCTCGAGGATCACTTCATGGGCAAGCTGCTCGGGCTGCCCATGGGCTGCGACGCGTGCTTCACCTATCACGCGTCCATGAGCCAGGACGAGCTGGAGAGCCTGAAGGTGCTGCTCGGCGCCGCCGGCTGCACGTACCTCATGAGCCTGCCGGTCGGAGACGACATCATGCTCAACTACCAGTCGACGAGCTATCACGACATCCCGTCGGTGCGGCGGCTCCTGAACAAGCGGCCCGCGCCCGAGTTCGATGCGTGGTGCGAGGCCGAGGGCATCACGAAGGACGGACATCCCGGCCCACGCTTCGGCGACCTCGCGGTGGTGTCTTGAGCGGGACGCGCGCGCTCATCGCGGCCTTGCGCGAGCGCCTCGGCGCCAGCGATCCGGCACCGCCGCGCGTGCCCATGCCGATCGTGCCCGCGCCGCCCGCGCGCGTGTACACCGCGCGCCGCGAGCCGCTGCGCGGGGACCACCACGCCGCGCAGCACACCACCGCGCTCCTCGGCATCGGGCACGTCGGCACGCGCTACGCGACCGACGTCGTGCTGCAGTTCCAGGCCGAGCTGGCCGTCGCGCACGAGGCCGTCGCCGCCGAGCTGCCCGACGGCTGGGCCGGCGACCACGGCTTCCTGCCGCTGGTCTCGCGCGTGACCAACCACCGCGAGTTCCTGCTTCGTCCGGATCTCGGACGAAGGCTCGCGCCCGATTCGCTGCAGCGCCTGCGCGACCAGGCCGAGCGCGGCAAGGACGTGCAGATCATCCTCGCCGACGGCCTGTCGGCGACCGCGTGCATGGGCAGCGGTCCGCAGCTCTACGAGGACCTGGCGCGCGCGTGCGAGCGGCGCGGCCTGTCGGTCGGCACGCCGGTGTGCGCGCGGTTCGCCCGCGTGTGGCTCGAGGACGAGATCGGGCAGGAAACGGGCGCCAAGGTCGCCGTCATCCTCCTCGGCGAGCGCCCCGGGCTCGGCACGGGCGACGGGTTGTCGGCGTACGTCGTGTACGAGCCGCAGGTCGGCAAGACCGACGGTGATCGCAACATGATGAGCAACATCCACGCGCGCGGCACGCCGCCGCCGGAAGCCGCGCACCGGCTCTCGGCGCTGGCGGCGGCGATGATCGAGCAGCGCACCAGCGGCGTGTCGCTCGACCTGTCGAAGGTCGCGGCGGACATCGAGCGTGGGTACCGCGCGCCGCAGGTGCGCCAGCGACTGGTGGGGCGATAGCCATGGGACTCCTCGAGCCGATCCTTCCGACCGTTCTCTCGCTGCGGCGCATCCCGAACGCCGATCCGGCGGTGCTCGCCGCGTACGGCGCCGATCCGGCGAAGCACGCCTCGCTCGGGCTCGTCACCTGCGATCAGGACGACGCGCTCTACGTCGCGCTCGACGAGGCGACCAAGCACGCCTCGGTCGACGTCGTCTTCGCGAGGAGCTTCTACGCCGGCAGCGCGCACGCGTCGGGCCGGCTCTCGGGCGAGATCCTCGGCGTGCTCGCCGCCGCCGAGCCGCAGGCGATCGAGGACGGCCTCGCCGCGCTGGTCGCGTGCCTCGCGCACGACGCGTGCTTCTACGACGCCGACGGCAAGCGCGGCGTCACCGTGTTCCCGCACGTCATCAGCTCGCTCGGTCACTATCTGGCGCGCGAGGCGGGCCTCGCACCCGGCGAGCCGATGGCGTACCTGGTCGCGCCGCCGATGGAGGCCACGCTCGGCTTCGACGCCGCGCTCAAGGCCGCGGCGGTGCGTGCGCTGAAGATCACGCCGCCGCCGACCGAGACCAACTTCGCGTGCGCCTGGCTGACCGGCATCTCCCCTGGGGATCTCGCGGCTTGCGAGGCGGCGGCGGTGGCGTTCGCGGCGGCGGTCGTCGAGGTGGCGGCTCGGCCACGGGGGTAGGCGTACGAATGTATTTGCAGACAGTCTGCAAATTGTCTACACCCTGCCCATGCGCCGAGCCGGACTCATCGCGCTGTTCGTGGCGGGCTGTGCGGGGACGTCGTCGTCGGGGGGCGACGACGTGGCGGGTGACGACGTGGCGGGTGACGTCGACGCACGCGATACGCGCCCGTACTCGACGACGCCGGAGGGATGCGATGACGTGGCCGGCGAGCTCTACGTCACGCCCGCGAGCCTGCCGCCGCTGACGCCGTCGACACGTGGCGCGATCGTCCGCTGCGTGCTCGGTCCCGAGCTCTCCGCCGCGGAGGCGCAGGCGGTCGCGGAGGACGCGGGCGCGACGATCACCGCGGACACCGGCGTACGCGTCCTCAAGATCGCGTACCGCACCGTGCGCTCCGACGGCACGGCCGCAGTCACCACCGCCACCGTGTGGCTCCCGCTCGAGCCGCGCGCGCAGCCCGTGCCCGTCGCGCTGATCGCGCGCTCGACCAGCGGCATCGCCGACGACTGCGCGCCCTCACGCGGCGACAACCCGCTGCCCGAGCTCGGCTTGCCGTTCGCGACGCACGGGATGGCGGCGATCGCGCCCGACTTCGCGGGCCTCGGCAACGAGGGCACGCACGCGTACCTCGACAACCGCGAGTCGGCGGCGCAGCTCTTCGACGGCGTGCGCGCGCTGCGCGCGCTGGTGGGTGACACGATCGGGGACCCCGTGCTCGCGCTCGGCTACAGCCAGGGTGGCGGTGTGGTGCTGTCGGCGCAGGCGCTCGAGCACGAGATGATGGGCGCGCGCACGCTTCGCGCCGTCGTCGCGATGGCCCCGCAGTGGCCGACGCGCGTGAGCTCGTTCGGCTACGAGCGCGTGCTGCGCGATCCCGAGATGATCACCGCGGTCGCGGGCCTCGCGCCGCCGACGGTCACGGTGCTCCGGCAATACGGGTGGTTCGCGAACCACCTCGGCGCCGCGCGCGCGGGTGAGACATTTCCGGCGGCCGAGCGCGACGACGTGATCGATCAGATCGAGAGCCTGTGCACGGTCGAGCTCGGAGGCGCGCTCGATGCCCAGCAACCGCGCGTGCACGACTTCCTCGACGAGAGCTTCCGCGTCGCGATGCTCGCGTGCATCGACGGCGCGGCCGGCTGCGTCGAACCGGCCGCGTCCTTCCACGCCTGGCTGGGTGCGAATGTGGTCACGGCGGATCCGGTGGGCGCGCGTGTGCTCGTGGTGCAGGGTCTCGGCGACCAGGTGATGCCGGCGGCGTCGGAAGCGGCTTGTGACGTCGCGAAGTTGCGTGCGGAGGGGCTGATGCCCGACGTGTGCTCCGACACGTTCGCGACCCACGACAGCATCCTCGAGCGCAAGATCGAGCACGCCGCCGCGTGGGCCGAGGCCGTTGCTTTTGGCAACGTCGCCGCACCGACGTGCTCGTCGACGTTCTTGCCGCCGTGTACACCGTAGCGGCTGTGCCATGATGAGGGAGTGAGGACCTGGTGGCTCGCGCTTCTGGTGAGCGTCGCAGCAGCAGCGGCAGCAGCGTGCGGTGATCAGACGCTCGTGCCCGGCGACGCGGGGGTGGATTCGCCGCCGGGACCGGCGCCGGTCGTGATCGTGATGATCGGCGACGGCATGGGGCCGGGGCAGCTCGACGCAGCGTCGCTGTTTCGATACGGCGAGACCGGGCGGCTGTTCATGCAGTCGCTACCGTATCGCGGCGAGGTGCGCACCGGCGGACCGTCGGGCATCACGGACTCGGCGGCCGCGGCGACGGTGATGGCGACGGGGCAGTACACCTGGAACGGGCGCGTCGCGCTCGATCGCGATGCGATACCCGTCGAGACGCTGGTCGAGCACGCGAAGAATCGCGGCATGGCGGCGGGCGTGGTGACCACGACGTCGATCCCGCACGCGACGCCGGCCGGCTTCACGGCCCACGTGATCGGGCGCGGCGACTACACGTCGATCGCCGACCAGCAGGCGCGGCGAACCAAGGCGCAGGTGATGCTCGGCGGCGGAACGTCGTATTTCTTGCCGGCGGGTCCGGGCTCGGCGCGGACGGACAACGGGCTGTACGACGAGCTCGAGCGCTCGGGCTACGCGGTGGTGGGCGACCGGGTCGGGCTGGAGGAGGCGGTGGCGTCGGGGAGCACGCGGCTGTTCGGGGCGTTCGCGCCCGATCACATGACGATGGTCGCGTCGCGCGCGATCGATACGAGCGAGCCGGACCTGCCGCAGATGGCGCAGGCGGCGCTGACCGTGCTCGACCGGGATCCGCAGGGCTTCTTCCTGATGATCGAGGGTGGGCGCATCGATCACGGCGGGCACGCCAACAACCTGATCGATGTGGTGCACGAGACGCTGGCGTTCGACGACACCATCGCGCTGGTCACGGAGTGGGCGCGGGCGCGAGGGAACGTCACCGTGCTGGTGACCGCGGATCACGAGACCGGCGGCCTGGAGGTCGTGACGCCGCGTCCGGCCGGGGAGTACCCGGACGTGCGGTGGCGCTGGGGGAATCACACCAACACGCGGGTGAAGATCTTCGGCGACGGCGTGGGAGCAGAGGTGGTGGATGGTGCGGTGGTGGATCAGCGCTGGATCCATGCCGTCGGTGTGTCGCGGATGGACGGGGAGGCGCTCGTGGTGCCCGGGAGGGAGCCGATACCGGATGGCGAGCTCGGCGATCTGCGGCATCGCGCGGCGGTCCAGGAAGTGGCGACGAGCGGGTACGGCGACGGGTTCAACCAGCTCGACGCGATGTGGGTCGACGCGAATCCGCGCGGATTGTTCGTCGGGATCGAGGGGCTGTTCGAGTGGGACCAGAACGCGGTGGAGCTGTGGATCGACGTGGATTTTGGTGCGAGCACGGGAATGGCGGGATTGAAGGACGCGCTGACGGATACGACGGGAGTCGCGGATGCCGTCCTGGCGGCGTCGAACGTGAGCGCTCCGGCGGGGAGTCTCGGGTTCGGGGTGGATATGGCGATCGTCGCGGTCGGCGGCGCGGATCCGCACGTCGAGGATCTGATCGAGACCGGAGGGATGCGCGGGATGCGCGAACCGTTCGGGACCCCGGAGGATCTGGGGTGGCGGAGGACGGCGCTGAACTTCGGCGCGGTGCGCGTGCGTGGGAGTGCCATGGCGCGCGTGCCGGGGCAGGGGATGGAGGCGTTCGTGCCCTGGTACGAGCTATATCCGGACGGTGTGCCGGTGGGCGCGCGTGTCGGGCTTGCGGCCGTGCTCGTGAACAGCGACGGCGGGCATACGAGCAACCAGGCGTTGCCGTCGTTCCCCGCGGAAACTGCGAATCCGGGGAGGAACGTGACGCCGCTGCCGGGCGTGGTGCTGTACGAGCTGGATGCGAATCGCGACGGGGTCGTGGATGGCGATGTGCCGCCGACGATCGTGAGGTAGCGGAGAGGGAGAGGGAGAGGGAGAGGAGAGGGAGAGGAGAGGGAGAGGGAGAGGAGAGGGAGAGGGAGAGGGAGAGGAGGGAGCGACGGGTGGCGGAGGGAATGGCAAGCGTGCCCGTCCTCGGGTGGAGGCAGCGTCGCGGGGCGCCGATCGCTCCGGTGCGCGCACCGGACCTTGCCCGCCGCGCCGGCGCTGTGCCTGGTACGCGGGCGCCGCCGCGGAGACGGGCGTCCGGGCGGCGCGAGCGGTCGTGGGAGCGGCGGTCACGGTCCGTGCGCGCACGTCGCGATCCGGCGAGCCCCGCGACGCTGCCTCCCCCCTGCGGGCGGGGGCGCGCAAGGGGAGAGGTCGCCAACCACTCGCAATGGAGATGAACATGCTCGCCGCGTATCAAGCCGCTCTGGAGATGATCGAGTCCCTCGTCCCGGTCTTGCCGGTGATCCACCGCCACGACCGCAAGCTCGCCGACCAGATGAAGGAAGCCGCGAACAGCGTGCTTCT
>DATLEB010000068.1:0-4407 GCA_035525615.1 Kofleriaceae bacterium | reverse complement strand
CGGCCACTACCCGAATCGAGCTCGCGCGTTGACTTTCGCATTTCCCGTCGCCACCATCGCCAATGTGACTGCTGTACATATGCGCAGATATCAACTGGCATCGATGTCAGTCCTCGTACTGGCAGTTGCCACGCTGACTGCGTGCAAGAAGAAGGAAGGGCGCGCGAAGCGCATGGACGTCCCCGGCGACGGATCGGACGCCGCCGGATCGGCGAAGGCCGCGCCCCTCGGTCCGGCGCTCGGTGACGTCGCGGTCATGCGACTCGCGATCTATTACCCGGCCAAGCCAGTGAAGTCGCCGCGCGCGGAGCTCGAGCGGTTGCTCGCCGCGAACCAGCCGGTGATCCCGATCGTCACGGACCTCACGGCCACTCCGCCGCTGCCGTTTGCCTTCTACGGCGAACCGGCCATCGCGGACTACGCGCCGCCTCCGGCCGACAGCATGCAGTACTTCGTGCGCGGGCTCTCCGACGCCGAGATGAAGGCGTTCGGCGCCAGCCAGTTCGTCGCCGCCATCGGCTTCGAGACCACCGGCGCCGACGCGCTCGCGCAGCTCCGCCGCTCGCAGCGCCTCGTGGCCGAGGTCGCCGCCACCACCGGCGGCGTCATCTGGTCGGACGACGTCCGCGTCGCCTTCAGCGCCAAGGCCTGGGACGACCGCACGACGGCCGCGGAGACCGAGGCTCCGGACATCGAAGAGCTCGTCACCGTCCACGCCTATCAGTCGGAGACCAACGCCGGTGTTCGCCAGGTCACGCTCGGGCTGGACCAGCTCGCGCTGCCCGATCTCGTCGTCGAGGACGCGACCAAAGCCGAGGGCGAGCGCGCGGCGTTCACGATCAACCTCGTGGCGCAGCTGCTCGCCGAGGGCGCGCAACCCGCGGAGGACGGCTCGCTGTCCCTCGCGATCTCGGACATCAAGAACAGCGCCGCCCGCGAGCGCATGAAGGCGCGCATCGGCACGGGCGGCACCGGCAAGGCCACCGTCCGTCTCCTCATCGGCGAGCGCGACGACGGCGACGCCGAGAACCGCCTCTGGCGCATCGACTTCCCCGGTACCGGCGCGTACCCGGAGCGCCTCGCCTCCACGGTCGCGAACCTCTTCGGTCGCGAGGATGGTGCCTACGGAGCAGCGTCGGGCGACGCCGAGCTCGTCGCCGCCAGCCACCGGGCCAAGGCCGAGCTCGTCGCGCTCCGGCCACGCTTCGTGAAGGGCCTCCCCGACGGCGACCATCTCCTCATCAAGGCGCCGTTCGCCACCGACGGCGGCGGCACCGAGTACATGTGGCTCGAGGTTCGCGCCTGGAAGGGGGGCCGCATCGAAGGCATCCTCACCGACGAGCCGTTCCAGATCTCCGCGCTCCACGCCGGCGCGCCCGTCGAGGTCGCCCAGACCGACGTCTTCGACTACATCCTCGCGCACCGCGACGGCACGTCGGAGGGCAACCACACGACCCCGATCCTCGAGAAGCGCGGTACTAAGTGGCCATGAGCACCGTCCTCGTCACCGGCGCGAGCGGCTTCATCGGGCGCCGTGTCGCCGCGCGCCTCGCGAAGGAGGGCAGGGCGGTGCGCGCGCTCGTGATGCCGGACGAGGACGTCTCCAGGATCCCCGAGCTCGCCGCCAGGGGCATCACCGTCGTCCGCGGCGACGTCACCGCCGCCGCCGCCATGCAGGACGCCGTCGCCGGGATGGAGAAGATCGTCCACCTCGCCGCCGTCGTCGGCGACTGGGGCCCCGACAAGCTCTTCGACCGCGTCAACGTCGGCGGCACGCGTAACGTCGTCGACGCCGCGGCGCTCGAAGGCTGCCAGCGCCTCGTGATGATCTCGTCGATCGTCGTCTACGGCGAGCGCCTCGCCGCCGGCGCCTGCGACGAGGACGCGCCGCGCGGCCGCCACGTCGGCCCGTACAGCCGCACCAAGCGCGAGTCGGAAGAGCTCGCACTGGACGCACACCGCCGCGGCCGCGTGCCGGTCACCGTCGTGCGCCCCGGCAACGTCTGGGGCCCCGGGTCCGGCCTCTGGGTCGACGAGATCGCCAAGCTCGCGCGCAAGGGGATGCTGATGACGCTCGCCGGCGGCCGCGGCGACGCCACGCTCGCGTACGTCGACAACGTCGTCGACGTCATCGTCCGCGCCCTCGACGCGCCCGACGCCGCCGGCCGCATCTACAACGCCATCGACGCGGGCGGGGTCACCTGGAAGGACTACCTCACCGACATCGCGCGTCTCGCCGGCGGCAAGCCCCCGAAGCGCTCCCTCTCGCCGCGCCTCGCCCGCGTCCTCGCCGGCGGCATGGAGCGAGCCTGGCGCCTGACCCGCCGCCCCGGCCGCCCGCTCATGACCCGCGAGGCCGTGCAACTGCTGGGCTCCGGTCCGCCTGTCCCGATCTCCCGCGCGAGGTCCGAGCTCGGGTACGATCCGGTCCCGTACGATCGTGGCCTGGCCGCGGTCGCCCGTTATCTCGAGGGACGCCCATGAAGATCGCCGCCGCGTGTTTGTTGGTTCTGATCGCCTGTGACAGCCGAGCCACCGCCTCGAACGGCGGCGACACGGTCAAGGCCGACCGTCTGTCGCGCGAGCTCGAGAGCTGCGGCACCACCGCGCACTGCGCCGACGGCCTGCGCTGCTGGGACGCCATGTGTCAGCGCGCCGAGCGCTCGACGCTGGGCGACTTCCTCGCCGCGCGCGGCGCACGCCTCCTCGCCGCCAACGACCTCGACGGCGCGATCGCCGCGTACGCCGAGGGCCTCGCCGCCTACGAGGCCGCCAAGCTCACCGTTCCGCCCGACCTCGACTGCGCGTACGGCCTCGCCCTCGCGCACGCTCGCGGCACCAAGGACAAAGCCGAGCTCGCCGCGCGCGTGCTGCACCGCTGCGTCCTCGCCATCCCGGTCGCGGTCCCGCTGCGCACGCGGGCGCTGGCCGGGCTCGCCGAGCTCGATCAGGCCGGCCTCGATCCCAACCAGATCGCGCGCCCGCAGCTCGCCGACCTCTATCTGACGCGCGCACCGGCGAAGCCGGCCACCGATGCGCTGCAGGTCACCGTCTCCGCCGACCCCGCACCCAAGGGGCGCACCTACGCGCTCATCCCCGAGCGCCTCGGCCAGGCCGACGCCCGCAGCGCGCTCGCCGCGTGCTGGGAGAAGAACTTCGCGGCGACGCAGGCCAAGGAGCTCAACGTGAAGCTGCCGCTCGAGGTGAAGTACAAGGCCAGCGAGTACGACGACGAGCCGGGCACCTACACGATGAACTGGGGTCCGGCGGGGGTCGGCGCGGCCGACGCGTGCGTGCGCGCCGCCATCGAGCCGCTGGTCGCGCCCCTCAAGGTGCGCGACGCGTTCACGACGACGCTCGCCGTCTCCATGAAGTAGGTGCGCTGCGGGCGCGCCCGTGGTAGTCCCACGGGCTGCCGTGCCTGCGAGCGCCACTGACACCGACGACCGCCCCGACCTGCGGGCCCTGACCCTCGACGAGGCGCAGGCGCTCGCGGTGACGCTCGGGCTGCCCAAGTTCCGCGGCGAGCAGGCGTGGCGCTGGGTGCACGGCAAGGGCTCGACGTCGTGGGACGAGATGACCAACATCGGTCCCGACGTGCGGGCGCGCCTCGCGGAGGGCGCGCGCATCGGCACGCTCGCGCTCGCCGAGGTGCAGCGGTCCAAGGACGGCACCAAGAAGCTGCGCTTCACGACGCGCGACGGCTACTCGATCGAGAGCGTGCTCATCCCCGACGGGGAGAAGACCACGCAGTGCATCTCGTCGCAGGTCGGTTGCGCCGTCGACTGCCAGTTCTGCGCGACCGCCAAGCTCGGGCTCACGCGCAACCTCGACCCCGGCGAGATCGCCGACCAGGTCTACCGGGCGCGCGCGCTCCTCGCCGCCGAGGAGCCCGATCGCCGCATCACCAACCTCGTCTACATGGGGATGGGCGAGCCGCTACACAACTACGACAACGTCATGCGCTCGCTGCGCATCCTCACGTCGGACCTCGGCGTCGGGCTATCGCAGCGCCGCATCACGGTGTCCACCTCGGGCATGGTCCCGCGCCTCGAGAAGCTGGGCGCCGAGGACGTGCGACCCAACCTCGCCGTCTCGCTCAACGCGTCCAACGATCGCGTGCGCGACGAGATCATGCCGATCAACCGCAAGTGGAACATCGGCAAGCTCATGGATGCGCTTCGCGCCTATCCACTCGAGCAGCGCCAACGGATCACGTTCGAGTACGTGCTGCTCGCGGGCGTCAACGATTCGATCGCCGATGCGGCGCAGCTGTCGAAGCTGCTGCGCGGCGTGAAGTGCAAGGTCAACGTGATCCCGTACAACCCACATCCCGAGGCGGCCTATTCGCGCCCGGCGAAGCCGGTGATCGACGCGTTCCAGAACGAGTGCAAGCGGCTCGGCTTG
>DATLEB010000065.1:0-46141 GCA_035525615.1 Kofleriaceae bacterium | reverse complement strand
GGCGGCGGGCCTCTTCGCCTTGGCCTTCGCCTTCGCCGGCGCCGCCGCCGCTACCGCGCCGCCCAGCTGCGCGACGAGCTTCTTGGGCGCCTGCGCGCGATAGCTCTCGTCGATCCACGCCTTCAGCATGTCGATGTCCAGCGGCTGGTCCTCGGGAAACCGCGCGTCGACCCATCCGCTCTTGCCGAGGCCGTAGCCGGCGGGCTGGCAGAACGGCAGCATGAGCGCCACGCCGGCCGACCTGGGCAGCTTGCACGAGATGTGGAATGGCTCGCCCTCGAGCGGCAGGTACGCGAACGTCTTGTCGTTCACCGCCAGATCGAGATGTCCGGGCCACGGGCTCTTGGTGTGCGCGCCGGGATACGCGAGCCCGAACGCGCGCAGCTCGCGAAGCGTTGCATCGGTCGGACGTGAGGCGCGCTTGGCCATGCCGCGGAGCGTACCTCAGCATCGCCGCGACGGTGACGCGTGGTATGAACCGGCCGTGCGGATCCTTCAGGATTGCTTCGTCGCCAACCGCAACTGGGCCGCTCAGGAGCTCGCCGAGGACCCGGAGTTCTTCCGCCGGCTGACCGCGATCCACAGGCCGGAGATGCTGTGGATCGGGTGCTCCGACGCGCGCCTGCCGCCCAACGAGATCATCGGTCGCCGCACCGGCGAGCTGTTCGTGCACCGCAATGTCGCCAACCTCATGGTGCACTCCGACCTCAACTCGCTCTCGGTGCTGCAGTACGCCGTCGAGGTGCTCAAGGTGCGCCACGTGATCGTGTGCGGGCACTACGGCTGCGGCGGCATCGAGACCGCGCTCGACCGCAAGCCGCACGGCCTCATCGACAACTGGCTGCGCCACGTGCGCGACGTGCGCATGGCGCACGACGACGAGCTCGAGGGGATCGTCGACCCGGTGGCGCGCGTGAACCGTCTCGCCGAGCTCAACGTGAAGGCCCAGGTCGCCAACGTCTGCCACACGACCATCGTCCAGGACGCGTGGTCGCGCGGGCAGTCGCTCGCCGTCCACGGCTGGATCTACGCGCTCTCCGACGGGCTCCTGCGCGATCTCGGGCTCTGCATCGAGAGCCCCGACCAGATCCCGTCGCCGTACCAGATGGACTGACGAGCCCGTCAGTCGATCGCGGCGTGCGCCGTGGCCACGACCTCGGCGTCGCCGAGCGTGATCACGTCCTCGGCCCAGGTCCACATCACGCCGTCGCGGAAGAGCGACAGGTCGACGCGCAGCTCGTCGCCGCGCGAGACGACCAGCTCGACGTCCAACGTCGCGAGCTTCTGCGGCGCCAGCCCGTAGGCCTCGCCGTCGACGCGCAGGTCCCAGTCGAGGCGCAGGTCGGTCGCGCCCGTCGCCAGCATCGCGCCGGCGCCGGTCGACGCCACGCGCATCTCGAGCGGATGGTCGAGCTGGACGACGACGCCGCTCAGGATCTGGCCATCGTGGAAGTAGGCCGGCGGTAAGACGATGTCCTGATACGCGAGGCGCAGCTCGTCGAGGACCAGGCGATCATCGTCGTCGGGACCACGATCGACATGCAGCACGACATGACCGTCCTGGAGCTGCAGCTGCGCGCTGCCGCCGTGCACGCCGTCGGGGCGCTCGATGGAGGCGTGAACCTCCGTCTTGCTCTCGACGGGCGCGATGGTGGCGCGGCGCTGCGAGCCGAGCACGTCGCGCGGATCATCACCGTCGCCGCCACCGGCCGCGCACGCCGGGACGAACGCCACGAGGAGAAGCAGATGGTGGGGACGCATGACCTGAGGTGGTGCAAGGCACAGACCACGGGCGCGCGCGCGTCGACCGCAAACGGGGTCGTGACCGCGTTCCGGCGGCGAGGTACCGTCGACGGGATGGGGATCCGAAGGCTCGTCGTGTTGCTGATGCTCTCGATCGCCGCGATCGCCATGCCCGCGTGCGGCGGGGATGACGGCGACGATGGCGGTCCGCCGCTGCCCGAGGTGACGGATCCGCTCGAGCACGTGGATCCCACGATCGGCACGGGAGGGCTCGGCTTCGCGTACGGATCGAGCTTCGTCGGTGCGGCGGTGCCGCACGGCCTCGTCAAGCTCGCCCCCGACACCAAGGGCCCGTTCGGCACCGTCAACTTCCAGCACTACTCCGGCTACTGGGCCGGCGACGACACGATCCAGGCGTTCACGCATCTCCACCTGCACGGCACCGGCGCCACCGACTACGGGATCCTGGCCGTGATGCCGACGACCGCGTTCGATCCGGCCAAGACCAGCGTCGTCGATTACGAGCAGCGCTTCGCGAAGGCCGACGAGCACGCCGTGGCCGGCAGCTACGCCGTCACGCTTGCCGACGGCACCGCCGTCGAGCTCGTCGCGACGGCCCGCGGCGCACACCATGTCTACGACTTCAGCGGCGCGAGTGGCACGCTGGTCCTCGATCTCGCCAAGACGCTGAGCGGCGGCCAGGTCACCGACGCCGAGATCCACCTCGACGCGGCGACGCAGACCGTGCGCGGGCGCATGAAGCACGTCGGCGGGATGAGCGGTGGCTTCGGCGGCTATGACCTCTTCTTCATCGCCCGCACCAGGCAGGCGTGGGCGTCGAGCGCGGTGTGGTCGGGCGGGCAACCCGCGGCCGCCGGCACCGACGCGACCGGCACTGGCGTCGGCGCCGCGCTCACCCTCGCCGCTGGCGCGCCGGTCGAGCTGCAGGTCGCGGTCTCGCTCGTCTCGCAGGCCGGCGCCGAGGCCAACCTCGCCGCCGAGCTGCCCGCGTGGGACGTCGCCGCGACGCGCACCGCCGCCCAGAACGCATGGCGGCAGCGCCTCGAGGCCGTGAAGGTCACCGGCGGCACCGTCGAGGAACGCCGCACGTTCTACACCAGCCTCTATCACGCGTTCCTCATGCCCACGATCATCGGCGACGCCGACGGCTCGTTCCGCCTCGCCGGCATGACGGCGCCCGAGGTCGCGACCGGCTACACGCAGATGTCCGACTTCTCGCTGTGGGACACGTACCGCACCGTGCACCCGCTCTACACGTGGCTCGCGCCGTCGAGCGCGCGCGATTCCACGTACTCGCTGGTGCGCCTCGGCGAGGGGCTGGGCGGTTGCCCGCGCTGGCCGATCGCGATCGGAGAGGCCGGCACGATGCTCGGCGCGAGCTGCGACGTCGCCGTCGCCGACGCGATGGTGAAGGGCATCGCGCGCGGTGACGCCACGTTCGAGCAGCGCGCGTGGACGCTCCTGCGCGAGGCCGCGATGTCGCCGACCACGCCCCCGCTCGGACGCGGCGGCCGCGACCACGTCGAGATCTACATGCAGCTGCGCTACGTGCCGTCGTCGGTCGGCCGCTCCGTCAGTCACACGACGGAGTACGCGCACGACGACTTCGCGCTCGCCAACCTCGGCGACGTGCTCGGCGACACCGCCAGCGCGGCGACCCTGCGCGAGCGCAGCCACGGCTGGCGCGCGCTCTACGATCCATCGGTCGGCTTCCTGCGCGCCCGCGCCGAGGACGGCACGTTCCCGGGCGAGTTCGACGCGCTCGACCTCTCCGACGACTACGCCGAGGCCAACGCGTGGCATTCGCTGTGGATGGCGGGCGCGCACGACGTCCTCGGCCTGGCCGAGCTCCTCGGCGGCGACGCCGCGCTCGTCGCGAAGCTCGAGACGTTCTTCACCGAGGCGCGCCGCGACTGGGAGACCGGCGATCCGTCGGCGGCGAACTTCCCGCGCCCGTACTACTGGCACGGCAACGAGCCCGACCTCAACGCGGCGTTCCTGTTCGCGCAGGCCGGCCGCCCCGATCGGACGCAGGAGTGGGCGCGCTGGATCATCGACAACATCTACAGCGACACGCCGGAGGGCGTGCCCGGCAACGACGACGGCGGGACCATGGGCGCGTGGTACGTGTTCGCGACGCTCGGCCTCTACCCGGTGCCCGGCTCCAACCGCTACATCGTGAGCGCGCCCATCTTCGAGCAGGCGCGCATCGTCGTCGACGGCCACGAGCTGGTGATCGCCGCGCCCGGCGTCTCGCCGCGCCGCCGCTTCGTCGCCGGCGTGACCATCGACGGCACCGCGCTCACCGTCCCGGAGCTCACGCACGACACGCTGCGCACGGCGTCGCGCATCGAGTTCGCGATGACCGACGAGGCGACGAGCTGGGGCCGCCCCGACTAGCGCGACGCGCGCAGCTCGCGCGGCGACACGCCGAAGCGGGCGCGGAACGTGCGCGAGAAGTGCGCGGCGTCGTTGAAGCCCCACGCGAACGCGATCTCGCTGATCGAGCGCGGGTCGTGATCGTCGCGCAGCGCGGCGTGGCAGCGCTCGAGGCGGCGACCGAGGATGGTCGCGCCCACCGACTCGCCGCGCTCGAAGAGCAGGTGCAGGTAGCGCAGCGACATGCCGAGGCCGGCCGCGATCGTCGTCGGTGACAGCGCGGGCTCGGCCAGGTGCGCCTCGAGGTAGCGCAAGGCGCGCGCGTGTTGCGCCACGCGTGTCGCGTTGCCGGTGCGCTCCGGCTCGGCGCGTCCGAACACGCCGCTGGCGAGCTCGAAGACGGCCCCGAGCGCGGTCTCCCAGTCGGCCACCGACATCTCGCCGCGGCAGCGCGCCACCGAGAGCATCGCGTCGGCGAGCACGCCGCCGAGGCCGCGCCGCGGAGCCACGAGCGCGCGTTGCGAGAGCAGCGGGACCGGGCGACCGAGCGCGAGCGCGATGGGCACCGGCAGGTAGAGGAACTGCTCGTGGTAGTCGGCCGACATCTGCTTCTGGAACGGCTCGATCGACGAGAGCAGGCACAGCTCGCCGGCGCGCACCACGTGGTCGCGGCCTGCGG
Organism: Kofleriaceae bacterium; assembly: GCA_035525615.1. Taxonomy (GTDB): domain Bacteria; phylum Myxococcota_A; class Polyangia; order Haliangiales; family Haliangiaceae; genus UBA2376. Next base: position 41,319 of record DATLEB010000065.1, on the reverse strand, counting down.
TGCGTACCTGCGCCTCGCCGCTCGTGACGAGCGTGAGGCCCATGGTGGGTGGCGTCGAGCTGCGCGCGACCCGCTCCGGCGAGCGCGCGATGGTGAGCCCGGCCTCGTACGCCTGACAGTCGAGGTGGATCACGCCGCGAATCGCGGTGACGCCGAAGCTCACGCCGAGGCGCGTGCCCGCCGACAGCGCCGACTCCGCGTCGAGCATCCGGTCGCACACCTCGTCTCGCCACGTCGCCGCGTGTCGATCGTCCAGCTCGTACCGCACCGATACCAGGTCGCTCACACGTTCCCCCTGTGCGCCGATCGAGTATCGACCAGGGCGGTCGTGACAGGGAACTGCACGCTGGGACAAGTCTCTGCACCGGGGGAAAAGCGCTGCGCCGGCGGGCAACTGGCCGTGCGCGCCCGTGCAAGCCCGCGGCGTCACGTCGCGGCAGGTTGGGGCTCCAGGGGAAAAGGAGGCACACATGCGAGCGCACGTTCTTGGAGGAATCATCTCGAGCCTGATCGTCGGCGGATGCGTCGACGCGCCGGCCACGCAGCACACGGAGCAACAGGTACAGAACGAGGGTCGGCGGCTGTTCGAGCACGAGACCTTCGGCGGCAACGGGCGGACGTGCCGCACGTGCCACAGCCCGGCCAACGGCACGCTGACGCTGGCGCAGATCGCGGATCGGTTCGCCGCTGATCCCGGCGGGCCGCTCTTCCGCGGCGACGGCACCGACGACGGCGCCGGTCACGGCACCACGCGTATCCGCGCCGACGGCACGATCCTCGTGAGCGTCGCGCTGCCCGATGGCGTCACGGTGCTCGACGATCCGTCCGCGCGTCGCGTGACCTTGCGGCGAGGTATCCCGTCGACCAACAACACGCCGGCGCTGGACGACGTGCTGATGTACGACGGCCGCGCGCCGGATCTGATCGAGCAGGCGCGCGGCGCCGTCGCCGATCACGCGGCCCACACGGTGGAGCCGACCGAGGAGGATCTCGAGCTCATCGCCGCGTTCCAGCGATCGCCGCAGTTCTTCACGTCGCCGGCGCTCCTGGCCTTCGCGAACGGGGGCGCGCCACCGTCGTTGCCGGAGGGCAACACCGCATCGGAGAAGCGCGGTCGCCGCTTCTTCGACGACGTCGCGCTCACGCCGCCGTCGACGCGCGGCATCTGCGCCATCTGCCACAGCGGCCCTATGCTGAACACCTCGAACGGCTTCAACCCGATCCCGGTGCCGCCGTTCTTCGTGCCCGCCGGCGAGCGCTTCCAGTCGATCCTCTCCGGCGAGCTGCTCCCCAACGGCGACCCGTTCCGCGCGTACCAGTTCACGGACGTCGACGGAAACGTGTCGGTCGCGGTCGCGTCGGACCCCGGGCGGGCGCTCGTCACCGGCGACTTCCGAGGCTTCCCGTTCGGCAACCTCGGACAGTTCAAGATCCCGAGCCTGTGGAACGTGAAGCACACGTCCCCGTACTTCCACAACAGCGGCGCCAAGACCCTGGAGGACGTCGTGAACCACTACGCGTTCTTCTTCGAGTTTGCGACGCCGATCGCGATGCCGGGCGCGCCGCCGATCATTATGACCGCGCAGGACAAACAGGATCTGCTCGCGTTCCTGCGCCTGCTCTAGCTAAGCGCCGACCTCGAGGATGCTGGCCATGCTCGCGGCCCACACGCGGAACCAGCCGTTCTCGCTCCGCGGGTAGAGCGCGGAGAGGAGTTGCACGACGCCCGCCTGCGCGGCCACACGCAGCATCCCGGCGAGGAGGCGCGGCCGCTCGCGCAGCGCCCGCGCCTTGGGCTGGATGTTGGCCAGCGAGAGCTCGGGCATGCTCTGGTCGAGGCCGGCGCGCGCGGTCGTCGCGTCGAGGAGGCCGGCGGCCATGAGCTCGTCGAGGAGCTCGGGATCCATGGTCTGGTTCCAGCGACGGAACGCGTCGTAGGTGGCGAAGAGGCCGCCCCAGCGACGGTGCCACGCGACCTCGTAGTCGCGCAGGGGGCGATTCGCGGCGAGCGTGTCGGCGAGGAGCTTCGCGGCGAGCATGCCGGCGCCGATGCCGGAGCCGTGCGCCGGGAACACCTGGCATCCGGCGTCGCCGATGAGCGCGACGTTGCCGCTCGCGAGCCGGTCGTATGGGCGACGCAGCGGGATGGCGCCCTGGCCGCCGAAGACGCGCGTGCCGATCCACGCCTGCCCGCGGACGAAGCGATCGAGGATCGTCTTGCCGGAAGGATGGCCGAGCGCGGGGATGGAGCCGGCGAGGATGCCGACGGTGGCGCCGCCGTCGTTGAGACACACGCTCAGCGTCGAGAAACCGCCGGCGACGCCGAGGCGCGAGTAGACCTCGCCGGGGGCGACGCCCGCGTCCGCGAAGAACGCGGCGGCGCCGGCGGGATCGCGGATCTCGAAGACGGCCTGTGCGGCCGCGCAGAGGTGGCGCGACGGGACCAGCTCCTGATCGAGGAGGCGCGCGCCGGAGAGTCCCGACGCGTCGACGATCCAGCGCGCCGTGACGTCGCCACGATCGGTGACCAGTCGATCGCGCTCGCGCGCGAGCACGGCGGTGTCGCCGACGAGGACGGCGCCGGCGGCGCGCGCCTGATCCTGCAGCAGCGCAACGAGCGCGCGCATGTCGACGTCGATGACGTCGTGCTCGCGGATGGTGACCCGCCCCTTGGCCGTCATCATGTGCATGGGGTGCGGGCCGCCGAGGACCGCCGTCCGCGGCAACACGATGTTCGCCTCGGCGAGCGCGGCGCGCGTGATGCCGTTGACCCAGCGCGCGCCGGCCTCGTCGAGCGCGCGGCGCTCGAGGCAGAGGACGCGTGCGCCGTGCTCGGCGAGATAGCGCGCCGCCGCCGCGCCGCTCGTACCTCCACCGACGATGGCCACATCGACGGCACGGGGTAGGGACGACATACCCTTCCCCTATGCGCGCGGCGTGCCGACGATGACTAGACCGCGAGGACCCGTGACATGCCGACCTGCCACGCCGAGAAGCGGCGGCGCTCGCTGTGCGGGTAGAGCGCACTGAGCACCTGCGCACCGATCACCTGCGCAGCCACACGCGCCAGCCCGGGGACGAGGCGTGGACGGCGACCCAGCGCGCGCGCCTTGGGCGGCAGTGCCCCCAGCGTGAAGCGCGGCAGCGTCTGATCGAGACCCGCGCGTGCGAAGTCCTCGTCGAGCACGCCGTCCGACATCAAGTCGTTCAGCTGTGCGGGGTCCATGCTCTGGTTCCAGCGGCGGAAGGCGTCGTACGCGGCGAAGAGCCCACCCCAGCGCCGATGCCACGCCACCTCGTAGTCGCGCAGTGTGCCGCCGCGCGACAGCGTGTCGGCGAGCAGCTTGGCGGCGAGGATGCCGGCGCCGATGCCGGAGCCGTGAGCCGGGAACACCTGACACGCGGCATCACCGAGCAGCGCGACGTTCTCGCGCGCGAGTCGGTCGTACGGACGGCGCAGCGGAATGGCGCCCTGGCCGCCGAACACGCGCGCGCCGATCCATGGCTGCTCGCGCACGAGCTTGTCCAGGATGGCCTTGCCCGACGGAAATCCGAGCGCGGGGATCGAGCCTGTGAGGATGCCGACGGTGTGGCCGCCGTCGTGGAGTCGGACGTTGAGGACCGAGAAGCCGCCGGCGACGCCGAGGCGCGCATAGACCTCGCCGGGCGGGATGCCGGCGGCGGCGAACCACGCGTGCGCGGCGTCGCGGTCGCGCACCTCGAAGACGCCCTGCGCCGCGGCGCAGAGGTGCTCGGTCGCGACCATCGGCTGATCGAGCAGGCGCGCGCCGGCGAGGCCCGAGGCGTCGACGATCCAGCGCGCGCGCACGCGGCCGGCGTCGGTGACGAGATGGTCGCCGTCGCGCCCGAGCACCGACGTCTCGCCCGCGAGCACGGCGCCGGCGGCGCGCGCTTGCTCCTGGAGCAGCGCGACCAGCGCGCGCATGTCCGCGTCGACGACGTCGTGACCGCGCACGGTCACGCGCCCCGCGTCGCTCACGAGATGAAACGTGTGCGGGTCACCGAAGCGCGCCGCGGCGGGCAGCTCGATCTTCGCCTCCGCCATCGCGGCGCGCGTGATGCCATTGACCCAGCGCGCGCCCGCCTCGCCGAGCGCCCTGCGCTCCACACACAACACGCTCGCGCCGTGCTCGGCGAAATAGCGCGCCGCGGCCGCCCCGCTCGTGCCCGCCCCGACGATCGCGACATCCACGGAGCTCGGCACGGCCATCTGCCGTGGATACCACAACTCACCGAATTTTGGTCCGACCAATCGGGTGTCACCCACCAACACAATTGGCTTAGCCAATTGGCTAAACCAATCGGACGGTGGCCGAACTATTCGACTTCGCTGGGGATCTTGAGCGTGAGGAGGGGGAGGGTGCCAGCCACCGTGAAGGTGCGGCCGCCGTCGGTGGAGGCGGAGAGGGTGCCGTCGCGGAGGACCACGACGTGGTCGCCGTCGACGGAGGCGGCGGTGAACGGGTCGATGTGGGGGGCCGGGGCGCCGATGCCCGAGGCGTCGACGGTGGCGAGGGTGCCCGAGCGATCGAGGAGGCCGGCCGGCGTGAGGGTCGCGCCGGACCACGAGCCGGTGCGGACGGCCGGCGGGAGCTCGAGCTCGTTGACGTCGACGCGCGCGAAGGCCTGGCCGTTGTCCGTGTAGCCCGACACGAGCACGGCGTCGCCGGCGCCGATCAGCTGCGAGATCGAGGTGAAGCCCGGCACCGTCAGCTGGCGCCAGCCGCCGACCTCGGTCGACACCTGCAGCGTGCCGGCCGCCGCCGTGCCGACGACGATCGCGCCGCGCGACCGCGCCACGCGCGCCTGGTAGCCGTCGCCGGCCGCGAGCGAGCGCTCGTTCCACGCCGCGCCGTCGCTCGACGCGAGCACGCCGCCCGTGTGCGCCACGAGCAGCGCGTCGCTCGACACCGCGAGGTCCTCGGCGAAGCGGTCGCTGGTCGCGACCTCCGTCCACGCCCGCCCGTCGGCCGAGCGCACCACACCGAACGCGCCGTCGTTGCGGTGGGCGATCGCGTAGAACATCCCGCCGCGCGCGCTGATGAACGTGAGCGCGCGCGTGTCGGGCGGGACCACGCGCTCGAACGTCGCGCCCCGGTCGTCGGACACGAACAGCGCGGACGCGCCGTAGTCGACGTCGCCCCCGCCGCAGCCGAAACCGGTCGACTCGAGCTCCATCGCCGCCGTCGCGACGATGTGATCACCACTCGCGGCGACGGCGAGCGGGCGATCGTGCTGGGTGACGGTGGGGTCGGTGCACGCGACCAGCGCCGGCGCGGAGACGAGAAGCGAGGCCAGGAGGACTTTTTTCATGTCGCCCCGTTCTGCAGCAGGAATGCCACGACCTCGCGCGTGCGATCTCGCGCATCTACGCGCCGCGAGATCACGCTCCACCCCGAAATCGCCTCAGAAACCTGAGACCTCGTCGGACTAGGCTCGGGCCAGGACGATGCGGAAGTCGCCCGTGAACCCGCCGCCCGACCGCGGCACCAGCGGGATGATGCGCGCCGGATCGTCGGAGCCGCACGTCGTGCACGAGTCGTTGGGCGGCAGGAACTGATCACCCGCGAAGTAGAGCTGCGTCGTCAGCGTGCGATAGCCGGGGTGCGAGACGATGAAGTGGATGTGCGCCGGCCGCCAGCCCGGCCCGTTCCTGTAGTTGCCGGGCCGGATGGTGTCGATCGCCCACGTGCCGTCGGCGGCCGCCGCGACCTTCCCGCGCAGACGGAACGCCTCGCCGGCGCCTGGCTCGTGATAGGCGCCGGCCGCGTCGGCCTGCCAGATGTCGAGCGCCGCGCCGGTGAGCGGCGTCGCGCAATCGTTCGCGAGCACGATGCCGCCCAGCGCGATGCGATCGCCCGGCTCGCTCGCCGACGCGATCATCATGCGCGACGGCGCGCCATCGCGGTGGAACGGCCCGAGCACGTCGTCCGTGGTCGCGCGGCAGATGGCGCCGTCGGGCAGCCCGCCGTCATCTTCGCCGCCGTCATCATCGCCGACGCCGACGCCGTCACCGCCACCGCCACACGACGACAGCACGACGAGCCCCGACGAGGTCCCGAGCCAGCGAAGAGCGTCCCGACGCTTCATGCCCGGACCTTGTCGCTTTCCCGGCTCGCACAAAAGCGATACTTTCTGGTCACACCGTTTAGCAAAACTGAATGCTCACCGCGCTCCGCCGCAACCTGTGGAACTGGCTCCCGACCTTCGCCGAGGTCGCGGAGACCGGCTCCGTCGTCGCCGCCGCCAGGCGCCTCGCGCTGACGCCCGCCGCCGTCTCGCGCACGCTGCGTCTCCTCGAGGACGCGCTCGGCACGCCCGTCTTCAACCGCGTCGGTCGCGGCCTCGTCCTCAACGCCGCCGGCGCCGCCCTCCGCGACGCCGTCCGCGCCGCCACGCGCGACATCGACGCCGGCCTCTCCGAGAGCCTCGGCGATCCGTTCCTCGGCCCGCTGCGCGTCTCGTCGCTCGGCGTCCTCACCGATCACTTCGTCGTCCCCGCGCTCGTCGAGCTCAAGGGCCAGCACCCCGACCTCGTCCCCGAGCACGCCGTCCTCGGCCCCGCCGAGGCCGCCACGCTCCTCGTGCGCGGTCTCCTCGACGTTGCCTTCTGGTACGAGGAGGTCACCGCCGAGGAGATCGTCGTCGAGCGCCTCGGTGCGATCGGCGCGTCGATCTACTGCGGCCGCGGCCACCCGCTCTTCTCAGCGCGCAAGCCGTCGCTCGCCGACGTCCTCGCGCACCCCTTCTCCGTCCCGCGCATCGGCGACACCGGCCGCGTCCAGGACGGCTGGCCCTCGGACATCCCGCGCAAGATCGGCATGCGCATCACCATGCTGCGCTCGAACCTGCAGGTCGCGCTCTCCGGCAAGCTCGTCACCGTCCTCCCCGACGTCACCGCCGCGCCGCACGAAGCCGCCGGCGAGCTGCGCCGCCTCCCCGTCCTCGCGCTCGCGCCCATCGAGATCTTCGCGGCGCGCCACTCCGCCGCGCTCGGCCGCCGCCCCGGCCAGCTCGCCATCGACGCCGTCGTCGCGCTCCTTGCGCCGAATCGGCACACTGCGTCGAATCGGCACACAACGACGAATTCCAGGAAATCGTCTCGTCGGAGCTAGCGCGCAGCGATAGGGTGGGCCGATGAGATCGACCTGCGTGATCAGAACGGCAATGGCGTCGGAGATGTGACGGTCACGGCGTGGAGCGCGTCGCCGTCGATGACCGTCGGTACCGCGACGACGAGCCCGGTCCCGTCGACTCATCGGCGAACAGATGGTGGCTGCCTTCTCCTTCTACGCGGGTACCCAGCAGGATCAGACGAAGGCGCTCCACTTCGGCACGATGCTCGACTGCCAGGGCCGGCGCGTCTCGAACGCCGTCGCCGCCGTCAGCCGCGTCCCGTGGGAGTTTCATGACACCGGCGGTGTCACGCACTACTTCACGGGCGCGTCGACGAGCCTTCCTGCTCCGCACGACGTCGAGCGGGTCATGAACAACGACGGCCTGTTCCTCGTCTTCAACGCGACACCATCGGAGACGTCGTACGTGCAGGTCTGGGGCTTCCGCACGCAGGCCGAGCTCTCGTCGGGCACGCTCTCGCTCCTCGGCGAGATCGCCGCCCCGTCCGTGGCCGGCGGCGCCAGCATGATCACGCTCCATCCCCGCCGCATCTGACGGGCCCGCGGCGCCGCTCGCCGCCGCGGCTACTTCACGAGGGTCTTGAGCTCGACGACCTCGGCGTGGGCCGGCTCGGTCTTGCTCGCCGCCGTCAGCGCGGCCTTGGCCTTCGCCTTGTCGCCCATCGCGAGATAGGCGCGCGTCCGACCGATGTGCGCGATCGCCGGCCGCCGGATCGGCGGGTTCACGAGCAGCGCGCTGTCGTAGCTGAACAGCGCCTGCTTCGGATCGGCGGTCTCGAGGTACGCCTTGCCGAGCAGCATCAACAGCTCGGTGTCCGCCGGGAAGATGTAGAGCGCCATCTCGCCGTACGTCCGCACCTTGGCCCACTTGCCGAGCTTGGCGTACTCGGTCGCCAGCTCCTTGAGCGGCGCCACCTGCATCTGCTCGAGCATGACGTAGTGCTCGAGCTCCGCGAGCGCGGCCTCGGTGCGGCCGGCCGCCTTGTACATCTCGGCCAGCTCGGAGTACGGATAGCTGCGCTCGGGATCGAGCCGTTTCGCCGCGCACAGCTGTTGTTCGACGTCGCCGGCGCTCCCCTCGGTCTTCGCGATCTGCGCCAGCCGCGCGCGGATGTCGAAGCTGTCGTGCCCGCCGGCCACCAGCGACTCGAACTGCTTCTTCGCCTTGTCGGCCCCGCCGGTCCGCAGGTTCACCTCGGCCATGATGTACGTCGCGATCGGCTGCTTCGGATCGATCGCCAGGGCCGCCGTCGCCGCCGCCGCCGCCTTGTCCGCGTCGCCCGCGTAGTAGTGGCCGAGCGCGAGCCGCGCCTTCGCCACCGCGTCGCGCGGCTTCGCGTCCGCCGCGATCTCCAGCTTGAGCACGTCCTGCATCCCGTCCGACGGCAGCCGGAACGTGCCCTGGTACGGCGCCAGCCGGATCTGCAGGTACGCGCGGAAGTCGGTGTCGAACTGCGCCACCGTGCGCCCCGTGATCTTCTCGACCACCTCCGGCGTCTCCTTGCCCTGCCCGAACAGCTTCAGGCCCGTCACGATCTTCTCGAACCCGTACGTCTGCGCGATGTACTCGATCATCACCGACGACAGGTAGTAGGCGACCACGACCTTCTGCGGATCGGGCTGCACGAACTCGTAGTTGATGGTCGCGACCGACGGCAGCGTGCCCTCGAGCAGCGCGCCGTACACGTCGGCGTCGTTCTCGCGACGCCACGACGGATCGGCGATGAGCGTCTCGTACTCGCTCAGGCCCTCGGTGTACCAGCGCGGCACGCGCTGGTTCGACAGCTGGATCGCGAACACGTGCGCCAGCTCGTGCCACAGCACCATGCCCCAGTTGATGTCGCCGTTCGACGGCGACATCGCCGTGATCACCTGACCGAAGCACACGCCCAGGGCGCCCAGGTTGGGCAGGCCCACGGTGCGCACGCTGTAGTGATCCGACTCCTGATAGAGCTCGAGCACCACCGGCATCTTCGGCGAGTAGCCATAGCGCTTCACCATGTCGGCGAAGGCGCGCTCGAGCGCCGGCTCGAGGTAGCGCGCGAGGAGCTTCTGCTCCTCCTTGTGGTAGCGGATCTTGAACGACTTCGACGACGAGAAGACGTACTCCTTGGGGATCACGTCCTCGAACAGGTTGAGCGTGTTGTAGGTGCGGACGTTGTAGCGGTCGCCCTCCCACGACTTCCTCAGCCACGCCACGCCCTCCTTCTCGTCGCCGAGCCGCAGGTAGCCCAGCCCGGCGCCGCCCATCGCCTCGAAGTAGTCGGGCTTCATCTTCACCGCCTCCTTCTCGAGCTCGATGGCCTCGAGGTAGCGGTGCTCGCGCACGGCCGACCGCGACACGATCCGGAACAGCTCGGCGTACGCCGGGTTCACCGCGAACGCGCGCTTCTTCTCGGCCTCGTAGTCCTTCACGTCGTCGCGCAGCCACGCGATCGTGGCCAGCATCGCGAACGCCTCGGTCTGCTGCGGGTTCACGGCCAGCACCTCGCTCACCGTCTTCTTCGCCGCGTCCCACTGGTTCTGATCGATCTCGATCGACGCCCGCACCAGCAGCGCGCGCGCGTGCTTCGGGTTCTGCGCCAGCGCCTTGTCGAGGTGCATGCGCGCCGCCGCCAGGTCGTAGCGGCTCTCGAGGAGCACCGCCGCCATCCCGGCGTGCGCGTCGGGGTGATTGGGGTTGACCTTGAACACCTCGTCGAGCTGCTGCTCGGCCTGATCGGACGAGTACTTCTGCAGGAAGAGGTACGCCCAGTTCACGCCCGCGCGCGTCATCTGCGGCGCCAGGTTCTGGATCTCGCGATAGGCGTCGTTGGCCAGCTCGAACTCGCCGCGAACGCGCGCGGCCTCGGCCAGCTCGTAGAGCGCCACCGGATCGTCGAGGTCGAGGGTCTTCGCGTCGTACTCGTCGATGGTCCGCTTCCACAGCGCCTTCGCCGCCGCGACCTGGCCGGTCTCGTCGAGCACCTGCGCGAGGACCCGTCGCGCGGCGCGATTCCCCGGATCCTTCGTCACCAGCGGCTCGAGCTGCGCCTTGGCCTCGCCATACCGCCCGACGGTGCGCAGCACCTCCGCGAGCGCGACCGCGCCCTCGGCCGCGGCCTTCGCGTCCTTGTCCTTGGCGAGCGCGCTGGCCGTCGCCTCGGCGCCGCCGACGTCGCCGATCGCGAGCTGCGCCTCGACCATCAGCACGCGCGCCGCCGTGCGGTCCTTGCCGCTGATCTTGCTCAGCTCGCCGATCGCGCCCTTGTAATCGCCGCCGGTCAGCCGGTCGCGACCGGTGGCGAGGTCGGCGTGCGCCGTCGCCGCCAGCGCCAGCACGATCGCGAGCGCGCCGATGCCAGCGAGCCGTCTCCGTTCACGCATGCCTCGAATCTGAGCGACGCCCCCCCGTTAGTCAACGCGAGCCCGGCTGGGCCCCCGTCCACGGCGTCCCTGCTATGCTCCGTAAATGCCAGAGGGCAAAGCGCCGGCCGAGGAGCGTGAGGACAAGGGGATCTACGCCGACTTCGACTCGTTCCTGAAGCAGGGCATCAAGGAGTACTACGACCGTGGCTGGACCACGCGCCGGGGAAACTTCATCGCCCTGCTGATCGCCAGCGGGCAGACGGCCTTCGCGCTCGCCAAGGACTCCGTCGTCGACGGCACCGGCACCAAGAAGGTGGCCATCGGCGCGGCCGCCATGCTCGCGCTGCGCATCGGGCTCCGCTACGCCGTCGGTGGGCCGCTCGGCATGGTCCTCACCGTCGCCGCCGGGGCGTCGATGGTCGCGTACTTCATCCGCAATCAGAAGGACATCCTCAGGAAGGTCCAGAAGTACAAGCTGGTCATCGCGGACCTCGAGAAGAAGTACACCGAGACGCAGAGCGGCTGGCGCGACGGCAAGTACGGCATCCCCGACCGGAACCTGATGATCGACGGTCTGATGAAGCGCTTCATCGCCGAGGTCGACGAATCGTAGCCATGCGCAGGTTCGCGGTGGCGTCCCTCGCCTTCGCTGTCGTCGTCGTGGGTCTCGTCACACCGGCGCGCGCCGACGACGATCTGATCGGGCTGCTCGATGTCCGCGTCGAGGGCGTGTCCGACACCGCGGCCGAGGTGTTCTCCAGGCAGATCGAGGAGTCGCTCGGCATCGCGGGCCTCAAGGTCGCCCCGCGCGCCCGCCTCCGCGAATTCCTCGCCGGCACCCCGTGGAACGCCGCCTGCCTCGTCGGAGCTTGCCTGAAGGAGCTCGAGACCCACGCCGGCGTCGGGCAGGTCATCGAGGCCGCCCTCGTCAGCATCGGCCCGAGCTACCACTACACGATCACGCTCCTCGACACCGAGACCGGCGAGATCATCCGCCAGACCTCGCGCAAGTGCGACGTGTGCACCACCGACGAGGCGTTCGCCGACGCGGCGCTCGAGGTGGTCGCCCTGGTCACGAATCCCGACGGTGAGGGCGGCAAGCCCGAGGTGGCCCTTCCCCGGCCTCCGCCCCCGGCCAGCACCGTCAAGGGGCGGCGGTCGACCCGGCGCGCCGCCATCGCCCTCCTCGGAGCGGCGGTCGTGGCCGGCGCCGGCGGGGCCTACCTCCTGTCGCGTGACGAGGATCGCCTCGGGGCGGCACTGGCCGGCGGCGCAGGCGCGTTCGCGGTGGCCGGCGTGACCTGTCTCGGCGTATCGTTCAGCTTCTGAAGGGAGCCATGCCCCAGGTGCGTCGTCCGTACGTTCTCGGCAACGTTCTCGTTAGCGTTCTCGTTCCATGGGCGCTCGCGGCCTGCGGGAACGGTGATCCCGTCACCGCGCTCTTCACCGTGCCGCGCGACGGCGTCACGCAGGAGTTCTACGAGCTGCCGTTCCCGAACGACCTGCGTCGCGACGGTGCCGGCTTCGTCGACATGAGCGGCTATCCGCGGCCGGTGCCGCTCGTGAACCTCTACATCGACGCGTGCGAGACGCTCGACGGGTTCGGCACCAACAACGCGATCTTCACGCGCTTCGCCGGGCCCATCGACACGGCTCGCCTGCCGGCCGATCTCCAGGAGTCGGTGCAGTCGTACGCGTCGGTGTACCTCGTCGACGTCGACGCCGACTCGCCCGGCTACGGCCAGCGCACCCCGGTCGTCTTCCGCTTCCAGGACTACGAGGGCTGGACCATCGGCGACAACTGGCTCGGCGCGCTGCCGGCGCCCGGCTTCCCGATGCGTCAGTCGACGACGTACGCGCTGGTCGTGACGCGTCGCCTCGACGTCACGCCCGCGGCCGACTTCCAGGCCATCCTCGCGCCGGACGGATCCGGCGCGCCCACCGATCCGGCGCTCGTGCACGCGCGTGAGGTGTACGCGCCGCTCATGGCGTGGCTCGACGAGCCGGGCGGTGACGAGCGCAGCGACGTCGCGTCGGCGGCGGTGTTCACGACGCAGTCGGTGACGCCGATCATGGGGCTCCTCCGCCAGCGCGTGCGCTCGCTGCCGATGCCGCTCGCGCGCGAGGTCGCCCCTCGCGACGCCGGCGAGAACCCGTACACCTGGTACGACGGCATCTTCGACGCCCCCAACTTCCAGACCGGCACGTTGCCCTACAACACCGTCGGCGACGGCGACATCGTGCTCGGCCTGGACGGGCTGCCCGTCGTGCAGCGCATGGAGCCGCTGCGCTTCTCGTTCACCATCCCGAAGGATCGCCCCATGCCGCCGCGCGGCTGGCCGGTCGCGATCTACGCGCACGGCACCGGCGGCAGCTTCCACTCGTTCGTCAACGACGAGACCGCGAAGGCGCTCGCGGCGGAGGGCATCGCCGGCATCTCGATCGATCAGGTGCTGCACCCGCCGCGGTCGCAGGGAAACCCCGAGACCGACTTCTTCAACTTCCAGAACCCGTACGCGGCGCGCAACAACCCCATCCAGGGCGCGGCCGACGACTTCTCGGTGGTGCGCCTCGTCGAGTCCTTCGCGATGCGCGAGGACGATCGCGTGGTGCGCTTCGATCCGACGCGCATCTACTTCTTCGGCCACTCGCAGGGCGGGCTCACCGGTCCGCCGTTCGTCGCGTACGAGCCGCTGATCAAGGGCGCCGTGCTGTCGGGCGCAGGCGGCACGCTCTACAACGCCCTCCTCAACAAGACCGAGCCGGTCGACATCACGGCGCTCGTGTCGGGCGTGATCATCGACAGCCCGCTCGATCAGTGGAACCCGGTGCTCGCCATCCTGCAGATGTGGGTCGAGCGCTCCGACTCGGTGAACTACGGCCCGCTGCTCGTGCGCGATCCGGCGCCGGGCATGGAGCCGCGCCCGATCTTCCAGACCATGGGCTTCGTCGATCACTTCACGCCGCTCCTGACCATCGAGGCGTTCGCGGTGTCGATCGGCGGCAACCACGTCGGGCCGACGATCGAGCCGATCGAGGGGCTCGAGCTGCTCGGCCACTCCGAGCTCGCGGCGCCGGTCAGCGGCAACGTCGGCGGGACCACGGCCGTCATCATCCAGTACCAGGCGACGGCGTCCGATGGTCACTTCGTCGTGTTCGACGTGGCGCAGGCGCGCCGGCAGTCGACGCAGTTCCTGAGCACGCTCGCCTCCACCGGGACCGCCACGGTCCCTCCCTGACCGGAGACGTCCGCAGATGGCTCGCAAGCGACTGGGAGAGATCTTGATCGAGGCCGGTCTCATCGACGAGACCGGTCTACGTTCGGCGCTGATCGACCAGCGCCGCTACGGCGGCCCGCTCGGCCGCGTGCTCGTCGATATGAGGATGGTGCACGAGGAAGATCTGGTGCAGGCGCTGTCCAAGCAGCTGGCCGTACCGCTCGTCGATCTCGACGCGATCGAGATCCCGCAGGCCGTGCTCGATCTGGTGCCGGCCGATCAGGCCGAGGCGCAGGGCATCATCCCGTTCGCGCAGCCCATGAAGTTCCTCGACGTCGCGATGAGCGACCCGACCAACCTCACGATCGTCGACGAGCTCCGCATGAAGACGCACCTCAACGTGCGCACGTATCTGTCGGGGCCCAAGGCGATCGAGCGCGCGCTCCACCGCTTCTACGGGCGCGGCATCGTGAACCCGCGCAACGTCGGCCGGCGCGGTCGCGACTCGGTCGGGATGGACAACGGCATCTCGATCGGCGCCACGATGGAGGTCGTCGGCCAGTTCGACGACGCGGCCGCGCCCGGCGGGCACAGCGCCGGCGCCGGCGGCGGAATGCGCCCGGCGCGCACGACCACGGGTGGCTCGCCGCGCGTCCCCGGCGCGCCCGTCGCGCCACCGCGTCCGCCGATGGGCGCCGCCCCGCCACCCGGCGCCCACGCGCCGCACACCGGCCCGAGCTTCGCCGACATCGCCTCGCTGCAGGAGCGCATCGCCAGCCTCGAGGCGCTCGTGCGCCGCGACGAGGACGTCCTCAAGAAGCTGCTCGCCCTCATCATCGAGAAGGGCGTCGCGACGCGCGACGAGGTCATCAACCGCCTCAAGTAGGCGCGACGCGTGACGCTCGCGCTACTGTAGCGCCGTGATTCCGCCCGACCGTCGGGATGCGCTGCTCGGCGCCGCCGTGTGGGCGGCCGTGCTCGCGCTCGCGGCGTGGTCGGTGTGGCAGCGGTGGGAGCTGCTCGACTCGTCACCGTATCCGGTCGGTGTCGACGGCTGGTACTACCCGATCCAGGTGCGCTCGCTGCTGGAGCGCGGCGAGCTCGCGTATCCGGCGGCGCCGCTGACGTTCTGGCTGATGACGCCGGTCGCGCTGGTGACCGACCCGATCACGGCGGCAAAGATCATCGCGGCGCTGGGCGGAGGCGTGGTCGCGGTGCCGGCGTTCCTGCTCGGCCGGCGCGTGGGTGGTGTGGCGGGCGGGCTCGTGGCGGCGGTGCTCGCGACGACGGGTGGCGGCTCGTTCTACCTGTCGCTCGAGTTCGTGAAGAACGGGCTCGGGCTGACCGTCGCGCTCACGACGGCGTGGCTCGGCCTGCGCGCGCTCGAGCAGCCGACGCGCGCGCGGCTCGCCCTCGCGGCGCTGGTGCTCGTGCTGGCGTTCCTGACGCACAAGATGTCGGCGCTCCTGGCCCTCGCGCTGCTCGCGCCGGCGGTCGCGGTCGAGCTGCGCGCCCGCGAGCTGTCGCCGCGAGCGTGGCGTGTCATCGGTGCCACGCTCGCGGCCGCGGCGGTCGTCGCCCTCGTGGCGGGCGTGCTCGCGCCGCAGCGCTTCATCGGGCCGCGTGACGTCGCGCTGCTCGATGGGGCGTTCACGGGCCCGGGCGAGTGGGAGCTCCCCGCGCTCGCCGTGCCGCATCCCGGGCGCCCGACCTACTACCTCCTGCTCGGCCATCAGGGGCTCATCGCCGCCGCCGCCGGCGCCGTGTTCCTCGCCGCCGCGATCGCGTCACGCGTCAGCCCCGGCGTGCGCAGCGACGCGCGCCCCGCGGAGCGCGCGCTCGTGTGGGCGGGGTTCGCGCTGCTCGCCGTCACGGCGTGGCCGTGGCTCGACGTCGCCGACCCGGACGCCGTCGGCTTCCGCTTGCGCGTCGCGGCGTTCGCGCCGGCATCGATCGTCGGCGCCGCAGCGGTCGGCCGGCTCGTCGCGACGCTCGAGCTGCCGTGGAGACTCGTGGCCGTAGCACCAGCGCTCGCGGCGTGGGTCGCCGTGCGCCCGGCCGCGCCCACCGAAGGCATGGTGCGTACCGAGATCCCGATGGTCGCAGCCACCGCCGCGATCACGGACGCCCTTCCGAAAGACGCCGTCATCATCTCGGCCGAGCGTCACCTCGGCTTCCAAGCCGTGTGGTTCGCACGAGTTCCGCTGCGCTTGCGCCCCGAGCGGGTCCCGCGCGAGCGGCGCTGGCGCATGATCCCGCTCGGCATCATCGGCATGGGGTCGCCGCTCGACCGCGCATTGACCGAGGCCCGCACGCACCCCGAGCTCGCACCACCGATCGGGCTTCATCCCGGTCATCCCAACGGACTCGTGCTCGTGCCCGAGGCCACCTGGGAATGGGTCCTGACCCGGCTTCCGCCTCGTCCGCAGGCCTGGTGGCGGGAGTGGCACACCCGGTAGGACCTTAATGAGGTGCCGCACCGCGTCAAAGGGATCTCTCGACTTATATATCTGATATCATTTCGAAAAATACCGATCAAAAGGGTCAAATGGGGCCTGGCGTCCCCCCCCCGCTACGATAGATTTCAGGTCGCCCTATGGTCCGGCTCGTAAGCACCGAAGCGCACCGCCCCGGCTTCTACCCGCAGCCCAACGAGTGGACGTGCGGCCCGTTCGCGTTGAAACACGCGATGGTGACGATGGGGCACGCGGTCGACGTGGGCGCGATCGCACAGACGGCGCGCACGCACTGGTGGAGCGGGACAGACGAGATCCGGCTTGCTCGTGCCGCCCGCACGCTCGATTGCGATCTCGTGCTCGAGCGCTCGAGCGACGCCGAGACCGCGCGCAAGCGCCTGCAGAAGAGCCTGCGCGAGCAGAACCCCGTGCTGCTGTGCGTCGATCGCTGGTCGCACTGGATCACGGTGGTCGGCGCGGAAGGCCGCCGCTTCCTGGTGATCGACTCGGCCAAGGACCCGGTCCTCCAGATCTACACGTGGCCGCAGCTGCGCGCGCGCTGGTGCTACTCCGACAAGGAGTGCCCCGCGCTGTACGACCTGCACGCGATCGTGCCCCGCTACAAGAGCACGGTGAAGGCCAAGGCCGACTTCTCGATCGAGCGCGTCAAGTTCCTGCGCCGTCCCGAGAACCGGAGCCTGGCGCTCTACTGGAACGAGTACCTCGAGGATCTGCTGGAGATCTGCCGCGCGCCCTCGGGCCGCGTGGTCGCGCCGCTCTCCATGGGCGAGTTCCTGCGCCGTCACCAGGAGATGATCGTGTCGCGCGTCGCCTTCTGGCACGGCGACATCGATCGCGAGGCGATCGTGAAGGTGCTGCGCAACTTCCGCTTCGTCTCCGACACGTACGGGCTCGTGATCCCGGCCGCGTCGACGCGGCGCGCGGCGGCCGACCTCGCGGTGCTCGTCACCATGTGGGTCGTGGCCGTGCGCGGCATCGACGCGATGTACGGCATGAGCCTCGGCGCGGTCGGCGGTCGCAAGGGACTGCGTCGCGCGCTGCGCCTGCAGGCCGAGCGGCTGAACAAGGTCGTTCGCCGTCCGCGTTGATCGTCTAGCTCGGCTCAAAAGCCGAGATCGATATCGGCGACGCCGTCGCAGTTGAGATCGATCCCGTCGGGGAGGCCGTCGCCATCGGCGTCGAGCGGCTCGGGTACGCACGGCGGGGTGCCGGGCGGCGGGATGGGCGGTAGCGGCGGGTTCGAGAGATCGACGTCGGCGGTGCCGTCGCAATCGGTGTCGATGCCGTCGGGCACGCCGTCGCCGTCGCCGTCGAGGAATTCGGGTGTGCACGGCAGGCTGGGCAGCTGCGTGTCGGGCTGACCGTCGCAGTCGAGGTCGAGCCCGTCGGGCACGCCGTCCCCGTCCTGATCGAGCACGGGATCGGCGCACCACGCGATGTCGGCGGCGCCGTCGCAATCGAAGTCGATGCCGTCGGGGATGCCGTCGCCGTTCGCGTCGAGCACGGGCGTCGCACACGGCGCGCCGAAATCGATGTCGGGCACGCCGTCGTCGTCGACGTCGATCGCGTCGGGGATGCCGTCGCCGTCGGTGTCGAGCAGCGTCAGCTGCTGCGCGCTCGACTGGACGGTCGTGTCGCCCGAGCAGGCGAAGGCCATGGCGGCCAGCAGGCCGGCGAGGAATGCGTTGCGCATGTGGGTAGGCTCCGAGAGGTGAGAGTGGCGGCGGATCTCCACTCTGCGCCCAGCCGCACCTCAGGCCGACATCATCACGGCAACGTGCCCACGAGCGCGAGGCCCGCGCCGTCGCCAAGCCACGGAACGAGCGCGGCTTTCGGCGCGCCACCGCGATCGCGCATGACGATCGCAACTGTCACCGCGCCCACAGCGAGAACGCCGGTCGCGACGAACGCGACGTTGGCGATCGAGGTGTCTCGCTTCCAGCGGCGGCGCGCGTCCTCGGCCTCGCCGAAGAAGTGATCCTCCGGGTTCGCGAGGATGTCGTCGAGCCGATCGTGCGAGCGCTTGCCGTCGAACGCGAAGCCGAGACCGATCGAGCCGGTGACGCCGGCGGCGATCGCCCACGTCGACCAGCGCAGCGCGATGTTCGGCTTCTCGTCGCCCGGCGGCGGCGGGTTCTCGCGATCGCGATCACGGTCGCGATCGCCCTCGCCGTCGCGGCGAACCGGCGCGGTCGGCGGCGGCAGCTCCTGCAGGCGGTTGCCGTACTCGTCGACGATCTCGACCGAGGTCGCGATGGCGCCGCCGGGTAGCGTCATCGCGATCGGCGTCGGCAGCTCGCCGCGCACGCTGCCGGTCGCGCCGTCGCCGCCGCGATAGCTCACCTTCGCGCCGGCGACCATGCCCAGCGGATCGGCGGCGACGTCGACGACGAGCTCGCTCGCGGTCGCGGCGCGTACGCCGACGCGCAGGTTGCCGGCCGCCGCCATGTGCGCCTGCGCCGCCATGAACGGCTCGAGGATCTTGGGCGCGGTGTCGGCGGGCAGCTTCGCCGCCGGACGCAGCGCGAGCAGCCTGCGGAAGTACTGCTCGCCGGCCTCGCGCTGGCCGAGCACGACGGCGGCGACACCGGCCAGCTCGTAGATCGCCGCAAGATCCTCGGGGCTGTTGTCGCCCTGGTGGAGCGCGGTGACGAGCAGCTCCTGCGCGCGGTCGTAGCGGACCTCTTCCTCGACGACGCGGCGCGCCTCGCGCAAGGTGGCCTGATCCGCGCGCGCGGCCGTCGAGGTCAGGAGCGTCGCCGCCAACATCGCGGCGCCGAGCCGTCTCACCATTTCAGACGTCCGGACGACAGGTCCTTGCCCGACTTGATGTCGATCGTGAACTGCTTCTTGCGTCCGTCGCCGAGCACGGCCTTCACCTGATGCTTGCCGGGCGAGAGCGCGACGCGGAAGAGCGGCGTCTCGCCGTGGTCCTTGCCGTCGATGAAGATGCGCGCATACGGCGTCGAATCGACGAGATAGTACCCGGGCGTGGTGTCCTGCACAGGAGGCGCCGCGGCCTGCTTCTTCGTGGTCGGCGGACGCTGCGGCTTCGACGGGCGGCGGATCTCGACCGGTGGATCGGGCTCGGCGACGGTCTCGCCTTCCATCTCCGTCTCCGTCCCCGCCGACGGCTTGACCTGCTGCGCCTGCGCCTCCGTCTGCGCCTGGGGCTGCCGCTGCTGTGCCGCGAGCGCGTGCGGTTTCCTCGCATCGCCGCCGATCCCGCCGGCCAGCGCGAGCGCCAGCAAGACACCTGCGATCGCCGCCGCCCCGGCGAGCATCGCCAGCGGCCACCGGCTGCGCCGCGGCGGCGCGTCGAGCGTCTCGTCGTCGTCGCTGGCGTCGAACCCGAGCGGCATCGACGTCGACGCGCCCGGCGACATCTGCGCCGTGTGCTCGCGCAACCGGATGCTCGCCGTCGCCGTGGGCTCGGCGCCCGCCGCCGCCGCGATCGCCGCGTTGCGCGCCGTCACGCGCCGCACCTCGTCGGTGTTCTCGTCCTCGCCCGCCAGCGCCTGCGCCACGAGCGCGTTGCGCGCCGCGAACGCGTCCGCGCACAAGGTCGTCAGGTACATCGCGAGCCCGGCCGGCTCGAGCGGGCCACCCACGCTGGCCACGCTGCGCCGCAGATCCGCCGCGAACGCACGCGCGCTCTCGTACCGCTGCGCCGGATCCTTCGCGCATGCGCGCTGCACGACCTCGTCGACGCCGGGCGGCACCTCGGGACGCAGCTCGCGCAGCCGCGGCACCGCCGTCTGCGTGATCTGCTGCCAGATCAAGAAATCCGAGTCGCCCTGGAAGAGCCGCTTGCCCGCGATGCACTCCCACAGCACCACGCCGAGCGCGAACACGTCGGAGCGACGATCGACCGGCTCGGCGCGGATCTGCTCGGGCGCCATGTACGCCGGTTTGCCCTTGAGCACGCCGGTGCGTGTGTGGCTCACCTCGGTCAGCACCTTCGCGATCCCGAAGTCGACGAGCTTGCACACGCCCTCGCCGGTCACGAGCAGGTTCGTCGGCGACACGTCGCGGTGCACGATGGGCGCGGCCACGCCACCGTCGGCCTTGTGCTCGTGCGCGAAGTGCACGCCCTCGCTCACCTGCACCAGGATGCCGGCGCTCACGCGCAGGTCGAACCCGTCGCTGGTGCGCGGGAGCGCGGCGAGGATCGTCGACAGCGGGATGCCGGGCACGTACTCCATCGCCATGTAGAGCTGCCCGTCGTCGTCGCCGAGCTCGTAGACCTGGCAGATGTTCGGGTGCGTCAGGCGCGCCGCGATGCGTCCTTCGTCGAGGAACATGTCGACGAACCCCGGATCATCCGAGAGGTGCGCCTTCATCTGCTTGATCGCGACCAGCTTCTCGAAGCCGCCGCGTCCGCGCAGGCGTCCGAGAAACAGCTCCGCCATGCCGCCGGTGGCCAGCGGCGCGATGAGCTCGTACCGACCCAGCTTCCGGGGCGGGCGAGCGAAGTGGGAGAGAGACGCTGCGGCCACCTCCGGCGATGTTAACGCACGAATTGGCTCAGGAATCGACGGTGATCTCGGCCCCCGCCGACAGCGCGACGCGCGTGGCACCGCCGCCCGGGGCACGCTCCAGGAGTCTCGGACCGTGGAGCCCCGCCGCCACCAGATCCTGGCGGCATCGGCTGATCAGCATATTGATCTCGGGTCGTGACACACCGGGATTACGTGGCCAGACGATCGGCCGGACCACGTCGTCGGGGATGAAGTCGCCGGCCGAGTACGGCGGGGGCGGGCGAAGGAGCGCCACGAGCAGGTCGAGGCGGCGGTCGGCCAGGAACACGGCGCGGTCGCCCTCGGCGAGCGAGAACACGATGCGCCCGCCGCGCGGCAGGATCTGCACGACCACCTTGCGGGGCAGGCCGGTCTTGTCGCCGACGATGGTGGTCTGGTCGCCGCCGGAGACCTGCGTGATCGTGAAGACTTCCTTCTTGAAGGCGAGCGCGTCGCCGGGCGCGAGCTCGACCATCCCGTCATCGGGGCCGACGGCGTTCTCGTTGACCTTGGCGGCCTCGGTGGCATCGCCCCCCGACGCCGCGGCGTCGACCCCCGACGCCGCTGTGGCGTCGACAAAGAGGCCACCCTGCGCGACGTGAAAGCGCAACGCGCTCTCGGGCCAGCCCTTGATGATGAGGTCGTCGTGCTCACCGCCGCCGAGGACGAACGGCGAGTGCGAGATGCCGAAGCTCCCGCCGCGCTGGCGCGCCAGCGCGAACCCGGTCGACTGGTTCTGGTCGGGGCGCGGGATCTCGAGGACGACGGTGAGCACCATGCCGGGCAGCTCGATGCGCGCGCCGTCGGCGAGCGCGGTGGCGCGGTCGGTCTCCTTGCCGTTCACGACGATCGGCGTGCGCCCGAGCGGGACCAGCTCGGCCGAGTCACCGGCGACGCGGATGAGCGCGTGGCGGCGGCTCACGGAGGGATCGTTGGCGACGATGTCGCAGTCCGTCTGCCGGCCGATCAACAGACCTCCCGGACCGACACGGCGCGAGGGGCCGTCCGAGACGAGGATCACGCAGCGAAGCCGCGGGGCGGACACGCGAACATCCTACCCGGCCTCGGGCGCCGTGGAGTAGGCTCGGGTCGATGATGATGTCGCGGTGTTGCCTCGTCGTGCTGGTCGCCGCGGTCGCCGCGTGCGGCTACACCGCGCCGGACTACAGCGACGCGCAGTTCCGCTGCGACGAGACCCACCCGTGCCCGGGCGGCCAGGTCTGCGTCGACGAGCTGTGCCAGCTGCCCGGCACCGAGAGCGACGCGTCGTCCGGCGTCGATGCGCAGTTCGCGGGCATCACCTGCGGCGACGACATCTGCGATCTCACCGACGAGTGCTGCGTCGACGTCATCAGCGGGACGCGCTGCCAGCCGCCCGGCGCGTTCTGCACCGGACCGGCGACGGTGTGCGACGGCCCGGAAGACTGCCCCGGCGGCGAATGCTGCCTCTCGGCCTCGTTCGCCGGCGTCTGCACCGCCGTCGGCACCTGCTCGGGCTCGACCGCGTGCCACGAGACGACCGACTGCACCGACGGCAGCGAGACGTGCTGCGACATCGTCGCGACCGCCTGGCGCGGCTGCTTCGGCAACTGCCCCAACTGACCGCCGGCTAGCTCAGCGCTTCGCGCGCAGCACCTTCGCGACGAGGTCGGGGTGCTCCATCAGCGTGTCGACCGCGGCGTCGAGGCTGTCGTCGGTCGTGCGCGCGAGCTCGGCGAGGATGCCCTGGTACTTCCGCGTCATCTCGGCGCGGATCTGCGCGCGTGCGTCGATCAGCGTGTCGACTTCGTGGGGAGGGCGGCGGAACGGGCGCTGGATGAGGACGACCTCGTCGTGCGTGAGCCCCGAGGTGAGGATCCAGTCCAGGAGCGGGCCCTCGGTGACGTTGGCGAGGCGGATGAGGTTGTCCTCGGCGGCCTGCTGCTCGACGAGCACCTTCGCGCCCGAGGCCCAGATCATCTGCGCGGCGGCGCAGCGGCGACCTTCGTCGTCGATCCAGATGTTGATCTCGCCGTCGACGATGTGGTTCTCGGGGTACCGCTGGTTCGCGACGTAGGCCGTGAACGCCTTGACGTTCCTGGCGCGGCGCGCGGCGAGGAGCTTCTTCAGGCGCGCGCGCTGCGTGGCCTCGACGCGTTCGACGTTCGAGGCGGCGGCGGGCGGCGCCCCGGCGAACGAGCGCGCCGAGACCGACTGAGCAGTGAGGCCGAGCGCGAGCGCGGCGGTGAGGACATGGCGGAGGAGGCGCATGTCACGCCGCCTTCTTCTGCATCAGAAGCTTGGCGACGAGGTCGGGGCGCAGCTCGAGCGCGTCGAGCGCGGCCTCGAGCGAGGCGTCGCGGTTGGCGGCGAGGTTGTCGAGTGTCACCTCGTAGCCGGCGCGCAGCGCACGGTCGTTGGCGATGCGCCAGTCCTCGGTGCCCGGCTCGGGAAACTCGATGCCGCGGTCCGGCGCGCCGACCATCGGCGCCTGGATCTCGATGA
Source organism: Kofleriaceae bacterium (assembly GCA_035525615.1). Lineage (GTDB taxonomy): Bacteria > Myxococcota_A > Polyangia > Haliangiales > Haliangiaceae > UBA2376. Next base: position 18,115 of record DATLEB010000065.1, on the reverse strand, counting down.
CCTCGCCGTGGGTGAGGCCCGACGTGAGGATCCAGTCGAGGAGCGCACCGTCGGTGACGTCGGCGAGGCGGATGAAGTTGTTGTCCTGCTTGGTCTGGCGGACGAGCGCCTTGGCGCCGGACTTCCAGATCATGGTCGCGGCGGCGCACATGTGGCCGTCACCGTCGATCCAGATGTTGAGCGAGCCGTTGTTCATGTAGTTGTGCGGGTAGACGCCGCGGCGCGCGTAGGTGCGGAACGCGTTCACGTTCCTGGCGCGGCGCGACGCGAGGATCTTCTTCACGAGGACGCGCTGGCCCTCGGTCATGCCGGGCAGGCGCCGGGGATGCACGCGCGGCGGCATGGGCATGTCCTCGGGGACCGGCGCGGTGATGGGGTCGGCGCCCGGCGCGGTGGCGAAGCCGCGCGCGTTGGCGGTCGAGGCGATCGCGCCGAAGGAAAGGGAGAGGGCGATGGTGAGGCGACAGAGGCGGCGAAGCATGGCGGGACTCCGAGACGAGAGGTGTGGTGGGGTTGGTCGGTGCGGGCTCAGGCCTTGAGGAGCCTGGCGACGAGGTCGGGGCGGGTGGCGAGGGTGTCGATGGCGGCGTCGATGCTGGCGTCGGGGCTCGAGCCGAGCGTCGCGAGGATCTCGGCGTAGCGAGCCTTCAAGCGCGCGTCCTCGGCGGTGCGCCACTGCGCGCTGCCCATCGGCGGCTCACCGGGCTCGGGCTCGGGGCGACCCATGAACGGCTCCTGGATCAGCGCGACCTCGCTCTGCGTGAGGCCCGACGTGAGCATCCAGTCCATGAGCGCGCCGCTCGTCACGTCGCCGAGCTTCACGAAGTTGTTGCTGCGGCCGGTCTGGCGGACGAGCGACTTCGCGCCCGACTTGAAGATCATCGTCGCGGCGGCGCACATGTGGCCTTCCTCGTCGATCCAGACGTTGAGCGGGCCGGCGATCGTGAAGTTGTGCGGGTACACGCCGCGGTTGGCGTAGGCGCGGAACGCGTTGACGTTCTTCGCGCGGCGCGCGGCGAGGACCTTGCGCAGCTTGGCGCGCGCGGCGGCGCTGATGCGCGGCGTGCTGTCGGGCTTCCGCATGATCATGCGCGCGTCGATCTCGGCGGGCTGATCGGCGGGCGCCTGGGCGAAGCTGCGAGCGTCGGCGGCGGTGGCGGTGAAGGCGGAGGTGGCGAGGGAGAGGGAGAGGGCGAGGGTGGCGAGGCGGCGAAGCATGACGCGGTCCTTTCGTGCACCGGTGTCCGGTGGCCCGTGGAGCCGCGTTCGGCTCGACACTGCCAGTCGGTGATGCGGGGTGCTGGGAGATGAAACGCGGGCGCCGGGCGATCGGTCTACGCGCGCATCTAATTGTTTCGGTTGACGAATTTTCGAGATAGCCTCAGTTTTTCGAGGGGCGAAACGCCCCGATCGCGCACCGTCCGATGGCCGCCGCCGAGCTTCCAGGCATCTACGTCCTCGACGTGCTCAACCTCGCGCGCCGCTGGAAGGTGCGTCCCGACGCGCTCCTCGCCGGCACGGGGCTCACCGAGGAGGGGCTGCGCGATCCCAACGCGCGCGTCGCCGTCGCCACGTGCGCCAAGGTCGTCGAGCGCGCGCACGCGCTGACCGGAGAGCCGGCGCTCGCCCTCTATCAGGGCATGCAGATGAAGGTGTCGTCGCACGGCTTCCTCGGCTTCGCGGCGATGACGGCGTCGACCGTCGGCGAGGCGCTCGCGTTCGCGGAGCGCTTCGCGGCGACGCGCACGCCCGTGCTCGGGATCTCGAGCGTGCGCGAGCAGGACACCGCGGCGATCGTGATCGAGGAGCGCGCCGATCTCGGCGGGCTGCGCGAGTTCGCGATCCTGGCGATCATGATCGGCGTGTGGCAGCTGGGGCAGACGTTCACGGGGCGCACGCTGCGCGGCGTCGCCGAGTGCGCGTTCCCCGAGCCGGCGTACATCCGGCGCGTGCCGTTCGCGATCGACATGCTGCGCTTCGACCGCCCGGCGCATCGCCTCGTGTTCGCGGCCGAGCTGCTCGACGTGCCGCTGGTGTCGGCCGACCCGGTGGCGGTGCAGCTGGCGCAGGCGCAGTGCGAGCGCGAGCTCGCGATGCTCGTCGACGCGGGCCTGCCCGGGCGCGTGAAGCGCGCGCTGGCTGCCGACGCCGGCGATGGCGGCTTCCGGTCCGTCGAGGAGGTGGCGCGGACGCTTCACGTCTCGACCCGCACCCTCAAGCGCAAGCTCGCCGCGCTCGGCACGAGCTACACCGCGATCCTCGACGAGACACGCCGCCAGCGCGCGCTCTTGCTGCTCGAGGATCGTGGGTTGCCGCTCGCCGAGATCGCCGGGCGCCTCGGCTACACCGAGCTGCCCAACTTCACGCGCGCGTTCCGCAAGTGGACCGGCACCACGCCGGCGGCCTATCGCCGCCGCGCGGGTTAAGGTTGGTCATGCGCGATACGCTCTACGTCCTTCGCCCCGGCTTCTCCGACAAGGGCGAGCGGTGGTTCTGCCCCTACTCGGCGCAGGTGATCGGGATGCTCACCTACTACCCGCAGCTCCGCGACACGCTCGACGTGATCGAGCTCGACTTCCTGAAGCCGCGCTATCCCGTGGCGACCCTCCTCGGCGATGACAAGCAGTCGCTCCCGGTGCTCGTGCTCGGCGACGAGTCGCCGGGGTCGGCCCGGCACGTGAACGTCGAGAAGGCCGGCGGGCGCCGCTACGTCTCGAAGACTCTCGAGATCATGCGGTACCTCGCGCAGACCCGCGGTCTGCCCGAACCGCACTGATTGCGCGCCAGGGGCCGTCGCCGCTGTGGCACGCTGAGCTGATGCGTCGCTCGTTCGTCGTCGGCGCCGTCGTGATGATGGCAGCGTGCGGCGACGAGGGCGTGACCTGGCGCATCCCGTGCGGTGGCACCGGCCAGTTCTCCGACGAGGCCGCGCCCACCGAGACGTATCGCTTCGAGGGTGACGACGGCGGGCACGTGACGCTCGAGGAGCGCACGCGCGGCACGACGATCACGCTCGCGACGTCACGCTACGACGGCGACGTGCGCGTCGAGCACGCGTTCGACGACGGCACGGTGCAGTACCAGGAGACGGCGACCGTCGCCGGCGGGCGGCCCGGCGTCATCACGCGCACCGGCAACCGCAGCGAGCATCGCTTCGTCGAGACGTGGACGTGGGGCGACGATCGGCCGTCGGGCTGGGTGCGCGACTTCGAGAACGAGCCGGACAAGGAAGGCGTGTTCGGCACGGGCGACGGGCAGCTCATCGAGAACGTGTGCACGCGCAGCGCCACCGGCGCGCTCTCCGAGTGCAACTCGCTGCGCTACACCGGCCCCTACGAGCAGTGGACGGTGCAGGAGCGCGACGACAACAGCGACGGGATGCCCGAGGGCGTGGAGCTACGGGCCTTCGACGATCACGGCCTCGAGCGCACGTTCGAGCGGCGCTTCGGCGGCGCCGACGGTCGCGAGACGCTGTCGCTCGAGATCCGGACCGAGCGCGAGGACGACGGCTCGCCGATCCAGCGCGTCGAGACCACGCACCAGCCCGGCTTCGAGCGCACGCACACGCTGGTGTATAGCTACGCGTGTCCCAACAAATGACGACCGAAGCCACGTATCCGATCGAGGGCGGTTGCGGCTGCCGCGCGGTTCGCTATCGCATGATGACGGCGCCGATGATCGTGCACAGCTGCCACTGCCGGTGGTGCCAGCGCGAGACCGGGACCGCGTTCGCGCTGAACGCCGTGATCGAGGCCGATCGCGTCGAGCTCCTCTCCGGCGAGCCCGAGCGCGTGAACACGCCGTCGGCGAGCGGCAAGGGCCAGACGATCTGGCGCTGTCCGACCTGCCGCATCGCGCTGTGGAGCAACTACGCGGGGTCGGGCGAGCTGAGCCGCTTCGTCCGCGTCGGGACGCTCGACAACCCCGACCTCCTGCCGCCCGACGTCTTCATCTTCACGTCGACCAAGCAGCCGTGGGTGGTGTTGCCCGCGGCCACGCCGGCCTTCGCCGAGTTCTACAACCCCAAGGAGCTGTGGTCGCCCGACGCGCAGGCGCGCTTCCTGATGATGAAGGCGAAGGCCGGGGCCAGGGCCTGATCGTCCTCACGCCGCGCTGCGCGACGCCGAGGCGCGGCTGATGATCGGCCGCAACAGCTCGGAGAAACCGTCGTCCTCGAAGAGGAAGGTCAGCACCTCCTCGCGCGACGCGTTGCGCGTGCCGACCAGCACCTCGGCGGCGCTGGCCGCGTCGAGCAGGAGCTCGGCGCCCACCAGGCGCAGCGCGTCCTCCTCCTCGATCCAGATGAGCGCGCCGCCGCGCTGACCGAGCTCGTCGAGCAGCTCGTGCGAGCGCTTGGCCGACTCCGGCAGCGGCGCCTCGCGCTCGCGCAGGAGCACGGCGCAGTCGGCGGTCTGATCGTCGACGAGATCGCGCAGGCGCGCGAGCACGCGATGCGTGGACCGCGGCTCGCTCGAGTGCACGTCGATGGCCAGCCGGCGCGCCCCGTCGTCGGTCTCGAGGATCACGATCGCGGGCGGGCGCGGACCGACCTTGGGCTTCTCGGGGTTCTCGACCGACGCGATCTTCACGCCGCCGATCGCCGCGTTCTTCTGCCAGGCGTGCTCGAGGATGTCGAGCACGGCGTGACGCAGGAGCTCCTCGCGGAACGCCGGCGTCGCCAGCTCCCGTCGCTCGTCGGCGGCGCGGCGGTAACGATCGCGCGCCGCGCGCAGCGCCGCCTTCTCGTCGACGGGCGGCGGCTCGAGCTTGGGCGCAGGCCCCGGCGCCGGCTCCTCGGCCGGGCCCATCTCGACCGATAGACCCAGCTCCGCGACCACGCCGCTGCGCCGCATCGCGACGAAGTGCGCGTCGATCTCGAGCAGCAGCCCGCGGATGGTCGGGCGCCGCTCCTCGACGATCGCGCGGATCGCGTCGGCCGGGAACGGCCACGTCGCATACGACGGGCGCACGCCGTGCGGTGTCCACACCGCGTCGAGCCGGCTCGCGACGATGGCCAGCGCCTCGTCGGCGGTCGGCTTGGCCAGCGGCGGCAGCACGCGGATCCGGTCGACCGCGGCCTGCGGCACGTCGCGGCGCAGCTCGACCCACTGCTGGGTCTGGCACATGAGCACGATCGCGACCGGCACCTGCTGGTACAGCTCCATCAGCGCCGTGAACATGCGCGCGACGCCGCCGGCGCCGATGAGCCCCGCGATCGACTCGAGCTGATCGAGGCACATCACGACCGGCCGCTGCGAGCAAAGACACAGCGCGCGCACGACCTCGAACGCGCGCGCTTCGGTGTCGACGCCGTGCTCGAGCCCGAGCAGCGCCAGATCCTCCTCGGCGAGCTCGGCGGCGCGCAGCCAGTCGACGATGGCGCGCTCCGCCTCGCGATCGGTGATGCACCCGAGCACGCGCCCGAAGTCGGCCGGCAACGTCGACAGGGGCGCCAGCCGGCGACCGCGCTTGTAGAGCAGCGGCCCCAGCTCCGGGTCCTGCTGCGCCAGCGAGCGAAACGCCATCGCGAACCGGTCGCTGCCGACCAGCGCGTCGTCGATGCGCGCCACCACGTCGTCGTCGCCGTGCTCGTCGGCGTCGGCGCGCACCGCGACCGCGACCTGGCGCAGCACGTCCCACAGCAGGCGCTCGAGCACGCCGGCGGCGGCGAGCCCCTGCACCATGTAGCGCGCGATGTGCCCGAACGGCGACGTGTCCTTGAGCGGCGGCACGTCGACGCACACGTACATTCCTTCGCTGCGGCGGCGCAGGTGCGCCAGCTGGTGCGTCTTGCCCATGCCGGGGTCGCCGGTGACGAGCACCATCTGCGCGCGTCGATCGCGCTGCACCACGGTGATCGCCTCGGCGATCGCCAGGCGCACCGACGAGTGCACGGCGGCGACATCGGGCGGCGGCGCGACCTCGAGATCGAGGCGGACCACGGGGTCGGCGAACGGGCTCGGAGCTTCGAGGAGGATGCGCGCCAGTTCCACGGTTGGCTCCTTGGTCACCTGCGGGCCACGTAATAGAGGAGGCCGCGCCCCGGCCGCTCGATGCCGGCGGCGCGGTCGGCGACCGCCGTCGGCGATTGCGCGACCGACAGATCGATCTTCCAGGCGCGCTCGAGCGCCTCGAGCGCCGAGGTCACGGCGGCGTCGTCGGTGATCCCGCCCTTGCGCAGCTCGGCGCGCACGTCGGGGATGGGCACGATGCCGCCGTAACGGTTGCGTGTGTCGAGCTCGCCGACGGCGGTCAGCACGGCGGCGCGGATCGAGTCGTCGGTCGTGCGCGTCCCGCTCCCGTTGGCGCCGTGCGGTCGGGCCGCGCCTTCGAGCGCCGCGACGCGCGCCGTCAGGGCGGCCACCTGCGCTTCGAGCGCGGCGACCCGGTCCGCGGCCTTGGGCGCGCGCGGGGCCTTCGGCTTCGCCGGTGGCGGCTTCCCCATCGATCCGACGATACGCCAGCGGTCTGCCAAGAGAAACCGCCCTGTCCCACGTGCGAGATCCTCTCGCCGCAACGATGTCGGGGCCGGTCATCGGACGGAGGTGAGACATCTCCCACCCCGTGGTAGCTTCCGCCGCGTATGTCCAACGTCGCTGCGGCCAAGTCCGCCAACGGGAACGGTGGGAAGACGTTCTTCGGCCACCCGAAAGGGCTGCAGACCCTCTTCTTCACCGAGATGTGGGAGCGCTTCAGCTACTACGGCATGCGCGCCTTCCTCGTCGTCTACGTCTCGACGTCGACGGCGCTCGGCGGCCTCGGGCAGAGCAAGGCCACGGCCGGCATCGTGTACGCGCTCTACGGGTCGAGCATCTACCTGATGAGCTTGCCGGGCGGCTTCATCGCCGACCGCTACATCGGCCAGCGCATGGCCGTCCTCATCGGCGGCGTCATCATCATGTGCGGCCACATCGCGCTGGCCGTACCGGGAGACGTCGCCTTCATCACAGGCCTCGTCTTGCTCGTGCTCGGCACGGGCATGTTGAAGCCCAACGTCTCGACGATCGTCGGCCAGCTCTACGCCAAGAACGACGTCCGCCGCGACGCCGGCTACACCATCTATTACATGGGCATCAACATCGGCGCGCTGCTCGCGCCGATCATCTGCGGCCAGCTCCTCGCCGAGAGCCAGGACCTCCGCGCGTTCCTCAAGGACAACGGCATCAGCCCCAACGCGGCGTGGCACTTCGGCTTCGGCGCTGCCGCCGTCGGCATGTTCGCGGGCATCGTGCAGTTCGTGTACGGCTGGAAGTACCTCGGCGACGCGGGGGCCGCGCCCAAGAAGCTGGCGAAGGGCGAGCGTGAGCCGGTCCCGTCGGCGGTCGGTATCATCATGGCGATCTCGGCCGCGATCATCGGCCTCTTCATCTGGTGGCGCGTCGACTACGGCGGCGAGGGCAAGAAGATCCTCGCCGATTGCTTCGGCGTCGGCCTGATCATCGTCTCGGGCGCGACGTTCGTGACGCTCCACAACTTCATCGCGCGCGACCACGACGAGAAGCGCCGCGTGCGCGCCATGATGGTGCTCTTCCTCGGCTGCCTCTCGTTCTTCGGGCTCTTCGAGCAGGCCGGCTCGACGCTCTCGCTGTTTGCCGAGGAGAAGGTGCACCGCGAGCTGCTCGGCTTCAACGTGACGCAGAGCTTCTATCAGACGCTCAACGCCGGGTACGTCATCCTGATCGCGCCGGTGTTCGCGCTGCTCTGGATCGCGCTGGCCAAGAAGGGCAAGGAGCCGACGTCGGTCACCAAGTTCTCGATCGGCATGGTGATCACGGCGCTCTCGTTCGCGACGCTCCTGCCCGCGCTCCTCGGCCCGATCGCCGACGGCGGCAAGGTCACCGGCCTCTACCTGTTCATCTTCTATCTGGTGTCGACGCTCGCGGAGCTGTGCATCTCGCCGGTCGGTCTGTCGACGATGAACAAGCTCGCGCCCGACCGCCTCGCCGGCTTCGTCATGGGCATCTGGTTCCTCGCGACGGCGGTCGGCTACTACATCGCCGGTCGCGCCGAGCACGAGGTCGGCTCGCTCGCCAAGCACCTCGACCTGCACCCGACCGCAGGGCTCTTCTACCTGCTCATCCTCTTCGCGCTCATGATCGCGCTCATCCTCTACCTGCTCGCGGGGCCGGTGAAGCGGATGCTCGCGCACGAGCCGCCGACGGACCTGCCCAAGGCGAAGGTCGTCGCCGGCGGCACCGGCGGCGACCCGAGCACCTGAACTCGCGCGGGTCGGCGCAGGCTGGTGGGAGCCCCGCGCGCCGGCGGCCGCGGGGTCGGCGCGGGCTACCCCCGGCCCGTGCTCAGGCAGTCCTCGCGGGCCGCAAACTACTTGATCGCGACCTCGACGGTCGAGCCCTGGCAGACGCCGGCTTCGCTGATCTGGAGGAACGAGGTGCCTTCCTGCGCCGTCACCTGGTAGGTGAACGGCGACTTGGTCGAGCACGCCTCCGCGGAGAGGCCGCCGTCACCGCCGTTCTGGTTGAGGAACCAGAACGAGATGCACGACTCGTCCTTGGGCGACGTCACGGTCAGCTCGAGCGTGATCGCCTCGCCCGCGGGGATGTCGAGCTTGGCGTAGCTGCTGGTATGGCAACCGGCCGGCGCGGTGAACGTCGAGCCGCGCTTGTAGACGACGGCGTCGGCCATCGTGTCGCCGAGCGGCGCGCCGCCACCCCCGCCACCGCCGCCGCTGCTGTCGCCCGTCGACTTCTTCACCATGCTGCAGCCGGTGAGCGAGAGCGAGAGTGCGATACCGAGAGCCACCGTCGAAAGCTTCATCATGGGACGGTGGAGTCGGGCACCCCTCACGTGTGACGCCTTCGCCCGGAAGAAGCCGAAAAAATACGCGCCGGCAGCCCCGTGAAGGGATGCCGGCGCCTGGCCGAGCAACGAGGTGGGGGAACCTATGGGTTGCGGTCAAGCCAGCGGTTGAGCTTGGTACGGACGGCGTCGGACACGTTGTCCCATCCGTCCTTCACGGTGTCCTCGAGCTCGTCGAGGCTCTTCGTGAGCTTGTCGCGCGCTTCGGCGGCGCTGGAACGACTGTCAGCCTTCAGCTCGGACAGCTTCGCCTGCATCGAGTGCTTGCGAGCTTGAACCCGATCCTTCAGCTCGTCGTCCTTTCCGATCATGCGCCCGTGATGAGCAAGGTCGGTGCCACGCCGTCCCGCGCGAACCCTCGCAGCGATCTCCACGGCATAGAGCGAGAGCCACGCCGTCATCGCGACCTCGGGCGCGCTCTCATGCCCGGTGTGGCGTCCGCGCACGGTCATTTCTCATACGCCTCCAACCATTGACGACGGCACGTCGCCTGCAATCGACCTCGTCATGCGCACTCTCCTCCTCGCCACCTCTCTCGCGGCCGCGCTCGGCGCGGCCACCCCTGCTGCGCTCGCCGCCCCGGTCGAGCCGGCCCCCATCACCGACGTCGCGCCCAGGACCGCGACGGCAGCGCCCGCGGCCGCGAGCGACGTCGATGCGGACGCCGCACGCTACGCGGACGCGGAGCAGGCCAATCCCAAGGCCGCCGAGTTCACGGGCGGAGCCTCGGTCGTCATCTTCGGATCGACGGCCGCGCTCCTCCTCGCGATCGTCCTCCTCATCCTGATCGTCTGATGCGTCGCGCGCTCCTCGCCGCGATGGTGGTGACGCTCGTCGCGTGCGTCCCCACGTACAAGGGAGCCTCGCGCCGGGTCTCGCCGGCGCAGCTCCGCGCCGATGACGCGTGGGTGCTCGCGCCGGCGCCGGCCATGAAGCAGCACGCGGACGTCGACTGCGGCGCCGCCGCGCTCGCCATGGTCGTCGCGCGCTGGCGCCCCGAGCTCGATCGCGAGCGCATCACGCGCTCGGTTCGCGTCGTCAACGACGGATTCCGCCTCGGTGACCTGCGCGATCTCGCGCGCTCGAGCGGGCTGCGCGCCTTCGCGCTCGTCGGCGACCAGGCCCTCCTCCGCCACGAGGTCGAGCGCGGGCGTCCCGTCGTGATCGGTTTGCACCGCCCATATCGCGATCGCGCGCGCGCGCACTATGAAGTGGTGATCGGCGTACACCCCGATGGCCGGGTCGCCACCATCGATCCCATCGACGCGCAGTGGCACGTACGCCCGCTGGACGGGCTCATGGCCGAGTGGGATTCTGCGGGTCGCCCGGCGCTCGTCGTCCTGGGCGTGCGCTAACGCCTCACCAGGGCATGAATGGTAGGGCCGAGAAGCGCAACTCACCGACGAATGGCTAAGCGAAACTGGCACTGACGTTGCTCGGTACTGACTTCATGCCGAAGTCACCGAACAAATCATCGCCAGGTGAGCCGACGCGCCGCGATCAGGGTGTCGGCGACAAGGAGCTCGAGGATCGGGTCGGCCGCCGGCCCGACGAGAAGCCGGAGATGGTGCCGCCCGGTACGACGGTCGGACGCCCCGAAGAGGACGGCAACGACACGCGTCAGATGCCCCAGGAGCCCGAGCGCGACCACGGTCGCGACGAGGTCCAGCTGCCGCGCACGTCGCACAGCGAGCTCGACGACCAGGCCCTCGAGGCCGATCGCGCGAACGCACGCAAGAGCGATCGCATGGACGCTCGCGACGGCGTCGACGCGTCGGACACGCTCCCCGTCGATCCCGACGCCGTCCCCGGCGCCGTCGGTCGCACACGCGCCTGACGCACAAGGAGTCGAACCATGGGTCTCATCGTCGCACTACTCGTCGGACTCGTCGTCGGAGCCATCGCCCGGTTCATCATGCCGGGCCGTGATCCCGCGGGCCTCCTGATCACGAGCCTCCTCGGCGTCTCCGGCGCGGTCGTCGCCTGGGTCGCGGGTCGTGCGATCGGCTGGTACGACACCAGCGGCGCGGGACCCGGGTTCATCGCGTCGATCCTCGGCGCGCTCTGCGTGCTCGCGGTCTACCGGACGGTGAGCGGGCGCACGTGAGCAACGCGGCGGCCACCGCCGACGCCGACGACGACTCCGCCGCACCATCGTGGACCCGCTGGTTCACGCTGGTGTCGATCGTGGTCGCGATCGTGGCGCTCGTGATCACGGTGTGGTCCGTCGGACCGCACCAGCTCCTCGCACAGGTCATCGCGATCGGCTGGGGCTTCGCCGGCGTCATCGTCATCGAAGCCGCGGCCACCGCGTGTGACAGCGCCGCGCTGTCGGGCTTCCTCGGCTCGGGCGGCCGACGACCTGGGTACGCATACGTCTTGAAGGCACAGATCATGGGACGCGCCATCAACGCCGTGACACCGCTCGCCAGCCTCGGCGAGGCGACCAAGGCGACCTCCCTCATGGAGCGCACGTCCTCGTCGCGCGCCATCGGCGCGGTCCTCCGCTACAACCTCGCGTCCTTCGGGATCAAGCTCGCGGTGATCGCGATCGGCGCGCCGCTGTGCGCGCTGCTCCTCGACGTCCCCTCGTGGCTGGTCTACGTCTTCGTCGCCGGCGGTGCGGTGGCGATGGCCCTCCTGGGCGGCGGCATGTGGCTCGTCGCCCGCGGGATGCTCGCATCGGGCGTCAGCCTGCTTCGTAGCATCAGCGTCATCTCCCATGAACGTGCGGAGCGCTGGTGGAAAGAGGCCCGCAAGATCGACCGTCACCTACGCGCCGATCGCTCGCATCCCCTGCGCCAGCGGTGGGCGCCCGCCGGCTGGGTGGCCATCGCGCGCGCGCTCAACCTGGTCAGCCTCTGGATGGTGGTCTTCGCCGCCGGCACGCTCATCGGGCCCGGCACGATGGCCGCCATCTCCACGGCGGGTCAACTCATCAATGCCCTCGCTTCGTTGGTGCCGCTCGGCCTCGGAATTTCCGAAGCGGGCAATGCGGCATTGTTCTCGGCGCTGGACGAGCCCGGCTCGCTCGGCGTTGCCATGGTCCTCGGACAGAGGATCTCAACCCTGGCCTACGCGGCGATCGGGCTTTCGCTGATCGCAACTTCGGCCGTGCTAGAGTCCCGCCGATGAAGGGTAATGTGCTGGTTGTCGACGACGAACGCGACTCCGCGGAGGTCCTGTGCGACCTCTTGATCTCGCGTCAGAACGACGCGGTCGCGGTGGAGCGCGGTGACCTCGCCCTCCAGAAGCTCGATGACGGCGAGTTCGATGTCGTCATCACCGACGTCCGCATGGACGGCATGTCGGGCATCGAGCTCTGCCAGAAGGTGCGCGCGAGTCACCCCGATGTTCCCGTGATGGTCATCACCGGCCAGGCTGACGTGGAGACCGCCGTCGCGGCGCTTCGCGCCGGCGCGTGGGACTTCGTCACCAAACCCCTCAACGCCGATCACGTGATGGCGGCGGTGGCCCGCGCCATCGAGCACCGGCGCACGCGCAGCGAGGTGCGGCGCCTGCGCAAGGCGCTCGCCGCCACGCGGCCGATCAAGGAGATCATCGGCGACAGCCCGTCGTTGCGTTCGGTGACCGAGCTGGTCAGCCGCATCGCCGATGGTGACGCGACGGTGCTCATCACCGGCGAGTCGGGCACCGGCAAGGAGCTCGTCGCGCAGGCCGTGCACAACCTCGGTCCACGCAAGGACGAGCCGTTCGTCGCGGTCAACTGCGGCGCCGTGCCCGCCAACCTGCTCGAGAGCGAGCTCTTCGGTCACGTGAAGGGCGCGTTCACCGACGCCCGCCGCGATCGTCCGGGTCTGTTCATCCAGGCCGGCGCCGGCACCGTGTTCCTCGACGAGATCGGCGAGATGCCGCTCGACATGCAGGTCAAGCTCCTGCGCGTCCTGCAGCAGCGCCAGCTCCGCCCGGTCGGCGGCGACGAGGAGATGCCGTTCGCCGCGCGCGTCGTGTGCGCGACCAACCGCGATCTCGAGACCGAGGTCGAGGAAGGCCGCTTCCGCCAGGATCTGTTCTATCGCGTCAACGTGGTCACCATCGAGGTGCCGCCGCTCCGCTCGCGCGGCAGCGACGTGCTCATGCTGGCGCACCACTTCCTCAAGCGCATCGGCGATCGCACCGGCAAGGCCGTGACGAGCTTCTCGCCTGACGCGTCGCGCAAGCTGCTCGACTACGACTGGCCCGGCAACGTGCGCGAGCTGGAGAACGGCATCGAGCGCGCGGTCGCGATGGCGCGGATGTCGGAGATCCAGGTCGAGGACCTGCCGGCCAAGATCCGCGAGCACCACAGCACGCGCCTCGTCATCGAAGGCGACGATCCCAGCGAGCTCGTCACCATGTCGGAGATGGAGCGCCGCTACGTGCGCCGCGTCCTCGACGCCTGCGGCGGCAACAAGACTCAGGCCGCCAAGGTGCTCGGGATCGATCGCCGGTCGTTGTACCGGCGCCTCGAAGAGCGCTCGCGCGACTGACCGAGGTCGGTGGTGGTGGTGGCGGTGACGGTGGCGTCGTCGTCGAGGAGCAGCGCGATCCAGCGCAGCCCCGGCGACATCGCCAGGCCGGCGCGCAGGACGACGGTGAGCGGGACGGAGAGCAGCGCGCCGATGGGGCCGAGCACGAAGCCCCAGAACAGCATCGCCACGAGCACGACCAGCGGCGACAGGCCGGCGGCGCGGCCCATGACCCGCGGCTCGATGATGTTGTCGACGACGAGGTTGACCGCGATATAGCCGGCGGCGACGCCGGCGGCGTCGGCGGGTGAGCCGAGCACGAGCGCGAGGGCCACCGGCGGGATCGCGGCGATGAGGCTGCCGACGATGGGAATGAAGTTGAGCGCGAAGGCGAGCACGCCCCAGAGGACCGCGCCCTCGACGCCCCACAGGTGGCACCACAGGCCGAGGAGGAGGCCGTTGGCCGCCGAGATGAGACCCTTCACGATCACGTAACGCTGGATGCGGTCGACCACATCGTCGACGTCGCGCGTCGAGGCACGCGTGTCGACGCGGCGCGCGAACGTGCGGCGGAGCCCGGGCGCGTCGACCTGGATGAACGCCGTCACGATGATGACGAGGATGAGGGTCTGGATGATGTCGATCGTGCCGCGGAGCACGGGCTCGGCGACGACCGGTAGACGCGACGCGGCGTCGACCTCGCCCATCGAGGTCGCGACGCTGTCGAGGCCGTGTGTGTCGAGCCACGCCGCCACGTCGTGCTCGAGCGCGCCCAGCGCCTCGCTGTAACGCGGGAGGCCGTCGATGATCTCCGAGGCGGCCCCGAGGACGAGGGCGGCGACGCCGGCGACGACGGCGAGGATCACGAGGTTGGTGGCGACCGCCGCGCACCAGCGCGGAATTCCTCGACGAGCGAGGCCGCGCGTGACGGGCTCGAACGCGATGGCCAGCACGGCCGCGAGGCACAGCGGCGCCACGACGGGAGCCGCGATCCGGATCGCGAAGATCACGATGAGCGTTCCAGCAACCGCGAGCAACGAGCGCACGAGAGGTGCAACAGCATGAACCGTGCCACCGTCGCGCGCGCGGGCACGAGACGTGCACGCTCGATGACACAGTCGTGAACGCGGTCGCCGCCACAGCCGCCATCGTCGTCGTGCTCGGCGCGATGCGTCTCGCCTCCGGCGTGCTCGTCCCGCTGCTGATCGCCGTGTGCGTCACGATCGCCTTCCAGCCGGTCGCGGGGTTCGTCCAGCGCCGCGGCTGGCGGCCGATCGTGACGTCGATGGTGACGCTCCTCGTGTTCGCCGCGCTCCTCGCCGGCGCCGGCCTCCTCGGCGTCACCATCGTGGGCGAGCTCATCTCGTCGGCGCCGGAGCACCGCGCGCACCTGGTGGAGCTGCGCGCGCGCGCGACCGACTACCTCGATCGTCACCACCTCGAGAACCTGGCGCAGTCCCTCGGTGGGCTCGACCTCGAGGCGTGGGCCGGCGACCTGCTGACCAGCTCGATGTCGCTCCTCTTCGGCCTGCTGCAGACGCTGGGGCTCATCCTCTTGCTCACGGTGTTCATCCAGCTCGAGGCGCCGGGCTTCGCGCCGCGGCTCCGGCGCGCGCTCGGCAGTCAGCCGGCCATCGACGCGTCGCACGCGATGCAGGCGCTCGCCGACGTGCAGCACTACCTCCTCGTGAAGATCGTCAGTGGCGCGGTGAAGGCGGCGCTGGTCGGATTGACCACGTTCGCGATCGGCCTCGATTACCCGCTGCTCTGGGCCGGCCTCGCCTTCGTCCTCAACTTCCTGCCCGTGCTCGGGCCGCTCGCGGCCGCGCTGCCGCCGGTGTCGCTCGCGGCGCTCACGCTCGGACCCGGCGCCGCGATCGCGACCGCGGTCTCGTTTCTCCTCATCAACGTCGCGATCGGCAGCATCGCGGAGCCGCGCGTGCTCGGACGGGTGTGCGGCCTTTCCCCGCTCGCCGTGGTGCTGTCGCTCGCGCTGTGGGCGTTCGTGCTCGGTCCCGTGGGCGCGATGCTCGCGGTGCCGCTCACGATGGTGCTCAAGCTCGTCGTCGAGCAGCATCCACATCTGTCGTGGGCCGCGAGATTGCTCGAGTACCGTCCAGTGGCACGTGAGTTGCTCCTTCCGTAGGCATGGACATCCTCACGTGGATCATCGTTGGTCTCGTCGCGGGCGTGCTCGCGTCCTTCATCGTTGGCGGCGCGGGCGGGCTCATCGCCGAGATCGTCATCGGAATGGTTGGTGCTCTGGTGGGCGGATGGTTGTTCCGCGAGGCCGGCTGGCGCGTGCCCTTCGACGGGCTCGCCGGGACCATCTTCGTGTCGTTCATCGGCGCGCTGGTGCTCCTGGTGATCGTGCACCTGGTACAGCGAGCCAGAGTCACAGCGTAGCGACGACGTCGCTAGTGTGACCGCACACGAATGCGGTCGATGACCGCGATCACGCCAGCCACGTCGGAGACGGCGCGGATGATGCGATCGCGGTCACTGGCGTCGGCGACCGACCCGTCGATCTCGGCGCGCCCGATCTCGAACGTGACGTCGAGGTCGGCGAGGTCGGCGCCGCTGAGACCGTTGAGCGCCGCGCGCACGGACGTGAGGTCCACGGTGGCATCATCGGCATCGCGCGTCTGGATGCGCGGACCCTGCGGGCGTTCCGCTGCGGCCGTCTCCTCGGCCTGCGTGGGTCGGTGCGAGGAATCGGGAAGGGGGACGGTGGAGCGGGCGATATCGTCGTAGGTACGCCGGGCGGACATGACGGGAGTAGAGGCACGCGCTGTGCCAGTCCACCGTCGAGCGTACTCGCCCGCCGCGCGACCCGGCCCACACGCCGCACGTGGATCGGCGCCGAAAGCGCGGATCTCGCAGCGAGTTGACTGGCACGCGTGATGCTGGGTTCCCTGCGCATGAAGGCATTCAACCGAATCATTCGCATCACCGCGGCCCTGCTCCTCGTGGGCTCCGCCGGCGCCTGCAAGAAGAACGACGCGGAGAAGCGCGAAGAGAACGTGCAGGAAGCTCGCGAGAAGGTCATCGAGAAGACCGAGAACGTCCGGGAGCAGGAGAACGACGTCGCGAAGGCCAAGGCCGAGCTCGCCGAGGCGCGCGCCGAGTTCCTCGCCAATGTCGACACGCGGATGAACGACATCGACGCGCGTATCGCCGCGTCGAAGACCAACTCGGCCATCGATCAGGCGCGCCTCACCACGCTGCGCGCCGAGGCGACGAGCCTGCGCGCACAGGCCGCCGACGAGACCCGCCCGTTCGCCGACGACATGAAGTCGACGTTCCAGCGGATCACCACCGACATCGAGACCGAGCTGAACCGCAAGTGACGGCCATCGGGAAGCGCCACCGCGTCGCCATCGCGGCAACGTTCACCCTGACGGCTGGGCTGGCGGCGTGCGGCGCTACCGATGACGGGTCCGATCCCACGCCTCCGTGGCAGGACCCTGGTACCAGCGAACAGTTCTACGACCACGGCGCGATGCCCGAGCTCGAGCTCTTGCTCGAGCCCGACGCCATCTCGTCGCTCGAGGCTCAGCCCCGCGAGTACGTGCGCGCCACGATCGTGTGGCAGGGCCAGAGCTTTGGACCGGTCGGCGTGCGCATCAAGGGCCAGAATTCGTTCCAGCCCATCAGCGGCAAGCCCTCGTTGCGGATCAAGGTCGACGAGTACGTCGAAGGCGCGACGCTCTTCGGCCTCAAGGATCTGACCCTCAACAACATGGCGAGCGATCCGTCGCAGATGCACGAGCGGCTCGCGTACCAGGTCGCCCGCGAGGCCGGCATGGTCGCGCCGCGCTGCAACCACGCGCTCCTCACCATCAACGGGCAGTTCTACGGGCTCTACGCCAACGTCGAGACCGTGAAGCCGCGCATGTTGAAGGCGTACTTCGAGGACAACGACGGGGCGCTGTTCGAGGCGAGCGACGTCGACTTCACCCTCGGGTTCGTCCCGCAGTACGAGCTCGAGTCGGGTCCGGACGACCGCACGCTGCTGAACGGCATCGCCACGTCGCTCACGATGCAGCCGGCCGACGCCGCGGTGACCGCGACCAGCCGCTACCTCGACATGAGCCACTTCCAGCAGTACTGGGCGATGGCCAGCGTGGTCGGGCAGTTCGACGCGTTCCCGTACTCGGAGCCGGGCGACGACTACTACGTCTACGCCGACCCGACCAGCCGCAAGGCCTGGCTCATCCCGTCGGGCATGGACGAGACCTTCTTCGCCGCCGACGTGTCGCCGCTGCGCGTCCACTCCGTCCTCGCCACGACCTGCATGGCGTCGCAGAGCTGCTACCAGTCCTACGTCGCCGCCGTCTGGGACATCCAGGCCAACAACGAAGCCTTCGGCCTCGAGGCCGAGCGCGCTCGCGTGGAAGCCGAGATCGCCCCGCACATCGCCCGCGACACGCGCAAGCCGTTCACTCCCGACGAGATCACCTACGGCCAGCAACAGCTCGGCTACTTCATCCGCGGCCGCCGCGAGATCCTCTCCGGCTACTTCCCGCCGCCGCAGTAACCTCCATTCGAGGCACGAGCTACGTGAGTGAAGCGCGCGCGCAGGCGCGCGTTTTCGTTTTCGGCGGGCCGCGCGGGCGCGCGTTTCGTTTTCGGCGGGCCGCGCCGGCGCGCGTTTTTCGTTTCGGCGGGGCCGCGCCGGCGCGGCGCAGAACCAGACAGAGGCAGAGGCAGGGCAGGGCAGAGCCAGAACCAGAACCAGAACTAGAACCAGAACCAGAACCAGAACCAGAACCAGAACAAGAACCAGAACCAGAACCAGAACCAGGACCAGAACCAGGACCAGA
>DATLEB010000062.1:0-37219 GCA_035525615.1 Kofleriaceae bacterium | reverse complement strand
TCGCCGTCCTCGTCTTGACCGCCGCCCTGCATGTTCTGCGGCACGCCCTGCATCGTCATCGACTGCGCGGCCAGGTGGCCGGAGCCGCCGGGCCCGGAAGGCGTGACGTGTCCGGAGAACCGGACGTCCTCCGGCGGCGCGAGCGGCATCTGGATCGGCGAGCGCGACTGGCTCGCGCCCGACAGCGAGTCCGTCACCATCGGCCCGCTGAAGTTGTTGCCCGGCGCCTCCATCGAGAACGCCCAGTCGCACCAGCTCGCGACCTCGCGGTTGGTCGCGGACACGTGATAGCGGATGCGCACCTCGTGGAGCGCGTCGCGCATCTCGTTGGCGCCGCTGAACCGCTGGTCGGGATCGCGCGCCAGCGCCTTGAGCACGATCGCGTCGAGCTCGGGCGGGCACGCCTGGTTGAAGGCCGACGGCGGCAGGATGTCGCCCTTCTGCACCTTCAAGAGCGTCTGGTACTCGTTCTTGCTCGCAAACAGCGGGCGCGCGGTGAGCAGCTCGTGCGCGATGACGCCGGCGGAGAAGATGTCCGAGCGGCAGTCGAGCTCCTTGCCGGAGATCGCCTCGGGCGCCATGTACGCGAGCTTGCCCTTCACGCGGCCGGTCGCGGTGCGCAGCTGCTGCGACTGTGCCTTCGCGATGCCGAAGTCGATCACCTTGAGGTGGCCCGACTTCGTCACGAGCAGGTTCGACGGCGACACGTCGCGGTGCACCAGCCCGAGCGGCTCGCCGTGCTCGTCGACGCGCGTGTGCGCGTATTCGAGCGCGTCGCACAGCTGGATGAGCAGCGCGAGCGTGACGTTGATGTTCGGCGGCCCGGAGACCTTGCGCGCCTGGCGCAGGATGCGACGGATGTCGCGGCCGTCGATGTACTCCATCGAGATGAAGTAGACGGTGCCGACACGGCCGAGCTCGTAGAGCTGGACGATGTTGGCGTGCTGGAGCATCGAGGCCAGCTTGGCCTCGCGCACGAACGACTTGACGAAGCTCGCGTCCTCCGCGAGGTGCGGCAGCAAACGCTTCAGCGCGACGATGCGCTCGAATCCTTCGATGCCCCGTTCCTTCGCGCGATGGACCGTGGCCATTCCGCCGACGCCCAACCGCTCGTAGACAAGGTATGGACCGAAGACCTCTTGGCTAAGTGGAGGATCGCTGGGAGTGCTCGTCATCGCAGGCCGCCGCCGGGACAGAATGTTGCCACGGAACTGTCGCACCCCTCGATGGAAAACATCCGCAAAGCGAGCCGCCTACACGCCCGCACACGCGATGCTACCGACGGGTTCCGGCTTATTTAACTCGCGGCTTCGTCGGGCGTGAGCGTGTCCATCGTCAGCGCATGGATCGGCCCCTTGAGCTCGTTCGCGAGCGCCGCATTGATCAGGCGGTGTCGCTCGATGAGCGACTTGCCTGCGAACTCGACCGAGACGATGCGCGCGCGCCAGTGGTCCTTGGTGCCCGTCATGTCCTCGAGCGTGACCTGCGCGTCAGGCAGCGCGGCCTTGATGCGAGCTTCGATATCCGCGGGGTTCATGACGCGATTCCCAGCGCCTTACCGACCTTGGCGAAGGCGGCAACGGCGCGATCGATGTCCTCGTCGGAGTGCGCCGCCGAGATCTGGACGCGGATGCGCGCCTGGCCGCGCGGCACCACCGGGAACGAGAAGCCGATGACGTAGATGCCCTCGTCGAGCAGCTTGGCCGCCATGTCTGCGGCGAGGCGCGCGTCGCCGAGCATGACGGGCACGATCGCGTGCTCGCCGGGACGGACCTTGAGCCCCGACGCCTCGATGCCGGCGCGGAAGCGGCGGGTGTTGGCCTCGAGGCGATCGCGCAGCGCGGTCGACGTCGAGATCAGGCCGAGCGCGGCGATCGAGCCGGCGACGATGGGCGGCGCCAGCGTGTTGGAGAAGAGGTACGGGCGCGAGCGGTTGCGCAGGAGATCGATCATCTCCTTCTTGCCGCTGGTGAAGCCGCCCGACGCGCCGCCCAGCGCCTTGCCGAGCGTCGAGGTGTACACGTCGACGCGGCTCATGCAGTTGCGGTGCTCGGCGGTGCCGCGGCCGGTCTTGCCGACGAAGCCGGTGGCGTGGCTGTCGTCGACCATCACGAGCGCGCCGTGCTTCTCCGCGAGATCGCAGATGAGATCGAGGCGCGCGATGTCGCCGTCCATGGAGAACACGCCGTCGGTGGCGACCATGCGCAGGCGCTTGCCGGCGGTGGCGACCAGCTTGGCCTCGAGGTCGGCCATGTCGTCGTGCTCGAAGCGATGACGTTCGGCCTTGCACAGGCGCACGCCGTCGATGATCGAGGCGTGGTTGAGCGCGTCGGAGATGATGGCGTCGTCCTCGCCCAGGAGCGTCTCGAACAGGCCGCCGTTGGCGTCGAAGCACGACCCGTAGAGGATGGTGTCCTCGGTCGAGAGGAACGACGAGATCGCCGCCTCGAGCTCCTTGTGGCGGTCCTGCGTGCCGCAGATGAAGCGCACGCTCGACAGGCCATACCCGCGCTCGTCGAGCGACGCCCGCGCGGCCGCGATGACGGTCGGGTGCGACGACAGGCCGAGGTAATTGTTGGCGCAGAAGTTCACCACTTCCTTGCCGCCGACCTGGATGTGCGACGACTGCGGCGACGCGATCACGCGCTCGTGTTTCCACAGCCCGGCGTCGCGGATCTCGGCCAGCGCGCGCGTGAAGTGCTCCTTGGCGTTCTCGTACATGGCTCGGCTCCGTCAGTGCGTGAGGTTCGCGCCGTCGGCGAGGAGCGCGCGGATCCTGGGAACGAGGTCGTCGGTCATGGCGTCGAGGGTGTAGCGCGGGCGCCAGCCCCAGTCGGTGCGCGCGTTCTTGTCGTCGAGCGCGCGCGGCCACGAATCGAGGATGCCCTGGCGCAACGGGTCGGGCGCGTACGTGATCTGCAGGCCGGGCACGGCGCGCCCGACCGACGCGGCGATCTCGTCGGCCCGCGGCGAGAACGCGGCGATGTTGTAGATGCTGCGCGTGAGCTTCTCTCGCGGCACGTTCGCGAGCTCGAGCAGCGCGCGCACGCCGTCGGGCATGTACATGAGCGGTACGCGCGTGTCGGCGCGCGCGAACGACTCGTAGGCGCCGCGGCGGATGCCGTCGACATACATGAAGAGGGCGTAGTCGGTGGAGCCGCCGCCGGGGAGCGACGCGCTGATGAGGCCGGGGAAGCGCACGCCGCGACAGTCGAGGCCGTGCTTCAGCGTGTAGTACTCGCAGAGCATCTCGCCCGACGCCTTGGTGACGCCGTACATCGTGGTCGGGTGGAGCGGCACGTCGTCGGGACACGGATCGGGGAGGCCCGGGCCGTACACCGCGATCGTCGACGTGTAGATGAAGCGCGGCACCGCGTGGCGGCGACACGCCTCGAGCACGTTCCACGTGCCGGTCTGGTTCACCTCGTACGCGAGCTGCGTGTTGCGCTCGCCCGATGCCGACAGGATCGCGGCCAGGTGGAAGACGATGTCGGGGCGCACCTCGTGCACGACCGACTCGACCTCGGCGGATTTCGTGACGTCGAGTTGCTTCCAGACCGCGCCGCCGCTGCCGCCCGCGCGGCCGGAGCCGAACGAGGTCGGACGAAGATCGGTGGCGACCACCCGATGTCCCTCGGCGACGAGCGCGCTGACCAGATCGGCGCCGATCTGTCCGCCCGCGCCGGTGAGAAGGATGTTCATCGAGGCGGGTATATGACGCCGCGCGCGGCGAAGCGAGGCCGGTAATCACGATCGTGCGTCTCGCGCAGGATCTCGGCGTACTCGCTCGGCGGGGCCAGGCCCCAGGCGCGGTCGTCGTCGGTGATCGCCGCATCCGCGGGCGACGAGACGCCGACGACCCCGTAGTTGTGCTCGAGGTGACCGAACAGCACAGGTAGCTCGGAACCGACCAGCGCAGGCACGTCGTCGGCCATCGGCGTCGTGAGGAACCAGTCGAGGCACGCCCAGCCGAAATCCCGGTGACGCACCTCGTCGCGAAGGATGCGATCGAGCGCGGCGCGCGCGGAGGGAACGGTGGTCGTGGAGCGCAGGTGACTGAAGAGCGGGACCGCGACCGTCTCGTTGAGGCAGAAGATCTGGACGGCGGCGCGCAGCACGTCGAGCTCGAGCGGCACGTCCGCGCGGCGCGGCAGACCGAGGCCGGCGCGATCGATCGCGGGCGGCTCGCTGCCGCCGGCGTCGGTGTAGACCTCGGCGGACAGCCCGGAGTGCGCGAGCTCGTCGCGCACGATCACGAGGCCCTCCTCGATCAGATCGGGCGACGCGCCGATCTGGATGAGCCAGAGCACGAAGTGCTGCGTGATCGCCGCCGAGCCGTACTCGGCGGCGATGCGGTTGCGCCACTCCGCGCGGACGCGCTCCGACGCAGGCGCTACTTCGGACACGAGATCGTCTGCGGACGCGGCGGATTGCAGGCCATGCCCGACGGGCACTCCGGCATCGGGTAGTAGATCGCGCAGCTGTTGGCCGCGTCCTCGCGGATGGTCAGGCCCTGCGGCATCTGCAGACCGCTCGGGCAGCGCTCGAGGCGATCGGGCGGCGGCGGGTTACACGTCGCGCCCTTGGGACAGTCGACGTCCTGCACCGCGTAGCAGTTCTTGTCGCTGGTGTTCTGGTAGACGTGCCACTCGCGCAGCGACGCCTGCTGCGCCGGGTTGGTCTGCTGGACCGTGCCCGTCGTCGGATCGGTGCTGGGCGCGGTCGACGATCCGCTGCCCGGCTCCGGGTAGCTCGCGCGCGGCGGATTCACGTGCGGACCCGGCGGGTTGGTGTCGGTGCCCGTGCCCGAGCGGTGATCGGTGGTGCGTGGACCATCCGGCGGAGGCGTCGAGCCCGACTTCACGACGCACGCACCGGCGGCGACCGCCGAGATGGGAAGTGCGAGGGTGACGACGAGCGGAGCGGCGAAGGTTCGCCGAGGGGTCTTTGCCGACATGCGCGGAACGTATGCGAGCGGCGATTGCCGTGCAACGTCGAGGCGGTTGCCACCTCCTACCTGGGTGAGGTGTTGTCGTTTCAGTTGGCGGCGCGTACCGTGATCGTGGTGACGGCTGTTCGCCGCGCCCTCGTCGTGTGCGCGCTGTTGCTTGCGGCGACGCCGACGGCGAGCGCGCAGGAGCGGCTCGCTCCGTCGGCGATCGTGCGCTGGCAGGCGCCGGCGGGATGTCCCGACGAGGCCAACGTGCGTGCGCGCGTCGACGCGCGGCTCGCGAAGCCGCTGGGCGAGGGCGACGCGATCGACGCGACGGTGACGGTGGTGCGCGCGCGGCGACAGTTGCGCGCGCAGGTGTCGGTGTGGACGCCGGCGGCGGATGTCGAGCGTTCGCTCGTGGCGGGACGATGCGACGAGCTGGCGGATGCGGTCGCGGTGGTGCTCGCGCGTGCGGTCGCGGAGGCGCGCGCGCTGGCGCCGGCGCCGCCGACGAACGCGGCGGCGATGGCGACCAACGACGGCCGCCGCTGCGATCCGTTCTCGCCGTTCGATGAATGTGCGGACCCGGTTCGCCCCGCGCGAGATCCGAAGCGCGGAGTCGAGGAGCCGAACGCCGACAACGTGCCACCGCCGCGCCGTCGTCGCGGCGAGCGCGCGCGTCCCGACGGCGGGATGCGTCCGTCGCTCGTCAGCGGCGCCGGCATCTCGCCACACGTCGGCTACGGCCTCGAGGTGTCGGCGTGGTTCGTGTGGGGCGCGGGCGCGGTCGAGGTGTCGGGCACGCGCTGGCTCGAGCGCCTGGCGGAGCTGCCGGCGAGCCAGCGTTTCGGCGCCGCGATCGGGCTCGACGCGCTCGCGGCGCGCGCGTGCTGGAACCCCGAGCGCTACGGCCCGCGCGTGTGCTTCCTCGGAGAGATGGGCACGATGAGCGGCCGCGGCGTCGGCCTGTTCGACTCGAAGGTGGGCGAGGCGACGTACAGCGCGGCCGGCATCGGGCTGTCGCTGCGGGCGCGGTTGCGCTCGCACGTGGCCCTGGTCGGTGGCTTCGACATGCTGCGCGCCATCGACCGTCCGCGGTTCGTCCTCGACCGAGGAACCGTGTTGTTCCAGCCAGATCCGATGGCAGGGCGGGTCGGGCTGGGTGTCGAGATCGGGTGGCGCTGATGAGCGCGCGACCGGTGACGGAAATCGCGGGTCCCGGACACGAACCGGTGATGCCAGACGTCGCACCCGCGATGGCCGCCGTCCGCCAGGACGTTCCCCCCCGCCTGGCGGCGGCGGCGCTGGCTTTCGAGGACGTGTACGCGCAGCACGTGCGGTTCGTGTGGCGCACGGTGCGATCGTTCGGTGTCGCCGAGGCGCAGCTCGAGGATGCGGTGCAGGACGTGTTCATCGTCGTGCACCGGCGACTCGCGGAGTTCGCGGGGCGCGCGCGCATCGAGACGTGGTTGTTCGCGATCGCGCGGCGCGTGGCCGGCGCGTACCGGCGCACGGCGATGCGCAAGTCGGATCGCAACGACGCGATCGACGACGTGGTGCTGGCGGCGGCGGACGACACGTTCGCGGCGCTGTCGCGCGCGCAGGCGGCGGCGGCGGTGACGGCGGTCCTCGACACGTTCGACGAGGACAAGCGCATCGTCTTCACGCTGGTCGAGCTCGAGCAGATGCCGGTCCCCGACGTCGCCGAGCTCCTCGGGATCAACTTGAACACTGCCTATTCTCGCCTTCGCCTCGCACGCCGCGCCTTCGAGGCGGCGGTTGCGAAGCGCCCGTCGGAGGAGCCATGACCGTCGACCCCCTGAGCACACGCGCGCAGGCGCTGCTCGATGCCGCTCGCGACGGCCTCGGGCCCGACGAGGCCGCGATCGCGCGGATGCGCGCCAACGTGATCGGCGGCGTCGCCGGCGGCGTTGGAGTCGCGGCGGGTGCCGCGAAGGTTGGAATGCCGCTCGCGGCGAAGCTCGGGATCCTCGCGGTGGTCGCGGGCGTGCTCGGTGCGGGAGGCTGGATGCTGTCGCGCGGCGAAGAGACGCCGCAGGCGGAGGGCTCGACGGTGGCGTCGGCGTCGGTCAAAGAGAAGGCGGTCGCGCCGAAGGCGGATCCGGTTTCGGTTTCGGGAACGGTTTCGGTTTCGGGAACGGTCTCGGGCTCGGGTTCGGGTTCGGGCTCGGATCCGGCTGCGGCTGCGGCTGCGGCTGCGGCTGCGGCTGCGGCTGCGGATCCGGCTGTGGATCCGGCGGCGGTTGCGGCCGCACCCGCCTTCTCCGGACGCCGCGTTCACCCGACCGCCGCGGCGGCCGCCAAGTCCGGCCATACCCTCGCCGACGAGGTCGCGCTCGTCGACGATGCGATGTCCGCGCTCCGCCGAGACGACGCGCGCGCCGCGCTCACTGCCGCCGACGATCACGTCGCGCGCTTCGGCAAGCGTGGCCAGCTCGCCGAGGAAGCGTCCGCCATCCGCGTCGAGTCCCTCTGTCGCCTCGGCGATGCCCGCTGGTCGTCCGCGATCGACGCCTTCGACGCGCGCTGGCCGCGCTCGGCCCAGCGTCCCCGTCTCACCGCTGCCTGCAAAGGTGCCCCCCGATGACTCCCTCCATCCGCTTCTCGCTTCCCGCCCTCGCGCTCGCCGTGGCCGCATCGTGCGGCGACGGCCGCGACATCGTCGTCGGCGATGACTACGAGGTCGTGCTCGATCCCCTGCCGGTGGCGACCAACAAGGTCGACGTGCTCGTCGTCGTCGACAACTCGGGATCGATCGCGGCCGAGCGACAGGCCATGATCGCCGCCGCCGGTCAGAGCCTCTTCGCGCAGCTCACCGACGACCTCGGCGCGCTACCCGATCTGCACGTCGCGGTCGTGTCCACTGACATCGAGATCACGAGCTCGGTCAGCGTGCCCGGTTGCGGCTCGTCGTCGGCCAACGGCCGATTCCGCACCGGCGACACCGGCGTCACGTGCCCGGTGCAAGGCTCGTACATCTTCGACAGCCCCGACGGCAGCGGCGGTCGCACCGACAACTACGACGGCACGATCGCCGACGCGTTCTCGTGCTTCGCGACGCTCGGCCAGGGCGGCTGCGGCTTCGAGCAACCACTCGAGGCGGTGCGCCGCGCGCTCGACGGCCGTTATGCCGAGCACGCCGGGTTCCTGCGTCCCGACGCGATGCTCCTTATCGCCATCCTCACCGACGAGGACGATTGCTCGGCGTACAACGGCGATGTCTTCGGCGAACCACAAGCCGGCCCCGAGTCGCCGCTCGGTCCGCGCACCAGCTTCCGCTGCTTCGAGTTCGGCGTGGTCTGCGATCCCGACCAGCCGCGTGTGCATGGCGCGAAGACCGACTGCGTGCCGCGCGAGGACAGCGCGTACATCACGCCCGTCGGCGACTTCACGGCGTTCGTCTCGAGCCTCAAGACCGAGCCCGGTCTCGTGATGGTCGCGGGCATGATGGGCCCCGCCGATGTCGTCGAGGTCGGTGGCGACCAGCTCCAGGCCGACCTGCCCGCGCTGATCCCGTCGTGCGCCGTCGCCGGCACCCAGACGGGCACCACGCCTCCCATTCGCCTCGCCGCGTTCGCCGAGTCGTTCCCGTCGCGCTTCGTCTTCGAGAACCTGTGCGAGGCGACCGCCGCGAGCGAACGCCTCCGCCGTGTCACGCGCGCGACCTCGGGCGTCATGTCGCGCCGCCCGTGCCTCCTCGGCAAGGTCACACCGCAGACCACGACCGAGCGCTGCCGCGCCTTCGACGTCACCGCCACCGCGCGCACGCCTATCGCGCGCTGCGAGGGCAGCGCCACCAATTGCTTCACCATCGGCGCCGATGCGGCGTGCGAGTACACGCCGTCCGGCCTTGCCGCGACCTACCGCGGCACGTTGCCCGACGGGCACCGCATGGTCGTCGAGTGCCTCGCCGCTGACTGACGCGCGCGGCCTCGCGTCAGCGGTCGACGACCTGCGCCGTCGGAACCACCGGCGCGGTCGCGGCGACGCGACGCCGCCGGAGCGCGTTCACGACGATGGTCGGCACGGCGACGCACGCGCCGGTCACGCCCGAGATGAAGAACCCGCCGAGGAGCGCGTTGCCCCGCCCCTCGCCCTCGCTCATGGTGAAGAAGAGGATCACGAATGTCGACGCGAGCAGCGCGAACGTCCAGAGCATGACCGCGCCCGGGCGGACGCCGTCGCAGACGAGCGCCGCGATGGTCGCGCCCAGGAGCGGCGACGCGAAGAGGAGCGCGAGGAGCAGGTAGAACGCGGTGCTGCTCTCGACCGGATCGACGAGGCCCAGGAGCGCGATCGTGGCGCCGAGCGCGCCCAGCACGATCGCCGCCGCCGCCACGCTCGGGCGCGGCGCGACGCGCTTGCCGAGCACGGCGCCGGCGACCGCCGCGATGGTGGTCAGGAGGACCGTCGACACCGTGAACCCGCCGAGCGCGGGCATGGTCCGGTGCTCGACATAGCTGACGCACCCGATCGATAGCGCCGACGTGAGCGCGCCCGCGACCGTCACCGTCGCGAGTGCGGCGCCGCGGAAGACGCCGGCGCCGACCCCGGCTCCGATCAGGCACCCGACGAAGAGCCCGAGCGCGAGGATCGACTGCTCGTCGTCGCGCGAGTTGCCGTGTACCAGCGCGATCGCCGGGAACAGCGCCCACATCGTCATGCCGCCCATCGCGAGCACGAACGCGAACGTGTCGCGGTGCGTGTGCGCCTGCGTGTGCGACGGCTCGCGTCCGCTCATCCGCTCGATGGTAGCATCGGCGCAGGCGTGGACGCGGCCACCTTCCAGCCTCGGCGCTTTCGCATCGTGCGCTGCATCGGCAGCGGCGCGACCGGAGACGTGTACGAAGCGGTCGACCGCGAGACGGGCGCGCAGATGGCGCTCAAGACGCTGCGCCACCTCTTGCCGCACGCGATCGGCCGCTTCAAGAACGAGTTCCGCGCGCTCCTCGACATCAACCATCCCAACCTGGTGTCGTTCGGCGAGCTGATCGAGGAGGACGGGCACCTCTTCTTCACGATGGAGCTCGTCAAGGGCGTCGATTTCCTCACGTGGACGCATGGCGACGAGTCGCGGCTGCGCGCCGCGCTCGCCGATCTCGGGCACGGCCTCGTGCAGCTGCACACCGCCGGCAAGGTGCACCGCGACGTGAAGCCGTCGAACGTGCTGGTGACGGCCGACGGGCGCGTCGTCATCCTCGACTTCGGGCTGCTCGCCGACTCGGAGAGCGGCGACACGTGGTCGGGGCAGTCGATCGTCGGCACGCCGATGTACATGGCGCCCGAGCAGGCCGCCGGGCAGTCGCCGGGCCCGGGCGGCGACTGGTACGCGGTCGGCGTGATGCTCTACGAGGCGCTCACGGGCAAGACGCCGTTCGACGGCCCGCTGATGAAGATCCTCCTCGACAAGCAACAGACCGAGCCGCCGCCGCCCGAGTCGATCGCACCCGACGCGCCTGCGGACCTGGTCGCGCTGTGCAAGTCGCTCTTGCGCTTCGATCCGTCGCAGCGTCCGAGCGGCGAAGCGGTACTGCGCACGCTCGGCGGCCGCAGCCACCGCCCGTCACAGCCGACGACGCCGCTCACGCACGGCCCGCCGTTCGTGGGGCGCCACTCCGAGCTCAACATCCTGCGCGCGATGTTCGACGCGTGCGCCGCGGAGCAGCGGCCGCAGGTGGTCCTCGTCGAGGGCGACTCCGGCGTCGGCAAGTCGACGCTGGTCCGCGTGTTCGCGCGCGGGCTCGAGAGCGAGACCGCGGTCCTCGCCGGCCGCTGCTTCGAGCGCGAGTCGGTGTCGTACAAGGCGTTCGACGGCGTGGTCGAGGCGATCGCGCGGCTCCTCTCGAAGCTCGATCCCGCCGACGCCGCGGCCATGTTGCCGCTGCACGGCGCGCTGCTCTCGCAGGTCTTCCCGGCGCTCAAGCGCATCAAGGCGTTCGCCAGCGCGCCGCTGCCCCAGGGCGACGCGCCCGAGCGCGAGCTGCGCACGCGCGCGTTCGGTGCGCTGCGCGAGCTCCTCGTGCGGCTGACGCAGCGGCGGCCGGTCGTCATCGTCATCGACGATCTGCAGTGGGCCGACGAGGACAGCCTCGCGCTCCTCGGCGAGATCCTGCGCGCACCCGAGGCACCGCCGGTCTTCGTGATCGCGACGCTGCGTCCGACCACCGACGGCAGCGCCGCCGCCGCCGCCGCCGAGCGCGTGCGCGCCGTGTGTCCCGAGGTGCGCCGCATGCGCCTCGGGCCGCTCGCGCTCGACGAGTCGCGCGAGCTGGCCGGCATCCTGCTGCACGCGCACGGCGTGTCGACGCCGGTCGATCTCGACGCGCTCTCGCGCGAGGCGGCCGGACATCCGTTGTTCCTCGACGAGCTGGTGCGCCACCTCGGCAGCTCGGGCGACCCCGCGACCGGCGCGCTGCATCTCGAGGACGTGGTCGCGCGTCGCGTCGCCGCGCTCGACACGCGCGCGCGCGACGTCGTCGAGCTGGTCGCCGTCGCCGGCCACCCGCTCTACCTCGAGACGTTCGCGCGCGCGGCCGACGTGCCGCCCGACTCGCTCGCGCGGCTGGTGTCGGCCCTGCGCGTGTCGAACCTGGTCCGCTCCGGCGGCATCCGGCCCACCGACACGATCGAGCCGTATCACGACCGTGTGCGTGACGCGATCCTCGCCGGTGTCGACGACGAGCAGCGTCAGAGCCTCCATCTCACCCTCGCCGGCGCGATCGAGGGCTCGCCGCATCCCGGGCAGGAGCAAATTCTCGCGTTCCACTGGGAGGGCGCCGGCCGCAACGACGTCGCCGCGCGTCACGCCGCCGCCGCCGGGCAGCGCGCGCTCGAGACGCTCGCCTTCGACCAAGCGGCGCGCGCGTTCCGGTGGGCGCTCGACCTCGGCCATCGCGATCGCGCCAACCTGTGCGACAAGCTCGGCGACGCGCTCGGCAACATCGGTCGCGGCGCCGCGGCCGCGGATGCGTACCTGGCGGCGGCCGAGCACGTCGGCGTGGACGCGGTGGCGCTCGAGATGCGCCGCAAGGCCGCCGAGCAGCTGCTCATCAGCGGCCACATCGATCGCGGCATGCGGCTCATCACGCAGGTGCTCGCCGCGCTCGGCATGAAGCTGCCGGCGACGCCAAACCGCGCGCTCGCGTCGCTGCTCCTGCGCCGCGCGCGTCTGCGGCTGCGCGGCATCGGCTTCGAGCCGCGCCACGAGAGCGAGGTCGCGGCCACCGAGCTGACGCGCGTCGACATGTGCTGGTCGGTGGCGACCGGGCTCGCGATGGTCGACATCATCCGCGGCGCTGACTTCCAGACGCGCCACCTCCTGCTCGCGCTCGAGGCCGGCGAGCCGACGCGCGTCGCCAAGGCGCTCGCCGTCGAGGGCGGGTTCCTCTCGACGCAGGGCAAGGGCGGGCGCAAGCGCGCGCTCAAGCTGTTCGCGGCCGCGCGCACGCACCTCGAGACGTCGCCGTCGCCGTTCGCCACGGCCTTGTTGCTCGGCTCCGAGTGCATCCACGCCTACCAGAGCGGCTTGTGGGCGCGCGCGCTCGACCTGGCGCGCGCCGCCGAGCGCGCGATCAGCGAGCAGGGCGGCGCCACGGGCGTCGCGTGGCAGCACGACACCATCCACTTCTTCCTCTGCTATTCGCTGTTCTATCTCGGCAAGCTCGACGAGCTGGCGTCGCTGACGCCCACGCTCCTGCGCGCCGCCAACGAGCGCGGCGATCTGTACGCCGCGACCAACCTGCGCGTCGGGATCCCGAACGCCGCGTGGCTCGTGCCCGATCGACCGGCGCAGGCCGCGGCCGAGCTCGAGCTCGCGCTCGCGCAGTGGACCGTGAACGGCTTCCACCTGCAGCACTACCACCACCTGCTCGGGCTCGGACAGCTCCACCTCTATACCGGCGAGGCCGCCAAGGGCTACGCCGCGCTCGCCGAGCGCTGGGCCGGGCTCGAGAGCTCGCTCATCCTGCGCGTCGAGCTGGTGCGCAACGAGGCGTACCTCCTGCGCGCGCGGCTCGCGCTCCTCGAGGCGGAGCAGGACCCATCGCGGCGCGACGTGCGGCTGCGCGAGGCCACGCGCCTCATCAAGCCGTCGCTGACCGGCGGTCCGGGGCTGGCGGGCATGGGCGAGCTGGCGGCGGCGGGCGTGGCCGCGTCGCTGGGCGACGGCGACGACGCGGTGGCGCGCCTGCGCCGCGCGATCACGCTGCTCGACGGCGACGACATGGCGACGTACGCCGCGGTCGCGCGCATCCGGCTCGGCGACCTCCTCGGCGGCGACGAAGGCGCGGGGCTGCGCGCGACGGGCGCGGTGCACCTGGCGTCGACGGGCGTGGTCGCGCCCGACAAGTTCGCCCGGATGCTGGCGCCGGGGTTCGCGCCGGAGAAGGCGTAAGATCCACGACGTGCGCCGCGCGCTCGTGCTCGTGATCCTCCTGGGCAGCGATGCGTGCGGTGACGAGCCCGCCGCCGCGACGCTGCCGACGGTCGACTGCGCCGCGCCGGTGCCGACCTTCGCCCAAGTGTCCGCCTTCCGGACCAGCTGCACCAACTGCCACTCCATCCAGCTGCCGCCCGACGACCGCGGCGGCGCACCGCCCGGCCTGAACTACGACGTCTACGCGTCCGCCGCCGCCGCCGCCGAAGACACCGCGCGCACCGTCTTCACCGGCACCATGCCGCCCTCGGGCGGCCTCTTCCCCGCCGACAAGGACGTCCTCTACCGCTGGTCCCTCTGCGGCTCCCCGCCCTGACCCCGGTCCCCCGTCAGGGGATGACGGCGATCTTGCCGTGCGACGCGCGGCTCTCGAGGGCGGCGAGCGCGGTGGGCAGGTCGGCGAGCGGAATCTCTTTCCAGATCACGGGGCGGATTTTGCCGGCGGCGACGAGGTCGCAGAGCGCGGCGTGCGCGTCGACGACCTTCTTCGGGTCGTGCATCTGGTAGGCGCCCCAGAACAGGCCGACGACGGCGATGTTCTTGAGGAGCACGCGGTTCATCTTGAGCTCGGGGATCTTGCCGGAGGCGAACCCGATCACGAGGAGGCGGCCCTCCCACGCGATGCACTTGAGGCTCTGCTCGAAGACGTCGCCGCCGACCGGATCGTAGATGACGTCGGCGCCCTTGCCGCCCGTCACCTTCTTCACCTCGGCGACCCAGTCGCCGGCCTTGTAGTTGATGGCGTGATCGGCGCCGGCGGCGCGACAGATCTCCAGCTTGTCGTCGGCGCCCGCGGTCGCGATCACCTTCGCGCCCAGCGCCTTGCCGAGCTGGATCGCAGCGATGCCCACGCCGCCCGCGCCGCCGTGCACGAGCAACGTCTCGCCGGCGCGCAGCGCCGCCCGGTGCACGAGCGCGAAGTAGCCGGTGTGATACGTGACGACGAAGCTCGCGGCCTCGGCGGCGCTGAGCTTCTCGGGCCACGTCATGAGCTGCGCGTCGGCCGCCACGATCTCCTCGGCAAACGCGCCCCAGAGCGCGCTCACGATGACCTTGTCGCCGACCTTGTGCCTGCTGGTCGCGCCCGCCTTCACGACGGTGCCCGCCGCCTCGATCCCCGGCGTGAACGGCAGCGGCGCCTTCACCTGGTACTGCCCCGCGATGGCGAGCAGGTCGGGGAAGTTGAGCGCCGCCGCCTCGACCTTCACGACCGCGCCGCCGGGCGGCGGCTCGAGCGACGGCACCTCCTCGAGCTGGAGGACATCCTTGTACGAACCGTAGGTGTGGGCTCTCCAGGCGCGCATGGGTCGCGATACTATCGCAGCGTGTACCGGGCATACGTGCTCGTGCTCGTCGGGGTAACGAGCGTGCTTCAGCTCGCATGCAAGCGCACCAGCTGCCTCGGCGGCGATTGCGAGGCCACGCGCCCGTGCGACGGGCTGACGTTCACGTGCGAGACGCAGGAGCTGTACGTCGGCGCGCACGCCGACCTGCCGGCCGCGATGCGGCTCGCGCTCGCCGACGGCTCGTCGCGCGCGGTCGCGCTGTCGAACGGCGTGGTCACCGCCGTCATCAACGAGCTCGACGCGCCGATCGATCTCGCGCCGACCGGCGGCACGCTGGTCGACTTCGGCTCGGCGGGCGCGCACGACGACATGACGATCGCGTACCAGCTCGCGGGTATCCTGCCCGACGACGCGTTCGCGTACGACGCGCTCGAGATCGTCGATCGCAGCCCCGCGTACGTCGCGGTCGTCGTGCGCGGCCACCTCGACGGTCGCCCCGACATCAGCGTGGCCACGCGCTACGAGCTGCATCCGTGTGACCCCGGGCTGCGCGTGCGCAGCGAGCTCTTCAACGGCTCGCCGTATCCGTACGCGTTCGTCGTCGCCGACACCGTCGATCTCGGCAAGCGCCGCGTGGTCCCGTTCGTGCCGGCGGCAGGGCAGGGCTACGAGCAGCCGCCGCTCGACCTGCTCGAGCTCACGTCGCAGTGGTCGTCGTACGACTACACCGCCGGCGCCACACCGGCGACCGACGGCCCGTCCTACAGCGTCGTGTCGTGCGGCGACACCGCGATCCACGGCGTGGTCGACCTCCAGATCTCGTCGCTCGGCAGCGACATCGAGCTGGTGCGCGCCGGCGACGGCCTGGTGCTCGAGCGCTTCCTCGCCACCGCCGGCAGCGGCCGCGGTCCCGCGCCGGCGATCGACACCGCGCTGAACGTGCGCGGCCAGCTCCACGGCGATCCCACGCGCGTCGTCAGCGGCCGCGTCGTCGTCGGCACCGTCGCCGCCGCCCTGCCGTTCGGCGGCGACGTGCGCCGCGCGTCCGTCATGATCTTCGCCGCCCCGGATGGCGGCGCCGCGGACGCGCGCCTTCCCGTGAATGCCGTCGTCCCCGGCGCCGACGGCACGTTCACGGCCGCCGCGCCCTCGGGCGAGCCGCTGGCGTACGAGCTGTGGAGCTTCGGCCGGAAGGTGGCCGAGGGCGCGATCGGCGCCGACGGCGCGATCGGCGACGTCTCCATCGAAGCGCCCGCGACGCTCCAGGTCGACGTCACGATCGATCCCGGCGCCGGCGCACCACGACCCGCGCACGCGCTCGTGGCGGTCGTCCCGGCCGACGACGCGACCCGCGCCGCCGTCACCGGCACGCTGCACGGCCGCCTGACGCCGTGCGCCCCGTGGCTCGGCCCGCCCGACGGCGCATCACCCGCGTGCAATCACATCCTCGTCGAGCCGACCGGCGTCGAGGTCGAGGTCCCGGCCGGTCACTACTGGCTCTACGCCAGCGCCGGCCCCGAAGCGACGCTGGCGCGCACCGAGGTCACGCTCGTCGCGGGCGAGATCACGACGCAGAGCTTCGCGCTCGACGCGCTCGCCATCCGCCCCGCCGGCTGGCTCGCCTCCGACCTGCACGTGCACGGCCGCCGCAGCTTCGACTCCGGGATCCCCGATCGCGACCGCGTGCTCTCGTTCGTCGCCGCCGGCGTCGACGTCATCGCCGCCACGGATCACGACGTGGTCGGCGACTACACCGCCGCCATCACGGCGCTCGACGTCTCCTCGCGGCTCCTCGTGATGGGCGGCCTCGAGACCACGCAGGTCATCCCGTGGCTCGACGTCCCCGGCGAGGATCTCCCGAAGGTCATCGGTCACTTCAACTTCTGGCCGCTCACGGCCGTGCCCGGCGAGCCGCGCGCCGGCGCGCCGTGGGACGAGCTGGTCGAGCCCGGCGAGCTCTTCGATCGCCTCGACCCGCTCATCGGCCCCGATGGCGTCCGCATGATCAACCATCCGTGGGACGAGACGCAGTTCGGCCGCGACCTCGGCTACCTGCGCGCCATCAACTTCGATCCACGCGCGCCCATCGACGACACGCTCCTGCGTGCGCCCGGCGGCGGCCGCCGCAACCTCGACTGGGACGTGATGGAGGTGCAGAACGGCGCCGGCGCCGACGAGTGGGCCAAGACGCGGCCGCTCTGGTTTTCGCTCATCAGCGCCGGCTATCCCGTGCCCGGCGCGGCCAACAGCGACTCGCACGGCATGCGCGACGGCCAGATCGGCTGGGGCCGCACCTGGGTCGAGACCGGCACGCCGCTCGCGCAGACCACGCCGTCCGCCTTCAACACCGCGCTGCGCGCCGGCCGCACCGTCGCCGGCTCCGGCGTCTTCATCGAGGTCGCGATCGGCCCGCCGGGTGCGCCGCGCCGCGGCCTCGGCCTCACGCCCGTCGTGCCCGCCGCCGGCGAGGTCCTCACCATCACCGTGCGCGCCGCGCCGTGGATCCCCGTCGACGAGGTGCGCGTCGTCACCGCCACCGGCGAGCGCGTGCTCGCCCGCGATCTGCCCGCGCCCGCCGACCCGTTCGGTAGCGCCGGCATCGTGCGCTGGCAAGGCCAGGTCGCGCTCGCGGAGCTCGCGACCGCCGACGGCTGGGTCGTCGTCGAGGCCGGCATGGCGCTACCGGCGTACGAGGATCTCGACGACGATGGCGTCCCCGACACCGGCGACAACAACGCCGACGGCCGCGTCGACGACGCGGACATCGAGGACGACGAAGACGCGGGCCCCATCGAGAACCCGCCCGATCCCACCGACCCCACCGACCCGCGTTTCCACATGACGCGCCTCGTCCCCGACAGCTGGCCCACCGGCTTCACGAGCCCGATTCTCCTCGACGTCGACGGCAACGGCTGGACACCGCCGGGTGACCCCTAGCGAGTCGGCGCCAGTCGCCGGATCTGCTTCCACAGCACGGTCGGCGCGACCGGCGTGATGCCCGAGGGGACATCCAGCATTCGCAGCGCCGTCATGCATTCATCGAGGCGGCCTTCGCGGCGGCGCTGGCCGCGCGTCGCACGTAGAGCGCGAAGACCTCCTTCGGCCAACGACGCGGGCCGTCTCCGGACCCGGTTCGCCGGCGACTCAGGTCGTCTTCCGCTCGCACTTGACCAGGCCGTCGCGCTGGACCGCTGCGGAGATTCCGCCCGACACTTCGATGGCAAGGCATGGCCGCGCCGGTCGCGCTACGATGCGCCCTTGCCTCGCCTCCGTCGCACGCCCTGCTGCGCCATCCTCGCGTTTCTAGCCGCAACCTCGGTCGCCGCTCCGGCGTGGGCCGATCCGTGCGAGGACCACGTCGACGATCCCGTCGCGCTGCCCTGGCGGGAGAGCGGCGTCGATGCGGCGCGCGGCGGATGTCTGCACGCCGATGTCGGCGCCACGCTGCGCGGGCGCACGCTCGTCGACACCGGCGACTTCTACGGCAACCTCGGCGGCGAGCTCACGCTCGCCATTCGCCTGCTCGAGTCGGATGGCTTCGAGTGGGGCATCTCGCTGCGCGTGCTCGACGGCATCTTCGTGCAGAACGCCGTGCTCACCGCCGACGAGCTCGCGTACGGGCCCGTCACCGGGCACATCGCGCTCGGTAGTCGCGGCTCGCGCGCCGGCAAGGAGCTCGCGCGCGCGCTCTATGCGCGCCTCGAGGTCCCGTTCACGCGCTCGCGCCTCGACGGCAGCTCGGGCGCGCTCCAGCTCGGCGTCGCCGAGACGTGGCACGTGGCGACGCACGTGCGCGTGCACCTGCACGGCGCGCTGCTCGGCTGGTACGCGTCGTCGGTCACCGGTCGCGACGGCCGCGCCGCGCTCATGGCCTCCGCCGACGGCGCGCTCACGGTCACGGGCTGGCTCGCCGTCTTCGGCGGGCTCGACACGCAGATGGGCTGGTACGGCTGGGCCCTCGATCACGTCGCGCTCCGCGCCGGCGCGCACTGGCGCGTCAAAGGGCTGTGGCGCACGGAGCTCGCCGCCGGCCTGCCGCTCGTCGGCGAGGAGCGGCAGGATCTCGTGTTCACGCTCGGCGTCCGCCGCGATCTCGACTGAATCACGCGAACCCGGCTGCCCGGCCTGATCAATCCGGGCCACACGAAACCCCGCCGCTACCGGAAAACGTCGCCCCGGCGCGCTAGGCTCACGTCGTGGCGGTCGGTCGCGAGATGGACGAGCTGCGCGCGCTCGTGACGAGCGCCGAAGGTGGAGACGCGGCCGCCGCCGCCG
Source organism: Kofleriaceae bacterium (assembly GCA_035525615.1). Taxonomy (GTDB): domain Bacteria; phylum Myxococcota_A; class Polyangia; order Haliangiales; family Haliangiaceae; genus UBA2376. Next base: position 18,270 of record DATLEB010000062.1, on the reverse strand, counting down.
CGCTGGCAGCCGACGCCGCCGCGCTCGCGAGCTTGCTCGATGCCGACCACGAGCTCGGCTTTCGCGCCGCCCTGGTGGCGCTGGCGCACGTGCTCGCGCACCCGACGCAGTACTCCGACGAGACCGCGCGCGAACGCTACTCGGCGCTCCTCGACGAGTTCGGCCGCGACCCGGCCCGGATGGCAAAGCTCAAGCCGCTCGGCGAACGACTGCACACGCTCGAGCGCGAGGGTGTGCTGCCTCGCTCGATGGTGGTACGGTCGCGCCGCCGTCGTGAGCAGTAACTATCCTTCCGCGAGCTTCCCGTGTCTCTCGTCGTACTCGAAGACGTAACGCTCTTCTTCGCCGATCGCATGATCTTCGATGCGGTCTCCCTTCGCCTGGGGCCGCACGATCGCATCGGTCTCATCGGGCCCAACGGGTCGGGCAAGACCACGCTCCTCAAGGTGATCGCCGGTCAGCAGGAGATCGACGACGGCAAGGTCACGCGCGCGCGTGGCATCCGCATCGGCTGGCTGCCGCAGGATCTCGTGATCGCCGGCGGCAAGACGCTCCTCGACTTCGTCGTCTCCTCGGTCCCCGGTCGCGCGCAGATCGACGCTGACCTCGCCGACGCCGAGGCGGAGCTGATCGCGATCGGCGACAACCCCGACCGCGCCGACGAGATGATCGAGCTCGTCGAGCACGTCACCGACCTGCACGAGAAGAAGGACCACTTCGATCGCTTCTTCTCCGAGCACGAGGCCTTCTCGATCCTCGGCGGCCTCGGCTTCGTGCCCACCGATCACGGCCGCGACCTCGGCGAGTTCTCCGGCGGCTGGAAGATGCGCGCCGCGCTGGCCGCGCTGCTCTTCCAGCGCCCCGACGTCCTCCTCCTCGACGAGCCCACCAACCACCTCGACATGCCGTCGGTGGCGTGGTTCGCCGACTTCCTCAAGCGCTACAACCGCTGCTTCATCCTCATCAGCCACGATCGCGACTTTCTCAACGAGCAGATCGATCGCGTCGTCAGCCTCGAGCCCGAGGGCCTGCGCAGCTACCCCGGCAACTACGAGCGCTACATCGAGGCGCGCCTCGAGGAGGAGACCATCCTCGCCGGCAAGGCCAAGAACCTCGAGCGCGAGCGCGAGCGCCTCACGCGCTTCGTCGATCGCTTCCGCGCCCAGGCCAACAAGGCCAAGGCGGTGCAGAGCCGCATCAAGCAGCTCGACAAGATGGAAGACGTCGAGACCTTTCAGAAGCGCCACGTCATGCGCTTCTCGTTCCCGGCGTCCGAGCGCGCGGTGGGCGAGGTCATCAAGGTCGAGGGCGTGAAGAAGGCGTACGGCAGCCACGTCGTCTTCCCCGGCATCGATCTCATCGTCCGCCGCGGCGAGAAGATCGGCATCATCGGCGTGAACGGCGCCGGCAAGACCACGCTCCTGCGCATGATCGCGGGCGAGCTCTCGCAGGACGACGGCACCATCAAGCTCGGTAGCGGCGTCAAGGCCGGCTACTACGCCCAGCACCACGCCGACACGCTCGACATGGGCGCGACGGTGCAGGAGGTCGTGCAGCGGGCCAGCCCTACCTCGCCGGTGTCGCGCGTGCGATCGCTCCTCGGCGCGTTCATGTTCCGCGGCGATGACGTCGACAAGCCGTGCAAGGTGCTGTCCGGTGGTGAGCGCGCCCGCGTCGCGCTGGCGCGCCTCCTCATCAATCCCGGCAACCTCATCCTGATGGACGAGCCGACCAACCACCTCGACCTCGAGTCGTCGGAGAGCCTGGCCCGCTCGCTGGTCGACTACGACGGCACGCTGGTGTTCGTCAGCCACAACCGCAGCCTCATCCGTACGCTCGCTTCCAGGATCTGGAACGTCGAGGCCGGCCACGTCGACACCTACCCGGGCACGCTCGACGAGTACCTGTACTCGTGCGCACAGCGCCGCAAGGAGGTCGTGGTCGCCGGGGATGTCGCCCACACGCGCACCAAGGCTGCAGCACCTGCAGCGGCGGCGGCGCCGGTTCCGAAAGAAGACGAGAAACAGCGCAAGCGCCGGGAGGCCGAGACGCGCCAGAAGCGGGCGAAGACCCTCGGACCCCTCGAGAAGAAGGTCGCGGAGCTCGAGGAGCGCATCACGGCGCTCGAGACCACGCAGTCCAGGCGCTCGACGCAGCTCTCGGATCCCGAGGTCTACGCCGACGGCGCCCGCCGCAACACGCTCCTGAACGAGTTCCAGACCGACCAGGTCAAGCTGGAGGAGCTCACCGGCCGGTGGGAGGCCGCCGCCGAAGAGCTGGAGGCGACGCGCCGTCGTCTCGACGCCGAGGACGGCGTGACCGTATAATACCTGCCGGCATGAGCTCGTCCCCCGCGATCATCGATGGCAAGTACGAGCTCGTCGAGCTGGCCGGTGAAGGCGGCATGGCCTCGGTGTGGAAGGCCGCGGTGCGCGGCGCCGCCGGCTTCTCGCGCACGGTCGCGATCAAGAAGATCAAGCAGGAGTTCCGCGCGATCCGGAACTACACCGACATGTTCATCGAGGAGGCGCGCGTCGGCGCCGAGCTCGCGCACCCGAACATCGTCGCCGTCTACGACTTCTGCGCCGACGCCCAGGGCAGCTACTACATCGTGATGGAGTGGGTCGAGGGCATGGACCTCGGCTCGCTGGTGAAGTCGTACCGCGAGGCCGGCGAGCACGTGCCGTGGCCGCTCGTCGTCGCCGCCGGCATCGCGACGCTGCGCGGCCTGGGCGCGGCACACGAGCGCCGCCGCCCCGACGGCACGCCCGCGCCGATCGTCCACCGCGACGTCTCGCCTCACAACATCCTGGTCGGCACCAACGGCATCGTGAAGCTGACCGACTTCGGGCTGGCGCGCGCGCGCGACCGCGTCTTCAGCCTCACCGCGCCCGGCACGGTGAAGGGCAAGCTCTCGTACCTCTCGCCCGAGGTCGCGATGGGCGGGCAGGCCACGCCGCTCTCCGATCTGTTCGCGATGGGCGCCGTGCTCTGGGAGTCGCTGGTCGGCGAGCGCCTCTTCGACGGGCGCAGCGACCTCGAGGTCTTCAAGCAGATCCGCCAGTGCCTGGTGCGCCCGCTCGCGCCGATGCGGCCCGACGTGCCGCCCGAGCTCATCGCGGTCATCAACGGTGCGCTCACCAAGGAGCCCGACCGCCGCTTCGGCTCGGCCAGCACGATGGCGTACATGCTCGCCGACGTGCTCAAGCTGGCGCCGCCCGGCCTCGATCCGCAGCTCGCGCTCGGTCAAGCGGTCGCGGCGGCGCGTCACAAGATGGGCGTGAAGCGCAACCCGATGGACGGCGATCACCTTCCGACGTGGAAGTGGCAGGGCGCGCCGCAGACGCCGCCGATGTCGAACGCGGCGGCGACCTCGCCCGCCCGGGTGCTCGCCGAGAAGGGCCGCGTCGAGACGGGGCCGGCCCCCGGGACGCCGGGCGCGCCGGGCTCCGGCGGCTTCGTCAGCCGCGAGGCCGAGTCGGTCGACGTCGATCTCGAGTTCTCCAAGCCCGACCTGACCGTCGAGCCCGTCACGCTCCCGACGAAGCCGAAGAAGTGATGCGGGGCGGGCTCGCAGCCGCCGTCGTGACGGTCGTGATCTCGACGACCGCGTGCGGGCACAACGCGACACAGCCGCAGGCTCCACGCGGCGCCGATCTCGCGACGCGCGAGGCGCTCTACGACGCCAGCGAGCTCACGTACGTCGATCGCCTCGGCTCGCGCTCGTGGCGTCGCGCCGACGGCACGTACTCGCTGCGCACGATCGAGTCGGCGGTGGCGCGATATCCCGACAGCCGCGAGGCCCACGCGACGGTGCGCCAGCGCAGCCTCGCCGTCAGCCTCATCGCGGGGACGGGCGGCGGGCTCGTCGGCTTCACCGCCGGCTACCAGCTGAGCGCGCCCGAGCGCGAGCGCATGTCGAATCGCGCCGCGTACACGCTGCTGGGCGCCGGCGTGGTCTTCATCGGCGTCGGCCTCGTCCTCGATCGCACGTGGGCGCGCGATGCCGCGCGCGACATGGCGGCGACGTACAACGCCGCGCTCCGCCGCGACCTCGAGCTGCCGCCCGCGATTCGCTAGGCGCGGGTCACGCGCGCGGCGAACCCGCGTAGGCGAACCAGTCGACGAGCTTGTCGCCGCGGAGCACGGCGACGGCGATCGTGCCCGGCACCATGGCGCCGCTCGTGCCTTCGATGAACGCCTTGAACCGCGGCACCACCCACTCGGCGTGGCCGTCCGCGGTCACGATCTCCAGGCGCCGCACCCACGTCTTGCCGTCGCACCGCGTGACGCGCGCGACCACGGAGCGCTCGGGCGCACGCAGCATCCGGTTGATCGTGACCGAGAGCCACATGCCCGGCGCGGCTGCGAGGAGCCCAACAGGGAGCAACACGATGAGGCCCGCGATCGTCGTGCTCGAGTCCTCGGGCGGCCGCTCGTCGAGCAGGAAGAACGCGTAGATCCCGACGACGAGGCAGGCCATCATCCACAGCTCGCCGGCGAGCTTGAGCGCGCCGAGGTAGTCGTCGTGGCTCGCGAGCTGCGCCTGGATCGTGGGGTCGGCGGCCGCGCGCGCGAGCTGCGCGCGGGTCTCGGCGTCGGCGTCAGGCACGGTCGTAGACCCGGCCGGGGTGCGGCGGCAGCGGGACCCACTGGACGCAGATGTCGCCCTTCATCACGGCGACGCCGACCTGGCCGGGCTCGACGAGGCCGAGCTTCACGATCGAGGCGGCGCGCCGCCGCGCGCGGTACTCGCGGTCGGCGCCGTCCTCGGTGATGAGGCGGATGTAGAAGGGCGCGGGCGTGTGGATGCGTTGCTCGGCGACCGCGAGCAGGTAGCTGGTCGGCTTCACCGTCAGCGCCAGCGCGTCGAAGAGGAGCCACGCGCACGCGATGGTGGCGATCGTCGTGGGGAAGAACGAGATGTACATCTGGAACTTGAAGACGCCGGGCACGTGCCGCATTTCGCGCTCGGATGGCATGAGCGCGATGGTCGCGATCCACGCCACGATCATCACCAGGGTCATGATGATGCCGGTCGTGAGCCACGTGGGTGGTGGCGTGCGCATCGCCTCGGCGAGCCCGGGATGCGAGCGCGCCGCCGCGAGCTTCTCCTTGCACCGCTCCGCTTCGGTCATGACGAGAGGATACAAGCGCGCCGGGCGTTCGTCAGCTGGCGGTCTCGACGCTCTTCACCTGCGTCACGGCACGATCCGGCAGTCGCACCGCGGTGAGCCCCTTGCCCCACACGCAACCGGCGTCGGTCGCGATCCACCGCTCGCCCATGCGCAACCCGTGCGCGGCCCAGTGGCCGAAGATGACGGTGTGATCGGCCCACGCCGGATCCGGGAGCGCGTACCAGGGCACCGCGCCCTCGGGAGCGTCCTCGGGCGGCCCGTCGAAGTCGGTCACGGGCTCGGCGTCGTCGACATCACAGCAGCGCACGCGCACGAAGAACGAGAGGAGCGCGCGCACGCGGGCCGCGCCCTCGAGGCTCTCGCTCCACGGCGGCGGCGCGCCCCCGAGCTGCGTCAGCCACTGCTTCCAGGCGGTGCCGCGCAGCCCGGCCTCGAGCTCGCCTGCCAGCGCGAGCGCGCGCGCGACCGTCCAGCGCGGATGCAGGCCGGCATGGACGAGCACCAGGTCGTCCTCGACGTGCAGCAGCGGCCGCGCGCGGAGCCAGTCGACGAGCTCGTCGCGATCCGGCGCCGCGAGCACGTCGTCGATCGAATCGCGTCGCTTGGCCTCGGCGGTGCCGGCGGCGCGCGCGAGCAGGTGCAGATCGTGGTTGCCGAGGACGGCGACGACCGAGTCGCCCTGATCACGCGCCCAGCGCAGCGTGTCGAGCGAACGCGGCCCGCGGTTCACCAGATCGCCGACGAGCCACAGGCGATCGCGGCCGCGCTGGTAGTCGATCGCGACCAGCAGGCGCTCGAGGCTGTCCATGCAGCCCTGCACATCGCCGATCGCGTAGAGCGCCATCTATCGCAGCCGACCTTCGACGCGCTGGATGACGTTCTCGACCTGCTCGCGCGCCTTGTCGGTCGCGATCGAGAGGTGGCCGCCGAGCTCGTAGAGCGCCGCGAGCTCGGCCTCGCCGAGCCAGCCATCGGTCATGGCGATCGCCGCGGCGAACGCGATGGCGCCGGCGCGATCCTCCGCGCGCAGGTCGCCGGCCGCTGCTCCCAGGCGCTCGCCGCGTCCCGCCGTCGCGCGCACCTCGTCGAGCTCGCGAAAGTGGTGCTCGACCGCGTCCCGATCGAGCACGCCATCGGCCAGCTGCTCGAAGATGCGCAGGATGCCCTCGCGCTCGTCGCCGACGAGGCGGTCGGCCGAGGCCACCAGGTACGCGATGTCGAGGAGCGCGAGGAAGTCACGTGTCGTGCGCTCCACCTGCACCAGATCCTCCGACAGCATCTTGCGGGTCACCACCGCGAGCCGGGCCAGGTCCACCTCGGGTAGCTGCAGGATCGGCGGTTCGGCCATGAGAACAGGCTACACCGGACGGACGACGATCAACCCACTTCGATCGTCGCGTCGACGAAGCCGGTCCGGCACGATCCGGCGCGCACGCGCACCACGCCCTTGCCGCGCACCAGCCACGTGCCGCGCGCGGCCGCCAGGTTGCCGGCGCTGCGCTGGTACGCGAGCTCGTTGGCGCCGGTGCCGACGCCGCGCCCCCAGCCCTCGAGGTGGCCGAGCGTGACCCGCGCGCCCGCCGCGTCGACGAGCGTGCAGTCGCCGCCGCACGCCGCATCCGCGTAGAGCGGCTCGTTCCACTCGAGCTTCTTCGCCGACGCGAGCACGTACGTCGGCAGGTAGCCGGTGTTGTCGACCACGATCTCGACGCGCGACACGCCGTCGCCCAGCGGCACCGCGCGCGCCACGCGCACGTTCAGCTGCGGCGCGAGCGCCGCCACGCGCAGGAAGCACTTGCTCTGCGCGCGGCACACCTCGTCGAGCAGCTCGGGCGGCGGGTTCCACACGCCGAAGCGCGGATCGACGCCGCCGACCTCGACCTCGCCCAGCTGCGGGTGCTGCACCTTCTTCCACGGCCGCACCACGCGGCCCTGGTTGTGCTCCTTGTCCCACGCCGCCAGCTTCTCGATGTCGGCCCGCGTGAGGTGCGTGTAGTAATCGACGAAGCGCTTGGGCCGCGGCAGCCCGAGTCGCTTGAACAGGTCCCACAGCTCGATCACGTACGCGACCGCGCCGCGCTGGTGATACGCGAAGTCCGAGAGGTCGCCGTGCAGCGGCGCGTCGGGCGCGTACAGAAACTCCTCGTAGCCCGACACCACCGGATAGCCGGTGTCCTCGGCCGCGAAGCGTTCGATCAGCTTCCACAGGCCCATGTCGTCGACGTCGAGCTTGGAGTCGGGCTGATGGCCGAGCGGGCGGATGAAGACGCCGCCGTAGCAGTGCAGGTTGAGCCACGTGTAGATCTCGGGGTGCGCGACCGCGAGCTCGACGACGGCGCGCGACTCGGGCTCGCTCGCCGGGTACGCGCCCGCGCCGATCTGCTCGTGCGTCGGAGACCACGACCACGGGAAGTTGCGATTGAGATCGACCGGGTTGTCGCCGACGTAGGACCACATCGGCACGCGAAACCCGTCCCAGTTCTCGATCACGCCCTCGGGATAGACGCGGTAGTACGGTCCCGGATCGTCGAGCTCGCGCGTGACGAGCAGGTCGGGGTGCGCCGCGCTCGCCGCGACGTAGTCGCCGGTCGGATCGACCTGCCGCATGACGAACGTGAGCCCGTCCCCGTCGACGTCCTCGCTGCGCCAGCGCATCGCGCCGCGATCGTTTCGGTCGTCGCGCGGCACGCTGCGCACGTAGCGTCCGGTCTTCAGCACGCACTCGGCGCCGTCGGGGCTCATGCGCGGCAAGATGAAGAAGCGGGTCGCGCGCACACGCTCGAGGATCGGCGCCGGCACGCCGAGCGCTCCAAACGACTCCGGCTCCACGTGCGCGCGCAGGATGTCCTCGGCGATCGCGAGCGCGACGCTCGATCCCGCGAGCTCCGACGCGTGCATGTTGCCGTCGACCCACGCCGTCGGACGCACGCGATCGGGCTCCGTGCCGATGGTGAGAAGCCACAGGTCGCGGCCCTCCGGCGTCTTCGCGATCGACGTCAGTCGCACCAATGTCGGATACGCATCCCGCCACGCCTCGAGCTGCGCCGTCAGGGTCGCGTGGTCGAGATACGAGGATCGGAAATCGCGAGAGAGTCCGGAGAGCGTCGGCATCGTTCGGACACTAGCTCGCGATCACCGCTACTCGCTACCCGTCGCTGTGTAACGGTGCCCACCTTTGACGACGTGAGGAACGCGGACGAAACCCCTGATCTTCGCCGAAAAGCACGTTAGTATTTTGCCGTTCCGAACCGGGGGAGCCGTGCGCGGCGCACGGCGCACTTGCGTTTGGCGTTCCATATCGGTGAACGATGAGTGATCCCAACAATAGCGGCGACAAGGCCGCTCCGAGCGACAAGACGGCCATCATCAGCGGGGGAGTCGGTGGCGCAGCCGCCGGCTCGATCTCCGGCCAGGTGGGAGGGCGCAGCCAACCTGCCGACAAGACCATGATGGCGGTCGGCGGCAAGGCGCCGGCCAAGGTCGAGGTCGAGATCGACATGCTCGAGCCCGCGCCCCAGTCGTCGGGAGCGTCGGACAAGACCGTCGCGCCCGTCGTCGCGCGCGGCACCAAGCCGAGCAACCCGCCACCAGCGGCGCCGCCGCCCGCCGGTAACGGCGCGGGTGGTGGTTCGGGCTTGCTGCAGACCGGGCCGTCGCGACAGGAAGTCTCCGAGGTCACGCAGCTCTTCGGACCGGGGCAACAGCCGCGCCCCGGCGTCACCATCAACCAGTACGAGCTCATCCGCGAGCTCGGCGCGGGCGGCATGGGTACCGTGTACCTCGCCCGCGACCTCAAGCTCGGCCGCAAGGTCGCGATCAAGATCCTCCAGTCGCACCACCCCGAGCTGACCCAGCGCTTCATCATCGAGGCCCGCGCCACCGCGCGCTGCAGCCACGAGAACATCGTCATCATCTACGAGGTCGGCGAGCACGGCGGTCAGCCGTACATGGTGCTCGAGTTCCTCCAGGGCACCGTGCTCACCGAGCTCGTCTCCGGTGGCAAGCGTCTGCCCGCCGCACGCGCCGTCGAGCTGATGGTCCCGGTCGTGAAGGCGCTCTCCGTCGCGCACGAGCAGGGCATCGTCCACCGCGATCTCAAGCCCGACAACATCTTCGTCACGGATCTGGGCACCGTGAAGGTGCTCGACTTCGGCATCGCGAAGGTTCGCGATCAAGCGGACAAGCCCGTCGGTCAATCCGCCGGCGCGATCCGTCTTCCGACCGCCGCCGAGCTCGGCCCCGACACGGGCAACACGAACCTGACCCGTCAGGGCGTGATCATGGGCACCATGAAGTACATGTCCCCGGAGCAGTGGGGCATCGGTGTCGAGATCGACCATCGAACGGACATCTGGGCGACGGGCGTGATCCTGTTCCGCCTCCTCGCCGGCAAGCACCCGCTCGCGCCGCTCCAGGGCAACCAGCTCGTCGTCACGGCGATGCTCGACAAGCCCATGCCCAAGCTGCGCGACGCCGTCAACGACGTCCCGCAGGCGCTGTGCGACGTCGTCGACAAGTGTCTGCTGAAGGACAAGGAGCTGCGCTGGAAGGATGCGCGCGAGCTGTTGCGCGCGCTCGAGCCGTTCATGCCCGGCCGGTTCCAGACGATGAACCTGGCCTTCGACGAGAGCCCGTACGCGGGTCTGTCGTCGTTCCAGGAGAGCGACGCGGCGCGCTTCTTCGGCCGCACGCGCGAGATCGCCGCCGCCGTCAACCGCATCCGCGAGCGTCCCGTCATGGGCGTCGTCGGTCCGTCGGGCGTCGGCAAGTCGTCGTTCGTCCGCGCCGGTCTCGTCCCGGCGTTGAAGCAGTCGGGTGAGAGCTGGGAGTCGCTCGTCATCCGTCCCGGCCGCAATCCGCTCTCGGCCGTCGCCGCGATGATGACGCCCATGGTCGGCTCGACCTCGCAGACGGTGCAGGACGATCTCAAGGAGCAGGCCGCGATCGCCGCGCGCCTCGCGCGCGAGCCCGGCCACATGGGCCAGGTGCTGCGCAGTCGCGCCAAGCGCTCGGGCACCAAGATCCTGCTCTTCGTGGATCAGTTCGAGGAGCTCTACACGCTCGTCCCGGACGCCGCCGAGCGCGCCGCGTTCACGGCCTGTCTGGCCGGCGCCGCCGACGACGCGTCGGCACCCGTGCGCGTCGTCCTGTCCCTGCGCTCCGACTTCCTCGACCGTGTGGGCGAGGACCCGCAGCTCATGGGCGAGGTCATGCAGGGCCTGTTCTTCCTGACGCCGCCCAACCGCGACGGTCTGCGCGACGCGCTCGTGCAGCCCGCCGAGATGGCCGGCTACCAGTTCGAGAACCCGGTGATGGTCGAGGAGATGCTCTCGCACCTCGAGACCACGCCCGGCGCGCTGCCGCTGCTCCAGTTCGCGGCGACGAAGCTGTGGGAGAACAAGGACTCGGGGCGCAAGCTGCTCACCCAGAACGCGTACAACGCGATGGGTGGGATCGGCGGCGCGCTCGCGTCGCACGCCGACAGCGTGCTCGCCGAGCTGAACCCGACGTCGCAGGCCCTGGCCCGCGCGGTGTGCTTGCGCCTCATCACGCCGGAGCGCACGCGCGCGATCGTCTCGCTCGCCGAGCTCCAGGAGCTGTCGCCGCAGCCCGGTGACGTGCAGCGCCTCGTCGATCACCTGGTCGCCGCACGCCTGCTCGTCTCGCAGACCGCGGCCGACGGATCGGCCCAGGGCTCGACCGTCGAGATCGTGCACGAGTCGCTGATCCACAGCTGGCCGGCCTTGCGCCGCTGGCTCGACGAGACGCAGGAGGACGCGCAGTTCATCGAGCAGCTGCGCGTCGCCGCCAAGCAGTGGCACGGCAAGGGGCGCGACCGCGGCATGTTGTGGCGCGGCGAGACCGCCGACGAGGCGATCCGCTGGGCGCGCCGTCACCAGGGCACGCTGCCCGAGACGCAGCGCGCGTTCCTCGCCGAGGTCATCAACGAGTCGACCGCGGCCGAGCGCCGCCGCCGCACGATCACGATCGGCGTGGTCGCGTTCCTCACCGTCCTCCTCGTCGCGGCGGCGATGGCGCTGTTCACGATCCGCCAGTCGGAGAAGAAGGCGTCGAAGAACGCGATCGTCGCCAAGAAGAACGCCTCGCTCGCCGAGGAGCAGGCCAAGCTCGCCAAGGCGTCCGAGGCCGAGGCCAAGCTGGCGCTCGCGTCAGCCGAGGAGAAGGAGCGGCAGCGTCTCGAGGAAGAGAAGGGACGCCTCGCCGCCGTCAAGGAAGCGACCAAGGCTGGTATCCAGCTCGAGATGACGTACGAGGAGCTCGTCGGAAAGAAGGCGGAGCTCGAGGTGGCGCTGGGTGAGTCGGAGAAGGCGCGGGAGGACGCGAAGGAAGCGCAGAAGGATGCAGAGCGCAACGAGGCGGTGGCCGTTCAGGCCAAGCGCGTCGCCGAGGCGGCCGAGGCCGAGGCCACCTCGTCGAAGGCAGAGATCGAGCGTCTCCTCGCAAAGGAGAAGCAGCGCGTGAAGGAACTGGAAGAGCAGATCGGCCAGATGATCGAAACGCTCAAGTAGTAGTCCGTTCGCTAGCCAGCCACCGGGAGAGACCATGCGTTCCATTGCTTCGTTCGCCGCGGGGGCGGCGTTCGTGTTGTTCACCGCCTCGAGCGTGACTCCGGCTCTTGCTCAGCCCGAGACACCGCCCGAGACCCCGCCCAAGCAGATCACGGACAAGGACCTGGCGACCGCACAGCAAGAGGATGCGCGCCCGTGGGCCAAGGGCGTCTCGCCCGAGGAGCAGCGCAAGGCGCTCTCGCTCTTCAACGAGGCCAACGGCATGCTGCGCGACGCCTTGTTCCCCAAGGCCGCGGAGAAGTACCGCGAGGCGCTCACGCACTGGGACCACCCCGCGATCAGCTACAACCTGGCCCTCGCGCTCGTGAACCTCGACCAGCCGGTCGAGATGCACGCGGCGCTCGAGAAGTCGCTGGTCTACGGCGCGGCCCCGCTCGGCGACGACAAGTTCGCCCGCGCCAAGGACTTCAAGCTGCTCGTCGAGAAGCAGCTGGTGAAGGTCGAGTACACCATCACCGAGCCGGACTCCGTCCTCATCCTCGACGGCAAGGAAGTCCAGCAGGGCCCGGGCACGTACTCGAGCCTCATCCGCGCCGGCGAGCACTCCATCGCGGCGCGCGCGCCGGGCTACTCGCCGACGCAGCTCAACCTCAAGCTGGGCGGCGGCGAGACGTCGCGCCTCGAGCTGAGCCTCTTCACCGACGCCGAGCTGACGCGTGAGAAGCGCAGGATGCCGGCGTGGATCCCGTACACCGTGCTCGGCGCCGGCGTGGCGTTCGGCATCGGCGGCGCGATCATGCACAGCTCGGCGAAGAACGGCTTCGCCGACTACGACCAGGCGATCCAGGACTGTGCCGACGCCGATCCGACGCACGGCTGCTCGGACCCGACCCCCGCGACCTTTGCGCTCAAGTCCGACGCGGAGAGCAGCCAGACCATGGCCGCGACCCTCTACACGCTGGGCGGCGTCACCGTCGCTGCGGGCGTCGTGCTGGTCATCCTCAACCGACCCAAGACCTTCCGCATCGACCCGCTCGAGAAGCTCGAAGGTGGCGCCGGTGGCGACGTGTCGATCACGCCCGTGTTCGGTCCCGACAACCTCGGCTTCGCCGCCAGCGGCCGTTTCTAGTCTAGAGGAGAGCCTTCCTATGACCCTTCGATCCTCCTTTGCGGTCACGGTAGCTGCGCTCTGTAGCGCGCTCCTGGCCGGATGTTTCGAGAGCAACACGATCAACTGCCTCCTCCCAGACGGCACGGCCAGCACCGTGGTCTGTCCCGCGGGCTCGGCTTGCACCGCCGACGGTCTCGGCTGCACCGCCGACGGCTGCGGTGACGGCGAGCGCAACGGCGCCGAGGAATGCGACGACGGCAACCAGAACAACGAAGACGACTGCAAGGCCGACTGCACCAGCAACGTGTGCGGCGATGGCTTCGAAGACTCGCAGGGTGACCGCACCGACACGTGCGACGACGGCAACGACTCCAACGCCGACGACTGCGTCGAGATCGACGGCGAGTGCCGGCCGGCGAGCTGCGGTGACACGTTCCAGGACCTGCAGGGCCCGGATACCGAGGCCTGCGACGACGGCGACAACGACAGCGACGACGGGTGCAAGAACGACTGCACTTCGAACGAGGAGTGTGGCAACGGCGTGACCGACAGCCACCTCGTGAAGAACGCGGTCGACGATCCGGAATGCCGCGGCGACGCGGCGACCCAGCGCCCCGGCTGCCGCGAGGCGTGCGACGACGGCAACCAGGTCGGCAACGACGGGTGCAGCGCCAACTGCCTCTCGGAGAAGCGCTGCGGCGACTTCATCGTCGACGCGCAGCGCGGCGAGATCTGCGACGACGGCAACAACGCCGACGGCGACGGCTGCAGCTCCGACTGCATGTCCGGCGAGGGCTGCGGCAACGGCACGATCGACCAATCCGAGGGCGAGGAGTGCGACCCGGGCCTGGGCGAGACCGCCGGTAACCCCAACGACACTGCGACCTGCATCGACTGCAAGATCTCGTACTGCGGCGACAACCGCGTGAACCCGCTGGCGGTGCCGGCCGAGACCTGCGACCCCGGCATGGTCGGCCTCAACACGGCGACCTGCGACCGCAACTGCACGGCGCCGGCCTGCGGCGACGGGATCTACAACCCGGTCGCGTCGCCCGTGGCGGAGCAGTGCGACTCGTCGGCGGACACCGGCGCGGTCGGCGGCTTCTCGGTCACCTGCGACGACGACTGTACGCGTCCCATCTGCGGCGACAACAAGGTCAACACGGTCGCCGGCGAGCAGTGCGATCCGGGCGCGGTCGGCGTCAACACCGACAGCTGCAACGCCACCTGCCGGACCTCGATCTGCGGCGACGGGTTCGTCAACGCGGCGGACGGCGAGCAGTGCGATCCGGGCGCCGTCGGCGTCAACACCGCGCTGTGCGACTCGGACTGCACGCTTCCGGTGTGCGGCGACAACCTCCACAACATGGTCGCCGGCGAGCTCTGCGATCCGGGCACGATCGGGGGCAACACGATGGGGTGCGACTCCAACTGCACGCCGTCGCAGTGCGGCGACGGCACCGTCAACCCGATGACGTCGCCAGCCGAGCAGTGCGATCCGGGCGCGCTCAACACCGACACCGCGACCTGCGACCGCAACTGCTCGATCGCCGAGTGCGGCGACGGCTTCATCAACACGGTGGCGGGTGAGACCTGCGATGACGCGGCGCAGACGGCGAACTGCGACATCGACTGCTCGGCGCCGGAGTGCCGCGACGGCATCCTCAACCTGCTCGCCAACGAGCAGTGCGACGACGGCAACGCGATCAACAACGACGAGTGCCGCAACGATTGCCGTCGTCCCACGTGCGGCGACGGCGTGATGCAGCCCGGCGAGTCCTGCGACGACGGCAACACGATCAACAACGACCACTGCCCCAACAACTGCCTGGTGGCAACGTGCGGCGACGGCGCCACCGACCTCATCGGTCCGCCGACCGAGGCGTGCGACGACGGCAACACCAACGACAACGACAACTGCCGCAACAGCTGCACCAACTCGCGCTGCGGTGATGGTGTGACCGACTCGGCGATGCCGGGTGTCGAGGCGTGCGACGACGGCAACGGGTCGAACCTCGACGCGTGCCTCAACTCGTGCACCAGCAACGTGTGCAACGACGGCTTCCTCAACGTGGGCACCGAGGCGTGCGACGACGGCGTGGCCGGCGACCAGGGCAACGGCTGCTCCAACACGTGCACCCGCGTCGGCAGCTGCGGCGACGGCGTCGTGCAGTCGATCTTCGAGGCCTGCGACGACGGCAACACGACGGCCGACGGCAACGGCTGCAGCGCGACGTGCACGCGCGTCGGCACCTGCGGCGACAACACCGTGCAGACGCTGTTCGAGGCGTGCGACGACGGCAACGTCACGAACGACGGCAACGGCTGCAGCACGACGTGCACGCGCGTCGGCTTCTGCGGTGACGGCACCACGCAATCGCTGTTCGAGCAGTGCGACGACATGGACGCCGACAACACCGACGACTGTCTCAACACCTGCCGCAGCAACACGTGTGGCGACACGTTCCTCGACAGCGTCGGAACCCGCACCGACACCTGCGACGATGGCAACACGTCGAACAACGACGCGTGCGTCAGCGTCACCGTGGCAATGGTCGCCGGCCAGTGCCGCGCGGCGACGTGCGGCGACGGCCACGTCCGCGCCGGCACCGAGCAGTGCGACGACGGTAACTCGACCAACAACGACGGCTGCCGCAACAACTGCACGCTGCCCAACTGCGGTGACGGCGTGGTGCAGACCGGTGAGGACTGCGACCCGGGCATGACCGGAGTGTCCACGTCGGGTTGCGACTCGAACTGCACGACGGTGGTGTGTGGTGACGGCTTCGTCAACTCCGCCGCCAACGAGCAGTGCGATCCGGGCGCGGTCGGTCAGAACTCGGCGACGTGCGACTCGAACTGCACCGCGGTGGTGTGCGGCGACAACACGCTGAACACGACCGCTGGCGAGGATTGCGATCCTGGAGCCATCGGCGTGTCGACGATGGCGTGCGACGCCAACTGCTCCTTCGTCAGCTGCGGCGACAACTTCGTCAACCCGGCAGCCAACGAGCAGTGTGATCCGGGTTCGCCGGGGCAGTCGACGCCGACGTGTGACTCCGACTGCACCAACCGCGTGTGCGGCGACGGCTTCGTCAATGCCGCGGCCGGCGAGCAGTGCGATCCGGGCATTCCCGCCCAGACCGCGTGCTGCAGCGCGACCACGTGCCAGAGGACCAGCACGCCCTGCCCGCCGTGAGGCCGGCCGCGACGTAGGTCGCGGCGCTCGCCGCGGCCGCGTGATCTTTGCCGCTCGACGCGGCCCGGGCCTGGGCGAATACTGGGTGGATGGCACCCCTTCCCCAGGCTCGTGTCGTCCGGAAGGGCGGGATCGCGGTGGCGCCACCGCCGATCCCGCTCCGTGATCGGTTCGCCTCACTCGAGGAGAGCATGGGCCCGCGCGTCCGCGGCTTCGTCGCCGCTGTCTTCGGCCTGTGGCCGATCACGGCGGTGGTGCTGCTCGCCTTCGGCCTGATGTGTATCGCGATGCTCCAGAACGCGCCCTGACGCCGGCGCGTGGAGCGGCGGTCGCCGTCAGCCCGAGCCGTCGATGTTGTCGAGGTTGATGTCGTCGGCCTCGGGCTTCGGATCGGCGATCTCGAGATCGATGTGATGCGCCTGCGGGATGCGGGCGCGGACCGCGCGCTCGATGGCCTGGATCTCGGTGGCGACGGCGTGGACGGCGGCGATGGAGAGCCGGTTGAGGGCGTCGGCGCGCTCCCGGGAGCCGTGGGTCATGGACGTCGCGGGGAGCGCCTGGTCGAGGAGCTCGGCGAAACGGCTCTCGTCCAGCACCAGCTCGGCCTTGAACTGATAGGTCTCGGGCGTGAGCTGGCGCGTCTTCACGTCGCGCACGGCGCGCACCATGATGCGCTCCACGCAGATCTCGGTGAACAGCTCCTCGGTGCCCGCGGGAACGGCATGGCCGAGCAGGAGCTTGCGGTTGGTGATGACGAGGTGGATGGCGACGCCGCCGAGGAGCACGCCGACGACGATCGACGCGGTCGCGTCCCAGCGCGCATTCCCCGTGACCTGCGCCAGCGTGATGCCGGCGCCGGCCATCATCACGCCGAGGACGGCGACGCCATCCTCGAGGAGGATCGCGACCGCGGCCGGGTCGGCGCGCTCGCGTACGTAGCGCCAGAACCCGAGCTCGCCGCGCTGGCGGGAGAGGGTGACGATCGCGAACAGGAGCACGCCGCCCTCGATCACGAAGGCGATGCCGAGCACCGCGAACGTGGTCACGCTCAGCTCGGGCATGTGCGGGTGCAGGAGGCCGGTCACGCCGTGATAGACGGTGACGCCGCAGCCGACGAAGAAGATGCCGGCCGCCGACAGCATCCCGAAGATGAAGCGGTCGCCGCCGTAGCCGTACTGGAAGCGGTCGTCGGCCTCGCGTGAGCCGCGGCGCAGCCCCAGGAAGAGCAGCACCTGGTTGCCGGTGTCGGCGGCGCTGTGGATCGCCTCCGACAGCATCGCGCCCGAGCCCGACAGCACGAACGCGATCGTCTTGATGATCGTGACGAAGGCGTTGGCGGCGAGGGCGGTGACCACCGCCTTCAGCGACGACTCCGGAGACGCCACGCTACTCCTCGGGCATCGTGCGCAGCGTGCGCGGCAGGTCGAGGATGGTCTCGTTGGGCGAGCCCACGAGCATCGCGGGGCTCACGTCCGAGAGGCCCCACGGCTCCACCTTGCCGGCGGTGACGGCGAACGCGCCGCCGTCGATGCGACCGACCACGCCGAAGCCCGACTTCATCGGGACGCGCGCGGTCTCGATCACGAGATCCGGCAGGTGCGAGACGTCGATCTCGACCAGGCCCCGCTCGCACGTGAGCACGAGGCGGTAGCCGAGCACGCGGCGCTCGACGAGGAGCACGTTGCCCATCTCGCTCTTGAACACCTCGTGCCAGCCGTCGCGCGGGCCCTGGTGCGCCGCGAGCGTGGCGAAGTCGATGTGATAGAGGTTCGGCTCGTCGATACGGCGCGCCAGGAGGCCCGACGTCGTGACCACGGTGTCGACGAGGCCGCGCGCGTGCAGGTCGATCACCGGCGAGCGGTGGTCGACGGTCCACCACGACCCGGGCTGGTGCGGCGTACAGCCGAGGAAGACGTTCTTCGCGCTCGAGCCCTTGAGCCACTCGGAGATCGCGCACGCCACCTCGGGCGCGCTGCCGGTGTCGCCGAGGCGGCGATCGCCGTTCCACAGCACGGTGTCGCCGGGCAGACGGTGAACCGCGTCGAAGTGGAAGTAGCGACCCTCGAGCGGCGACACGAGGCTCATCTTGTCGCCGACGCGGATGTTCACGACGGTGTCGAGATCCTCGGGGACCGCGATGTACGTCTCGCCGCGCGGATCGAGCCCGATGAACAGGAGGCCGCGCGGGGTCAGCCCTTGCTTGCGCAGCTCCTTGAGTCCGAGGATGACCGCGGCGGGGTCACGATAATGGTAGACACGCGTCGCGAACATCGAGGGGACGCTAGCACTATC
>DATLEB010000054.1:0-37833 GCA_035525615.1 Kofleriaceae bacterium | reverse complement strand
TTCAGACGTGAAACGAGCTTGTCGTAGACGCTCTCGTGGACGAACAGCCGCCGAAGGGACGTACAGCGTTGGCCGGCGGTGCCCATGGCCGCAAAGGCGATGGCGCGGAGCGCAAGGCCGAGATCGGCGGACGGGCAGACGATGGCGGCATTGTTGCCGCCGAGTTCCAGGAGCGCGCGGGCGAAGCGCGCAGCAAGACGCGGGCCGACGTGGCGGCCCATGGCGGTCGAGCCGGTGGCGGAGACGACCGGCACGCGATGATCGTCCACCAGGACCTCTCCAATGTCCTGGCCGCCGATCAGCACTTCGGACAAACCCTCAGGGGCGTCGCCGAAGGCCTGCATGGCGCGCCGCACCAGGGCCCGCGTGGCAAGCGCAGTCAGAAGCGTCTTCTCGGAGGGCTTCCACACCACCGGATCGCCGCAGACCAGCGCGAGCGCCGCGTTCCACGCCCACACCGCGACCGGGAAGTTGAAGGCGGAGATGACGCCGACCACGCCGAGCGGATGCCACGTCTCCATCATGCGGTGCTCGCGACGCTCGGTCGCGATCGTCAGGCCGCACAGCTGGCGCGACAGACCGACCGCGAAGTCGCAGATGTCGATCATCTCCTGCACCTCGCCCAGCCCCTCCGAGACGACCTTTCCGGCCTCGATCGTGACGAGGCGGCCGAGGTCGTCCTTCGCCGCGCGCAGCTCCTCGCCGAACAACCGCACGAGCTCGCCGCGTCGAGGCGCGGGCACCTCGCGCCAGACCAGAAACGCTTCGTGCGCGCGGCCGATCGCCGCGGACACGTCGGCGGGCGTCGCGTCACGCAGCTCGGCCAGCTGCTCGCCGGTGATCGGCGTGCGAGCGACGCGCGCACCGCGCGGCAACGCGGCGACATCGACGCCGAGGCGAGCGAGGAGCACGTGGGTCTCGTGGGTCAGGTCCGCCATGCGCCGCACCCTACTCCGGCCGGGCAGCCGTGTCCCGCGTTCGGGGTACAGTGAGGCGATGAAGCGCGCCAAGTCGAAGAAGCCGGCGGCCAGGCGACCGCGCAAGCGCCGCGATCCCATGGCCGAGTTGCTCGACAGGGTCTCGGGCGAGACCGCGGCCGACTTCTCGTGCTCGGTGGACGTCGCTCGCTACTTTGCCGACGCGCTCCAGGACGAGATCGACAGTCGCGAACCAAGGCTGCCGCTCACGCAGCTCGCCGTCGATCTCTGGCGCAACCACCGCGAGGAGCTGCCGGAGCTCGTCGCGACCCTCGATGCGCTCTTCGCGGAGCGGTTGCGACACGACGCCGCGGTCATCCAGCTGAGCAACCGGTTCATCGCGCTCGGTCAGGACGAACGCAGCCACGCCGATCTCAGCCCGGTCGAGGACATCGAGGCCACCGTGCGGAACGTCCTGCTCGATTCAGCGGCTCGCGCTGCGGCGGCGGACGCCGACGACGAGGGTGGCACGGGCAGCGCTCCTCCCGAGCGCGGCAGCTTGCACTGACGTCGGCGACGACAGCGGCGACGACGCGGCGACGACGGCGCCGCTCAGAGCACGAACGGTACGAGCGCGCGGCGCGCCGGCGGATATTCCGGGAAGCGCTCGCGATACCAGGCGTGGTTCGAGATCGCGCGCGGTACGAGGTTCGCGGCCGTGTAGACCGCGAACGCGAGCCCGGCGAGGGACCATGTCATGAGCGCCCAGCCGAACCACTCGAGCAGCTCGCCGAGATAGTTCGGGCTCGTGACCCAGCGGTACATGCCGCCCCGCGGGATCTTGTAGCCGGTCTCGCCCGGCTGGCGCAGGTTGAGGAGCACGGTGTCGGCGTGCAGGTTCATGACGAGGCCGGCACCGAACACGGCGGCGCCGGCGAGGAAGCGCGGATCGGCGAGCCACGCGGCCGTGTAGCGCTCGAGGTGCGAGATCCAGCGCGCGTTGATGTACGCGTTGGTGCCGTTGAACAGCGTGCCGGTGAGCGCCAGCGCGAGCGGCATGCGCTTGCCGGTCGCGCGCATGCGGAACGGGAAGATGAAGGTGCGATGGACGTAGTGCAGCTGCCACAGCGCGAGGAAGAGCAGCGGCACCAGCTCCGCGCGGTAGCGGCCGAGCGCGAACACCGCGACGAACACGAGCACGGCCGGGTGCTCCATGATGATCCAGCCGACGCGGCTCGAGACGGTCGGGCCCCAGCCGGCGCGATCGTGACGGCCATAGGGCGCGGTCTTCCACGTGAGGAACGCGAACGTCGGGACGGAGAGGACGAGGAGCCCGTAGACGATGGCGGCGTGGAACGCGGGCTCGGTCACGGCGCGCGACGGTACTACCAGCGGGAGCGGGTCGTCGAGGTCCCGCTGGACGCCGCCGCCTAACCTCGGCCGGTACCTGCGGGTCCCAGCAGCAACGAGCTCCGGCGCAGTTGCAGCGGCATCGCGCGTGCAACTCCGGTGGAGCTCAACCTCGAGGAGCGACGATGAAGCTCGGTCGTGTTGCTGCATTCCTGGCTGTGACGACTCTCGGTAGCGCGTGTGTGGTCCGCACCGGGCCGGCGCGGCCGCACTCGGCGGAGCGCCGCGATGACCGGCACGACGCGCGCGTCGATGCGGCGAGCCCGTGGGACAAGCTCGGCGAGCGCTGGGTGCACGGTCGCGCCGATCACGACGCGATCCACGTGGGCCGCGACGACGGCCGCTATCGCCAGATCAAGCTCGTGGTCGAGCACAGCGCGCTCGACATGTACGACGTGGTCGTGGTGTTCGGCGACGGCGAGCGCTTCTCGCCGCAGACGCGCCTGACCTTCGGCCCGGGCTCGACGTCACGCACGATCGATCTGCCGGGCGGTGCGCGCGCGATCCGGCGCGTCGAGTTCCGGTACGGCAACCTGGCAGGCGGCGGCAAGGCGCAGGTCGAGGCGTGGGCGCTGCGGTGAGCCCGTCGCGGGCGTACGCGAGTCGTGCGAAGGTGCGGCCATGTTCATGGACATGGAGCTGTCGCGACGGCTCGAGCGCACCGAGGGGATGATCGGTACCACGTACTCGGCGCCGCGGAACTCCGTCGCCGAGGTGGGCGCGTGCACGCGCGACTTCGAGGGCACGATGGCGGTGTTCGACGGCGCCGAGTCGCCGCTGACGCAGACGTTCGGGCTCGGCATGCAGCGCCCCGTGGACGACGCGCTGCTCGCCGGCATCGAGGCGTTCTTCGCGGAGCGCGGCGCGCCGACGCATCACGAGGTGAGCCCGTTCGCCGGCGTCGAGACCTTCGCGCGCCTCGTCGCGCGCGGCTATTCGCCCATCGAGCTGAGCACCGTCACGGTGCAGGAGCTCGCGAACGTGCCAGCGCCGCCGACGTCGGCCCTGTCCGTGCGCGTGATCGACCCGGTCGCGGACGGGGCCGCGTGGATCGAGACGTGCGTCGCCGGATGGGCGACCGACGAGGCGGCCGCGGCCTTCATGCTGACCATCGCGCGCGTGAACATCGCGAACCGCTCGATGACGCACTACATCGTCGAGGACGGCGGCACGCCCGTCGGCACCGGCTCGATGGGCGTGGTCGACGGCGTCGCCCTGCTCGCCGGCGCCTCGACGATTCCGGCCGCCCGCGGCCGCGGCGCTCAGGCGCTCCTGCTCGCGACCCGCCTGCACGACGCGCGTGCGCGCGGCTGCGACGTCGCCATGATGGTGGCGAGCGTCGGCTCGCAGTCGCAGCGCAACGCCGAGCGCAACGGCTTCCGCGTCGCGTACACGCGGACGAAATGGCAGCTCCCGGCGTCTACCCCGCCGACGGGAGCGGGAGGCACTCGATGACCTCGACGGCGTCGCCGGGCATCAGCGTGAAGTGGGGGTGGTCGGCGAAGATGCGGGCGGCGGCGTCGTGGGATTCGGCGCGGATGAGGACGTAGCCCGCGGAGGTGGTGGCCGTGTCGATGGTGCCGGCGGCGGAGACGCGCTTGGTGTGGCCCAGCGGGGAGCCGACGTCGACGATGGCGGCCGCGTGCTCGGTGGCCCACTGGTTCCAGGCGACGAGGGCGCGCTTGTCGCGATCGGCGCGGACGGAGGGCTCGAGGCGGTTCCACGCGTCGAGCTTGGCGGGGGTGGCGGTGAAGATGGCCAGGAAGGTCTTCATGTGCGGGCTCCTCGGGTGTACGTGATTCGCAGATCGTCATCCCAGTGGGCGTCGTCCTTGCTCATCTGTACGAGGCCAAGGAGGCGGTTGCCGTCGTCGACGAAGGTGCCCTCGAAGCGCTGGCTGAAGCCCGGCGACGGGCGCGACCAGCGCCAGCTGTCGGCGTCGATGGCGACGGCATACTCGCGATAGACGCCCCGCGAGTCGTAGTAGTGCATCGACAGCTGTGGCTCGGGTGGAGGCGGCGCGTCGGGGTCGGCGCGATCGCGCTCGGTGAAGCCGATGATCGAGATCGAGTCCGGAAAGTCCGGGTGGTCGGTGCGCGCGCGGTGGATCAGGAAGCGGTGGCCTTCGAGCCACTCGACCGTGACGGTGCCGTGCACGACGACCCCGGGCATGGCGGGGTGCGTGGCCTCGGTGGTCCACTTCCCGACGAGGCGTTCGAGCGGCTTGAGCGCGGGTGGAATCGTCATGGCGAACCTCTCGAGACGAGCAGCGCGTCGGTGAGGATGTTCGCACCGGTGGTGTCGTCCCAGCGTGCTCCCGCGATGCGGATCGAGAACAGCGGCGTGCGCTCGGGGGTTCGCAGGCGCGCGTCGGCGTCGGGCAAGAGCAGCGAGAGTCGGTGCGCACCTGGCGCGAGCCCGGCGGAGAGCTCGAGGCGCGCGCGGATGGTGACGGCGCCCGGATGCCAGAGGCGCGGGTCGTCGGCGAGCAGCAGCGGCTCACCGTCGTCGATCGCGACATACACGGGGCGCGGGTTGAACGGCGCCGCGTAGCCGGTGTTGCGCAGGCGAATCTCGACGTCGACGGCGCCGCCGGGACGCGCGTCCTTGCCGTACGTGATCGACTCGAGCTCGAGGCGATAGCCGAGGTGGTCGCGGATCTCGCCGAGACAGCCCTGCGCGCGCCAGCCGGCGACGACGTCGGGATGGTACTGCGCGTTCAGGAATGACCAGTGGAGCCGGCGCAGCTCGTCGGTGGCCGTCGGGCAGTCCGTGCGCGGCGGCGCGACGGCGCAGGTCTCGCCGCCCACGGGTGTCGCGAGGCCGTCGCGCGCGAGGTAATCCTTCCAGCGATCGATCGGCTCGACGTATGTGCCGAGATCGGTCTCGCTCGCGAGGAAGCAGCTGTTGACGTGGCCGACGCGCGAGGCGTCGGAGCCCGTGAGCGCGTGCTCGTGCACGGCGTCGCCGTACGCGGCGACCTTGTAGAGCGGGCTGCGCACGAGCGTGCTGCGCGTCGGCGGCAAGGCGTGGAGCAGCGCCCACAGGATGTCGCCGCGATCGGTCTGGTTGTCGAGGCCGTAGGTCGAGCTGTGCCACTCGCCCCACACGCCGATGAAGCCGGCGTCGAGCACCGCGATCACGTCGGCGTTGGCGCGAAGGAGCGGCGTGAGCTGCTGGATGTGGGCGAGCACGGCCCACTTCGGCGCGTCGGCGCCGAACTCGTCGCGGTTGTACGCGAACCGGAGGATGACCTTGATGCCGGCGTCGCGCGCGGCGTCGAGGCCCTGAGAAAGGTTGTCGATCAGGTCGGGCGGCAGCGCGACGGTGCGCCAGGCGTCCAGGCGCACGTAGGCAAAGCCGAGCGTGTAGCCGTCGGCCCGGACGTCGCGGAAGTCGCGGCCGTAGACGAGATCGATGTCGACGAAGAGGCCGCGCTCGGGGTTGAGCACGGTCTCGGTCGAACGCGGGACGTGGATGGTGGTGACGTTGCGCGGGCCGCACGCGGCAGCGAGCGCGGACGCAACGACCGCAGGGACGAGGAGGAGCGGGAGCGCTCGGCGCACAGGCACGGCCGTGAGCCATGCAAACGCATCACCAGCGAACGCGCGGGCGACGGCGCGGGATCGGTGTGCGCTGCGACCACGGTGTGCGCGCGCGCGCGGACGCCCGCTGGCTCAGTTGCAGTCGAGGCACGCCCACTGGACGATGCCGTCGCCGGAGCCGAAGCGCTGCATCGTGTAGGACTCGATGTCGATGAGGAAGCCGGTCTCGGACGCGTTGCGGGTGCAGCAGCCGTCGCAGTCTGAGTCGGAGCACATGTCGTAGACGGTGACGTCGAGCTGGCGCGAGCCCTGGCGCAGGCGCAGCGTCTTCAGGGCGTACGCGCTGGCATCGCGCGAGTGCACGGCCGCGATGTTGTGGGAGCTGACCCACGACTCCGGCATCTGGCCGTCGACGAACGCGAAGTAGCCGGCCCACATGCAGCCGTTGTAGTTCTCGCACTCGTCGCTGCCGGGGTCGGGATACGACGTGAAGTTGGTCAGGTTTGCGTTCCGCCACTGCAGATCGCCGGGCGGCGGCGGCGGCGGCGGCGGCGGCGGCGTGGATCCGCCGCCGAAGGACCACGACTGCGCTGCGGAGTCGTTGCACGACCAGATCTGGACCTTGGCGCCGTCGGCGTTGCTGCCGGCGTTCACGTCCATGCACTTGTTCGACGCGGTGTGGCGCACGCGCACCTTGCCGCCGGCGAGCTCCTGCACCTTGAACTTCTGGTTGCTCGACGACGAGCACGTCCACAGCTGGATCTTGGTGCCGTTCGCGGTCCCGCCGCCCGCGACCTCGAGACACTTGTCGGAGCTCGGGTTGCGGAAGCGATAGTTGCCGCCGCCTCGATCCTCGAGGGTGAAGGTCTGCGCCGGCGTGCCGTTGCACGCCCATTGCTGGATCTTGGTGCCGTTGGCGTTGCCGGCGGCGTTGACGTCGAGGCACTTGCCGCTGCCGTCGCGTACGAGCGTCGTCGGTTGCGACGGGATCACGAGCTCGGCGGCGCCGGTCTCGGTGGGGAGCTCTTCGTCGACGATACAGCCGGCGAGCGAGAGCGCGAGCGTGGCGATGATCGTGGAGCGCATGAGCCCGACCGTGGCAGACCATGCGACGCACGTGCGGGCCGATCATGGCGCGAACGGGTCGAAGCGATGGACGGATCCGACTCAGGCCGGACGGCCGGTGAGATAGAGCACCGCGCGAACGCCGGTACCTGCGCGACCCGATTCCCACAGGTAGTGCGACGCACCCGGGACGGAGCGCGCCAGCTCGTCGAGCTCCTCCGGTGTGTAGGCGCGCACGGCGGAGACGGTGCCGTCCCACGCGTAGAGAAACGGGATGAGCGGGATGAGGTACGTGAAGACGAGGCGCGACGCGCGGAACGGGCGCACGAACGGCACCATGAACGGCACGAGCACGAGGATCATGAGGAAGTTGAAGAGCATCGCGAACGGGACGAGCGGTGCGGGGAGCCGGCGCAGCGCGGGCGCGGCGGCGATGTCGAAGAAGGCGATCGGCGCGCGGTCGGCGACGGCGGCGGCGATGAGGCGCTTCACCTCGGCGGGACGGAAATGGTGCAGCGCGCTGTACATGGTGCGCACGCCGCGCAGATCACGCGGGACGGCGAGCGCGTCGACGGGCTCGCCGTGATAGCGCAGCCGCGCGTTAGCGTTGGCGTTGGCGTTGATGCGCGCGATGGCGCTGGCGCTGGGATAGCGATCGGTCAGCGTCATGCGCGTCCCGGCGTCGCCGCGATCGCGCAGGTACGTCGACATGGCGAGCGCGCCGCCGGCGCCGCCGCTGCAGAGGTCGACGATGTCCTGCTGCGCGGTGGCGTCGAGGGTGGCGCGCAGGCGGTCCACGACCGGCAGGTACATCTTCAGGCGCGCGAACATCCAGTCGAGGACGTCGGTGGCGCCGTCGCGGATGACGCGGGGAACCCAGGGGAGGTCTTCGAGCTCGACCAGATGCCAGCGTTTCATCCCGGGAATGGATGCTACCGGGTCGCCGGACGCTGCTGCGGCGATTTGGCGCGCCCGCCCCCCGGAAAGCTGTCAGGTTCTGTCACGCGCGCGCGATAGGCGTGAGGCATGGCCGGACAGCTCAAGCGGTTCTTCAACGAGGCGCGGATTCGCGAGATCGCCGGGTCGCTGCACGCGGCGTATCCGCGACTCGACGTGCGCCGGTTCGTCGCGGACGCGATGCGTGGGCTCGAACAGCTCGAGCTGATCGCGCGCGGCGAGCACCTCGCCGAGGTGATGCGACGGCACCTGCCCCAGGACTTCAAGACCGCGGCCGACGTCCTCGAGCGTTCGCTCGGGCCGCACCTCGATGCGACCGAGGGCTGGGGCATGGCGCCGTTCCGCTACCTGCCGCACGTCGCGTATGTCAGGCGCTACGGCGTGGCGGCGGGGGACTTCGAGCCGGCGATGCGCGTGCAGTACGAGCTGACCAAGCGGTTCTCGGCGGAGTGGAGCATCCGGCCGTTCCTCGAGACACATCGCGAGCAGACGCTGGCGCGGCTGCGCGAGTGGGCGCGTGACCCCAGCGCGCACGTGCGGCGCCTCGTCTCGGAAGGGACGCGCCCTCGCCTGCCCTGGGCGCCGCGGTTGCGCGCGTTCCAGGAGGATCCGGCGCCGGTGCTCGCGCTGCTCGAGCTGCTGAAGGACGACACCGAGCGGTACGTGCAGCGATCGGTGGCGAACAACCTGAACGACATCGCCAGGGATCATCCGGCGCTCGCGGTCGCGACGTGCGAGCGCTGGCTCGCCGACGCGCCGCCGGGTGCGAGCGGGCGGCGGTGGATCGTCGGGCACGCGTTGCGGTCGCTGGTGAAGGCCGGTGACGCGCGCGCGCTCGGACTGCTCGGGTTCGGCGGCAAGCCGAAGGTCGTGATCGAGAACGTCGCGCTTCTGCCGAGGCCGCGCGTGCGGATCGGCGGCGAGCTGCGGCTATCGTTCGAGATGGTGAGCACGTCGGCGAAGGCGCAGGAGCTGGCGGTCGACTTCGCGGTGCACTTCGTGAAGAAGAACGGCGCACGGCGGCCCAAGGTGTTCAAGCTGAAGGCGCTGACGCTGGCGCCGCGAGCGCGCGCGCAGCTCGCCGCGAAGGTGTCGTTCGCGAATCTGACCACGCGCACGCACTTTCCGGGCGCGCACCGCGTCGACGCGATCGTGAACGGGACCACGTATCCGCTCGCCGAGTTCGACGTTCGCTGACGCGCGGCGGGCACGGCGCTTGCTGCGATGAGAGGCGTGAGTCTCCTGAATCGAAGCGCGCTCGGATGGTTCGTCGCGGCGGGAGCGGCCGCGATTGGTTATCTGGCGCTGGCGCGGCAGGTTCGTCGCGGCCAGACGCGTTCGCTGGATGCGGATGGGAGGCGGGAGGCACAGAGACACGCATCGCGGCCGGCGCGGATCGTCGCAGATGTGACGGGTCCCATCGGCAAGTGGTACGTGTATGTCCCGGCGGCGGCGGCTGGTGCCGCAGCGCTCGCACGAGACCGTCGGTACCCAGCGGCTGTGACGATCGCGGGGGTTGCGATCAGCGCCGCAGGGCTGGGGCCGATCCTCGATCGCGTGCATGCGCACCGCACGCCGCCGCCGGGGAAGGCGAGGAAGGAGCCCGACGCGCAGACGTTCCCGAGCGGGCACGCGCTCGAGACCACGGCGGTCGCGCTGGCGGCGGCGTGGATCGTCGCGCGCGAGAGGCTCGCGCCGGTGGCGGTGGTCGTGCCGGTGGCCGCGGCGCTCGCGCTGGTGTCGGGGCTGGGACGGCTGGTGCTCGACCGTCACTGGGTGACGGACAGCGCCGCCGGGTATCTCGGCGGCCTCGCCCTCGGCGCGCTGACCGCCGGCGCGTACGAAGTCGCGCGCGACGTGAACTGACGCGCGAAGCGCGGCCTAGAGGCCAGGCCCTCACCCGGTGACCGCCTGACAGAGCCCTTACACGCGAACGGCGGGATGATGCGTTGGCACCTGGATGCCAAACACCGTCCGTCACTCGCTGGGTCGCTGGCTACGCCGGCATAGCCTGACGCTGGTCGCCACCATCGGTGGCGCGACTGGCGTCGCTCTTGCGGTCGCAAAGTTCGCGCCCGACGCCAGTCCGCCGGCGGCGATCGCCAGCGCCGCCAACCCCGGCGCTGCCGGCGGCGAGATCGCCCGTGACACGGCGCAGGACACGGTGCAGATCGTGCTGATCCTCGACACGTCGAGCAGCATGAACGGCCTCATCAACCAGGCGCGCGCGCACCTGTGGAAGATGGTCGACGACATGGGGAAGATCACCCGCGTCGTGGACGGCAAGACGCGCGGCGTGAAGATCGAGCTCGCGCTCTACGAGTATGGCAACGACACGCTCGCGTCCGAGACCGGCTACATCCGCCAGGTCTCGGCGTTCTCGAGCGACCTCGACTCGGTGTCGGAGAAGCTCGAGGCGCTGTTCACCAACGGCGGCAGCGAGTTCGCCGGGCAGGCCATCCAGGTCGCGGTGAACGACCTGCCGTGGTCGAAGGATCCGTCGGCGCTCCGCTTCGTGTTCCTCGCGGGCAACGAGTCGTTCGACCAGGGGCCGGTGGCGGCGTCGGCCGCGATGCAGATCGCCGCGGACCGGGACATCACGGTGCAGCTCATCCACTGCGGCGACCAGGAGCCGACGTGGTCGGCGGCCGCGCTCCTCGCCAAGACCGACCTGACGCACATCGATCAGAACCAGGTGGCGGCGCACATCCCGGCGCCGCAGGACGCCGAGATCATGCGGCTGGGCGGGCAGCTCAACAGCACGTACGTCGCGTACGGTGCGCAGGGCCAGGCGTCGGCGGCGCGACAGACGGCGGCCGACGCCAGCTCGGCGAAGATGTCGGCCAAGGTCGCCATCGAGCGCACGCAGATGAAGGCCAAGCGCGCCTACAAGAACGAGAACTGGGACGTGGTCGACGCGGTCGAGAAGGACAAGGACTGGCTCGGCAAGGCGAAGGACGGCGACCTGCCCGCGGAGATGCAGGGCAAGACGCTCGAGGAGAAGCAGGCGTTCGTCGCGAAGAAGACGGCCGAGCGCGCCGAGCTCAAGAAGCAGATCGCCAAGCTCGAGGCCGAGCGCGCCGCGTTCATCGCCGCCGAGAAGGCGAAGTCGGGAACGAGCGATGCGCCGTCGCTCGAGTCCGAGATGATGAAGAGCACCAAGAAGGCCGCTGCCAAGAAGGGATACAAGTTCTGATGTACCGCGACGACGAAGCCGCCCGCGGCATGCGCGCCGACGCGCTCATCAGCGAGATCTCCGAGCTCGAGCGACAGAAGGTCGCGCGGGCCGAGCAGGACAAGCGGCTCGACGACGCGCGCGCCGAGCTGTCGAACCTGCAGGCGATCGCGCAGCCCGAGAAGCCGCGCTCGCCCGGCGTGTTCGCGCACGTGGCCGTGTTCTGCGTCGCCGCCGCGGCGACATTCGCCGGCTACACGCTCCTGTTCTGACCGCGAGCCGTCAGGTCCCGCGAGCCGTCAGGGTCCCGCGAGCCGTCAGGGATCCGCGGTCTCGGGCGGCGCTCCGCCGGTGCCGCCCCCGGACATCATGAGCGATCGCCAGTTCGGCTGCGGCTGCAGGTTCGCCAGGAGACCCGTCAGGCGGCGCGCCTCGCCGCGGCCGTTGAACCGGTCGCCGGCGACGGTGCCATGCGCGGTGACGTAGCCGGCGCTGCCGATGAGGCGCGCGAGGTCGTGCTGCAGCGGGACCACGCGATTGGTCGCCTGGCGGATGTCCGCCTCGCACCGGTTCTCGGCGCGCCGTGCGTCGGTCCGCCGCCGGCGATAGTCGCGGTCGCCCTCCTGGTCCTCGAGCGGTTCGAGGAGATTCGAGATCTCGTCGAGTCGGGCCTGGACCTGTCCGAGCTCCGTGGCGAACGCCGTGCGGTCCTCCTCGCCCAGCGATCGGTCGCGAAGTAGCGTGTTGAGCTCGGTCCGGCGCGCACGCTTCTCGCCACGTTCGTGCCGGAGGGCGTGCAGCGCCTCGCTGTCGCTCTCGAACTCGTCGTAGGCGGCGGTCAGAGGAGCCAGTCGCTCGTTCGCCGCCGCGATGGTCTCCTCGAGCGCGGCGATCCGCGCCTCCAGCGCCTCGCGTCGCTCGGCGGTTCCCTCGGCGCGCTCCTCGCGTCGCCCGCGCGCCGTCGCGACGTTTCGCTCCGTCGCCTCACCCAGCGCCGTGGCGTTGGCGGCCAGGGCGGTGAGACGCTCGTTGAGACGCACGAGGCGAGGCACGAGCGCCTCGCCGGTGAGCTCGGGATCATCGCCACCCGAGCCGCCGCGATTGACCTCGCGGAACGCGGTGCGCTGGTGCTCGGTCATCCGCTCCGCGATGGCGGCGATCTTGGTCTCGTTTTCGCGCTGGATGTGCTCCGTGAGCGCCTGCCAGTTGAACGTGCCGCTCGCGCCACGCGTGTGCTGCTGGATGAAGCGCGCGTTGTCGGCCGCCTCGGTCCCGCTGCCGAGCACCGCGATGAGATCCTCCGCGGTCTGGAGCGGCCGCGTCGTCGGATCGACGCGCTCGACGTGCACGATGGGCGTGACGTGACCGCGCTCGACCGTCTCGAAGCGCTCGCCGAGGAGGCGCGGCTCCTCGACGCCGCCGGCGTCGGGGCTGGTCTGGCTCATCGTGAGCGCGCGCCGGTAGCGATTCCCGCTCGGGCTGCGCTGCTCGCCGGTGAGCCAGCGGGAGAAGATGACGCTGTGGTTGCCGCCGCCGGGACCGCAGTCGTTGTAGACCCAGAGCCAGTCGCCCGACTGGACCGTGCCGAAGTGATCCCACTCGAGGCCGGAGAGGATGAAGTCGGCGTTCCGCTCCTCGGGGGCGTCGGTGCGACCGCCGATGCCTTCGCCGGCGCCGAGGGAATCGCGGCTCGCGCGCGTCGGGTCACCGGTCGGTGACTCGGCGACGGTCATCGACAGATGGCCCTCGTGATCGAACTCCTCGCGGACACCGGCGCCGAGGCTCGTCGAGCAGCCCGCGTAGTGATTGACGAGGTTGACCCAGTGGCCGCACATGCGCGCGTGCACCGACTGCTCGAAGCCGCCGGGCGAGTAGTGACCGTTGGCGAGGATGTGGCCGGCCATCAGGATGCGCTGCTGCGCCGTGGCGGTGCCGATATCGTCGCCATTGAAGAGACGCTCGGGAATCTCGTGGCCGCCGCTGATGTAGGTCTCGAGCTTGGTGCGTTGCGTCGCCGTGAAGAGGCGACCGAGACGCTCGGCGGAGACGGGCGGTCCGCTCGCGCCGCTCAGATCGGGGCTCGACGCGATGTCGTCCCCGCGCTCGGCCGCGGGCTCGGTCGCGGCGTCGCCCTCGGCAAAGACGTGGAGCTGGGCGCGGAACTCCTGGTTGAAGTGGAGCGCGAACTGCTCGAGGTCGGTGCCGACGCCCGTGGTGCCACCACCGCCGCCTCCGCCGGGGCCAGCGTCGAGCAGCGACTCGGCGCTGCCGCCGCGCGCGACGGTGTCGGCGACTGCATCGGCGTGACGTTCGGTGGGATCGCTGGCGTCACCGTCGCCGCCGTCGAAGTGCACGCCTTTCGCTTGCTGCACGACGTGCGCGGCCTCGTGCGCCGCCTGCCGGAGGTCGGGCGACGAGCCGAACGCGACGTCGCCGCCCGTCGCGTAGGCGGGCGCGCCGAGGGTGGCGGTCGCGTCGGCCGCCGGCCCGCCGACATGCGCGCGTACACCGCCGACGTCGTGATGACCGAAGCTGCGCTGGATCGCCTCGCGATGCGGTAGCTGCTGCGGCGGCCCGGCGACACCTTCGCGCGCGATCGTGTGCATCGCGAACGCGTCGTCGACCTGCGTGGCGCCGCCGTACATCTGCACGGCCGGCACACCGTGCGACGGCGCCGCGAGCGGGTGCGGCTCGGCCTCGGCGTGCGCAGGTTCGCCGCGCAGGCGCGCGGTCGAGCTCACCTTGCCCGGCGAGGGCAGCGCGCCGCCGTCGACCCACTCCGCATCCCATGCGATCGAATCGCGCCGAAGTCGATCCACGACCGAATTGTACGGCCGTGCGATGTGATGGATTCCCTCAGACCTGGCAAGGTAAGGGCGCGAACACTACTCGTCCGCAGCCGCAGGCGCGGCGGCACGTTCGCCGAGGTCGAAGCGAGAGACCCAGCCGGTCGGGATCTTGGCCCGCGTCGCCGACGACGTGACGTCGATCTGGCCGGTGGCGCTCAGCCCGCCGTTGGTGTTCGCGGTGACGACGATGGTGCCGAGCCCGGTGGCGCGCACGCGCGCACACGAGCGGTACTCCTGTTGCGGGTCCTCGAGGAGCTGGCCGGGACCGGTGATCGTGAAGACGTACGGCACGCCGAAGACGCGGACGCTCCCGTCATTCGCGCTGAAGCACACCTCGGTGTCGGCGTTGACCGCGCGCGTCTGCGGCGTCGGGCCGGTGATGGAGGTGAGCTGATCGGTGACGGACACCAGCACCGTCGCGTCGGTCTCGCCGGCGCTCACGCTCAGCGTGGTCGTGCCGCGCACGCTGGGCGCGAGGATCTCGACGGAGTCCCAGGCGGTGCGCCGCACGAACGTCGTGCCGGTGATCGCCATGCCCTCGTCGACGAGCCAGCCACCGCCGGAGTCGTAGAGCGCGATCGCGACGTCGACGTACGAGCCCGCGTACGCGGCCCACGAGTCGGAGCCGAACCCGGGCCACGACTCGGTGAGCGAAGGCCGCGCTTCCACGCGCGACACCATGCGGCTCTCGATCGCGATGCGATCGTAGAGGTAGCCATCGGCGGGGCGCGTGATGCGCAGGTAGCCGCTACCGACCGCGGAGGCCGAGAGCGTCGCGGTGGACTCGCCGGTGTTGACGGCCGTGAACGCGGTGCTCGTGACCTTGGGCTCGAACGGCCAGATCAGCGGCTGCTCGTCGGCGTTGTCGATGATCTTGATGGACTGCGAGCCGCCGGCCGCCGTGTTGGCGAGGCCGTTGCCGATGAACCAGCTCACCTGCGCGCCCTCGAAGGCGAGCCCTTCAGGCGTCTCGTTGGCGCACTGCTCGCCCGCCGGGCAGCGGCCGCCCGTCGAACGGTCGCCCTCGGTGGACGACGCGGCCAGGGCCAGCACCGCCGCACCCACACCGCCGATTCGAGACGCGATCGCGAGGGTCTTCGCTTTCATGGTCGTGACCTTTTGCACTGGTCGTGCCATCTGGCCGCCGTAGGGAGACCGCGCACTTGCCGGCGACGCGTTTGCCCGGGTTCGCAGAGGCCTGACGGAGATGTCAGGCCCGCTGCCGCTTCATGCGACCGAAGTATTCGCGCGCGACGGCGGTGCGTGGCGCGTCCACGACCTGCGCCGGCGGGCCGTCCTCGGCGATCGTGCCGCCCTCGATCACCCAGACGCGCGTCGCGATGTCGGTCGCGAACTGCATCTCGTGCGTGACCACGAGCATCGTCATGCCGCCGCTCGCGAGGTCCTTGATGACGCCCATCACCTCGTCGCGCATCTCGGGATCGAGCGCGCTGGTCGGCTCGTCGAAGAGCATGACCTGCGGCTCCTGGGCGAGCGCGCGGGCGATGGCGACGCGCTGCTGCTGGCCGCCCGAGAGCTCGTGCGGGAACGACGCGCCGCGATCGCCGAGGCCGACGCGGCCGAGCAGCTCGTGCGCGTGTTTCTCGGCGTCGACGCGCGGTTTCCCGCGCACGACGCGCGGCGCCAGCGTGACGTTGTCGAGCGCGGAGAGGTGCGGGAACAGGTTGAACTGCTGGAAGACCATCCCCACGCGCTGGCGGAGCTGGCGCAGCGTGGCCGCCTCGCTCGAAGGCATGAGGCCGCGCAGCTGGATGCCCGCGATGTCGATCGTGCCGGCGTCGAACGGCTCGAGGTAGTTCATGCAGCGCAAGAGGGTGCTCTTGCCGCCGCCCGACGGACCTACGATGGCGATGGTCTCGCCCTTCTCGACGGTGGCGGTCACGTCGGAGAGCACGAGGCGCGCGCCGTGGCGCTTAGAGAGCGATCGGACGCTGATCACGCGTCAACCTCCTCTCGAGACGGCGGGCGAGCTCCGACAGCGGGAACGAGAGCGCGAGATAGAGCGCCGCGCAGGCCAGGCCGGGGACGAGCCAGCCGCGCAGCTCGGCGCCCGCGATGGTCATGCGCTTGGTCAGCTCGATGACGGTGATGACCGAGACCAGCGAGCTGTCCTTGAGGAGCGAGACGAAGTCGTTGGTCATCGGCGGCAGCGCGATCCGCAGGGCCTGCGGGATGAGCACGTGCCACAGCGACTGCACCGGCGTCATGCCGAGCGCGCGCGCCGCTTCCGACTGACCGCGCGGGATGGAGACGAGTGCGCCGCGGTAGACCTCCGCCTCGTAGGCGCCGTAGTTGAGGCCGAGGCCGAGGATGGCGGCCTCGATGGGGCCGAACGCGTAGTACGGCGCGAGGCCGTAGTAGATGACGTAGAGCTGGAGCAGGACCGGCGTGCCGCGGAAGAGCTCGATGTAGACGCGGGCGAACGCGCCGACGACGGGGCCGCCGTAGACGCGGCACACGGCCAGGAGCACGCCGATCGGAACGGCGAGGAAGAACGCGGCGAGCGAGAGCGCGAGCGTGACGAGCGTCGCGGAGAAGAAGAGGCGCAGCTGGTTGCCGTCGAACGCGCGCGGGCGATTCTTCGCGGCGGCAGGCGTGGGCGGCGGCGGCTCGGTCTGGCGCTGGTCCCAGAGGCCGGCCTTCTCGAGGATGCGGCGGAGCTCGCCGTCGCTTTCCATCGCGTCGAGCGCGGCGTCGATGGCGGCCTTGAGCTCGGGGTCGTTACGGCGGATGCCGATGATGTAGCTGCCGCGCGCGACGTCGTCGGGCAGGCACGTGACGGTGGCGCGGTTGCAGCCGTAGCGATCGGCGATGACGTTGTCGAGCAGCACGGCGTCGACGCGGCCGGTCTCGAGGTCGATGTACGGCTCCTCGTTGCCCTCGTAGAGCGCGATGTCGACGCCGGCGTCGCGGAGGAGATCGTGGGCGTAGGTCTGGTTGAGCGTGGCGACGCGCTTGCCGCGGAGGTCGGCGAGCGATCTGTAGGGCGCGCCCTTCCTGATGGCGAGCGTCTCGGCGTACACGAAGTACGGGCGCGAGAGCAGGATGCGCTCGGCGCGCTCGGCGGTGGCCTCGAGCCCGTTCATCGCGATGTCGAAGTCCCCGCGCTCGAGCGAGGGGACGAGATTGGACCAGTTGTACTGGATGAAGCGCTGCTTCACGCCGAGGCGGCGTGCGAGCGCGTCCATGATGTCGACCTCGAAGCCGACGATCTTCGATGGGTCGCGGGGGTCTTCCCAGAGGTAGGGCTCGCCGCCCTGGATGTCGGCTCCCCACGTGATCTCGCCACGCTTCTGGATGCGTTTCAGCGTCCCGCTCGTGGGCTCGCCGCGGCAGCCGACGATGACGCCGGCGGCGACGATCACCAGCGCCGCGCACACGACCGTCATGGCGACGGCGAGGCTGCGCGCGCGAAGGCTCATCGCGGCGAATGTATCCTGCTTCCCCGCTCCCGGCGGGAACGGCGGGCCACCGGCGGTGTCTGTAGGTCATGGACCGGGATCGCCTTCGGCTCGTCGTCGTCGCGCTCGCCGCGCTCTCGGCGACCGCCATGAGCGCATGTCACGAGAAGGCGGCGCGGCGGAAGCCGCAGGATGCGGGGCCGCCGGTCGAAGCGCGGGTCGCGGCGATCGGAACGGTCGCGAAGCTGTCGCCGGAGCTGCAGCGCGCGTTCGATCCGGCGGTGGACTTCGAGCCTCCATTGGCGCCGGGCGAGGACGACTGGCTCGCGGCGCATCCCGAGCCGGGGCAGACCTACGACCAGTTCGTGGCGTCGGATCCCAACAAGCCGGATGCCGAGCGGCGGATCCTGTACTTGCTGCCGCTCGGGCGCATCGACGGCGACGGCGCGCCGGCGCTCGAGCCGCTGGTCGCCGTCATCCACGCCTTCTACGGGCTCGAGGTGAAGATGCTGCCGGCGGTGACGCTCGAGGACGTGAAGCCGACGACGCGCGTGAACG
This sequence comes from Kofleriaceae bacterium, assembly GCA_035525615.1. Lineage (GTDB taxonomy): Bacteria > Myxococcota_A > Polyangia > Haliangiales > Haliangiaceae > UBA2376. The sequence goes on along the minus strand of DATLEB010000054.1, from coordinate 19,935 downwards.
ACTACACCGAGAAGCGGCAGCTGCTCGCGCCCGACGTGTTGCACTGGATGAGCTGGAACGTCCCCAAGGACGCGTACGGCGTCGTCGCGATCACGATGGAGGACCTGTACCCCGATCCCGAATGGAACTTCGTGTTCGGACAGGCGTCGCTCAAGGAGCGCGTCGGCGTGCAGAGCTTCGCGCGCTACGACCCGGCGTTCTTCGGCGAGGCGCGCCCCTCCGGCTGGCAGGCGCTGGTGCTGCGTCGCGCGTCGTGGACGATGGTGCACGAGATCGGCCACATGTTCGGGTTGCAGCACTGCGTGCACTACCGCTGCATCATGGGCGGCTCGAACAACCAGGATGAATCCGACCGCGCGCCGCTACACGTGTGCCCGGTGTGCGCGCACAAGCTGTGGTGGGCGCTGCGCTACGACGCGGCGGCGCGCGAGGACGCGCTCGCGACGGCGCTACGTGCGGCGGGGTTCGCCGACGAGGCGGCGTGGTCGGAGCGGCGCGCGCGCTGGATCCGCACCGGCACGCGCTGACGCAGTGATACGATCGCGGCGATGCGGGTCGGAGCGATCATCGGGCTCGCCGTCGTGGTGACGGTTGCGCCGCACGACGCGCGCGCCGACGAGCGGGTGTACGAGAACGTGATGGTCGGCCCGCTGTTCGGGTTCAGGCTCAGCGGCCCCGCGGGGCAGCGCAGCATCCTCGGAGTCGAAGGCGGGCTCGGCTTCGGGCCCGAGCGCCTCAACGCCGGCCACACGTGGCGGCGCGGCGAGTCGTTCACGTACGTCGAGCTCGACCCCTGGTACCTCGTCGGCGGCACGATCGGCGTCGGCCGCTCGTCGACCGGCGCGTGGTCGCCGGTCCTCGGCGTCTGGGAAGGCATCCCGATCCTCGGCGGTGAGAGCAACCGGCACTGCGACGCCGTTCCCGACGACGGCTGGCACGCGACCCTCACGCTCGCCGCGGGCTACCGCTACGCCGGCGTCCACGAGCTGTACGTGACGGTGAAGGGCGGCGCGATGAACGGTTACGTCTGCTTCGATTGATCCACGCCGGCGTCACACCCGAAAATGCGACGGCCTGTCCCCACGTGGAGACAGGCCGTCTTCTTCCGTCTAGCGGTGACCTTCGACTCGCTTCGCTCGCTCGGGGCGAACGGGTCAGGTCACCGAGGTGATGACGCCGGCGCCGATGGTGCGGCCGCCCTCGCGGACCGCGAAGCGGACGCCGGGCTCGAGCGCGATCGGGCGATCGAGCGTGAACGTGACCTCGGCGCGCGCGCCCGGCAGCATCTCCACGCCGACGTCGAGGGTCGCGGTCACGTCGGTGGAGCCGACGAAGAGCTGCGGCCTGTAGCCGGTGCGGATCGGCTTGTGGCGACCGCCCTCCTTGGTGGGGATGAGGTAGAGCTCGGCGCGACCGTCCTTGTGAGGACGGAGCGAGCCGGGCGCCGCCAGCACCATGCCGCGGGAGATCTCGTCGCGCCGCACGCCGCGCAGACGCAGACCGACGTTCTCGCCGGCCTTCGCCTCGCGCTGCTCGCGGTGGAACGACTCGATCCCGGTCACGACCACGTCCTCGACGTCGCCGTCCTTGCGGCCGACGATGTCCAGCTTCTCGCCCACGCGCAACGTGCCGCGCGCGACACGACCGGTGACGACCGTGCCGATGCCGTCGATGGTGTGCACACCCTCGACCGCGATCAGGAACGGCGCCGCCGTGTCGCGCACCGGGTCGGGAATGGCGCGGTCCATGGTCGCGACCAGCTCCTCGATGGTCGCCACCCACGGATCGTCCATCCGGCCCGCGGTCGCCGCGGCCAGCGCGCACAGCGCCGAGCCCGTCACCACGGGCACGTCGGTGTAGCCAAAGCCACGGAGCAGCTCGTCGAGCTCCAGGATCACCAGGTCGACGAGCTCCTTGTCGGCGACATCCATCTTGTTGATGAAGGCGACGAGGTGCGCGACCCCGACCTGACGCGCGAGCAGGATGTGCTCGCGGGTCTGCTCCTGGCTACCCTGGGTGCCATCGACGAGCAGGACCGCGCCGTCCATCTGCGACGCGCCGGTGATCATGTTCTTGACGTAGTCGGCGTGGCCCGGGCAGTCGACGTGGGCGTAACGACGAACCTTCGACTCGTACTCGACGTGCGCGAGGTTGATCGTGATGCCCTTCGCCTTCTCCTCGGGGGCGCTGTCGATCTGGTCGAACGCCATGGCCTTGCCACCATTGCGGCGCGACATCACCTGCGTGATGGCGGCCGTGAGCGTGGTCTTGCCGTGGTCGACGTGACCGATCGTTCCGACGTTGACGATGAGCTTCTCCATGACACGTGTTTCTGGTGGGCGGGCCACCCACCGCGAGATTGTATCCGCGCCGAGGGAATCGGACGGCAGAGCATCTGCGCGCCTCGGGCCACGACGCGGGCCCGAAACGACGCGGGCCCCGGGGCGTCTGCCTCGGGGCCCTTGGAATCAGCGAGATTTCGCTGAAGCTCGTCTAGGCCTTCGCGCGGACGTCCGCATCCGCAGCCCCGACCGGGCTGCACGATGTCGCTGAGTCTGACGAGGAGGCGAACACGAACATGTCGACGCACGAATGCCAGGTTTGACCTGCGCGAGCAAGCGAATTCTCTGCGTAGACTCGAGCAGCGCCGATGTTTCGCTGCATTCTCGCGGAGCTGTTCTCGCTGGGTGGTGGCCACGCGCTCAGCGGCTCGGTCGAGCGCGCGGCGGCGGCGATGGCGGCCGTGGTCGCGAGCGTGCTCCTGTGCCTGTGGACGCCGTGGGCGGTGTGGCTGGTGATCGCCGTGCGCCTGGCGTCGATCGTCGAGGCCGGGCGGCGCGGGCGGCGCGGACCGATCGATGGTCGGTGGCGCTGGGGCGCGATGTTCGCGTTCGTGGCGATGTCGTACGGGTTTCTGGCGGTGGCGCGCATGACCGTGGTCGAGGCGTTCAAGATCCCATCGGAGGGGATGGCGCCGACGCTCGCGGTCGGCGACCACGTCACCAGCAACAAGCTGACACTCCTGTGGAGCGCGCCGGCGCGCGGCGAGGTCGTGGTGTATCGCATGGGTGGCCGCGACTACGTCGGGCGCATCGTCGCGGTGGGCGGCGACGAGATCGCGGTGCGCCGTGGCGCGCTGCGGTTGAACGGCAGGGACGTTCCGCAGCGTGACGTGGGCGAGATCGAGTACGTGACGAGCGACGAGGTACTCCGGCGCACCACCCGTGTTCGCGGGCGCGGCGCCCAGGAAGAGCTCGGCGGGCATCGCTATCGCGTGTTGCCCGGCGAGAGCGCCATCTTCGACTTCCCGTCGGAGCACGACGGCTGCGCAACCGCGGTGCCCGAGGGCGCGATGGCCGGGCACGCGGGCGCCTCGCTCGAGCCCGGCAAGGACGCGGGCTCGTGCCGTGTCCCGCAGGGCACGCTGTTCATCGTCGGCGACAACCGCGGCAACAGCAACGACTCGCGCTTCCGTGGCGCGTTCCCGGTCTCGTCCGTGCGCGCGCGTGTGGTCGGTGTGTGGCTGTCGAAGCACGGCGGCTCGTTCGCGCGCGTCGGCGCGATCGACTGACGTCAGTCGACGCGAACGACGTGCACGTTCGTGATGGCGTTTGCCGACGGGTCGACGGCGACGACGAGGAAGTGCCGGTCGATGCCGTCGAGGCGCATGGGCTCGGCGCCGCCGCCGCCGGAGATATAGGCGGGGATGCCGGCGTTCTCGAAGTCGGCGTAGGTGTGGATGTGGCCGTAGAAGGTGACGTCGACGTGCGCGGCGGCGAGGCGCGCGAGCAGCGCTTGTGCCTCGCGGCGCGACGCGAACGAGCCCATGCGGACACCGACGGGATCGATGGGCGGGTAGTGCGTGCCGAAGACGTGGATGTCGTCGGCGTGCTGGGCGAGCCAGGTGTCGAGCTCGTCGTCGACGAGCGGATCGAGGCCGGCGGAGGCGGAGTCGACGAGGGAGAAGGCGACGCCGCGGTAGTCGAAGTGCACGGTGGCGCGGCCGAAGCGGCGGTACCAGCGATCGATGTCGCCCCAGAGCTCGTGGTTGCCGATGGTCGAGTAGAACGGGATGTCGAGCGTGGTGAGCTGCTGCTCGAAGAGCTTCCATTCGTCTTCTCGACCGCGGTGGACGATGTCGCCCGTCGAGATGACGAAGCGCAGACCCGGTTGCGCGTCGATGGCGGCGAAGACCTCGTCGACGGTGGGCAACGCGTCCTGGATGTCCCCCATCACGGCGAACGTCCAGGCGTTGCGGTCGAGGACGTCGGGTGGCGCGATGCGGATGACGGAGCGGCCCGGCGGGAGATCGATCGTCCACGAGCGCACGGTGGGGCGCGGGCCGCCGAGCGGCGCGATGGAGAGGGCCCCGGTGAGCTCCGCGTCGGGGAGGACGTTCTGAGCGGTGATGGTGATCGGGCCGGAGCTGTCGACGGCGTCGATCGTGAGGTCGATGACCGGCGACTGCAGCCAGAGGTCGAGCTCGCGATTCGCGAACGACCGGATGTGGGCGAGGCCGTCATCGACGTCGATGGTGATGTTGTCGATGGTGGCGTGGCCGATCTCCTCGTCGCGGAGCGGGCGGTCGTCGCCGGGGCGCGTGCACGCCGTGAGGACGAGCGCCGTGACGGTGACGGCGGCGGCGGCGAGGGCGATGGAGCGGCGAGCGATCATGGGAGCTCCGGCAGGCGCACGTGCGCGGCGATCGTGGCGACGTAGGCCGACCCGGCGTCGAGGCGCGCGCTGACGCCGTAGCGTCCGTGCCACGCGGTGGTGACCGCGCCGACGTACCCGATGAAGCCGTTGAACGGGATGTGCAGCGTGAGGCCGCCGGCGAGCGTGTCGCGGCGGTGCTCGTAGTAGATCTCGGTCTCGAGGGCGCGCCCGGTGCCGCGCAGGTCGCCGAGCACGAAGCCCCAGCCGATGCGCGCGGACATGAGGCCCGACGTGTCGGCGGTGCCGCTCGCGGTGTAGCGGACGCGCTCGGCCCCGAAGCCCATGCCGATCGTCGCGAAGGTGCCGTGCAGCGTTGGCCCGATGCGCGCGAGGTCGATGTGCGCGAGCACGGCGGCTTCGCCGCTCGCGATGCGCAGGCCCTGATCGGCGCGGCGCTCCTCGGCAACGGAGACGGCGAGGTCGAGGGCGGAGGTGTCGCCGTCGTCGCGCCGCGCACCCGGCCGCGGCCCGTAGACGCGGAGGCCGGCGGTCGCGCGCGCCTGCCACGTCGAATCGCCGAGCCAGCCCGACGCGCGAAGCTGCGCGGGGCCGAGCCACGCCGAAGCGTCCACGGTGGCGAGGTTGGCGAACGGCACGCGCGGATCGCCGACGAAGCTGTAGCCGAGCGAGGCGTCGAGGGCGGACGGCGGGGCCGGCGTGCCTGCGATGCCGGCGCCGCCGGCGGCGCCCCACACATCGGCGGCGAGCGACGTGAAGAGCAGGCCGGTGGCGGGCACGAGCAGCGCGAGGCCGGGGAGCGTCTCCTCGGCGCCGCCGCTGATGCCGAGCGGAAGGCCGCCGAGCGCGGCGAGGCCGAGGCCGACACCCTCGATCACGAGCAGGCGCTTCGCGGTGCGACGATCGTCGACGAGCCAGTGGCCGCTGCCGCGAACCACCACGCCGGGCAGGATCGCGGCCGCTGTAGCGATGACGCGTCGACCGCGCGTCGGCGGGCGCGGCGGTGCCACGCTCTCCTCGGCGCGCGCGGATCCAGCGGATGTTGCGAGCAGCGTGCTCGCGAGCGCCAGCGCGCTCCATCGGCGGGACCTCATTGGAGCAGCATAGCGAGCGGACTGTTCCTGGCGAACGCCTAAAGTTGCATTGACAACCAACCGGGGCGCGCCTAGGGTCAGCTCATGGCGGATCACATCACGGACGACGGCATCCTGCTGGAGCGCGCCCTCGGGTTCCGGCTCTACCGCGTGAACCAGCTGTTCCGCGCCGCGCTCTACCGGACGTTCCGCGCGCTCGGCCGCGACATGACGCCGGAGCAGTGGATCGTGCTGGTGCGGCTCTGGCAGACCGACGCGCTCTCGCAGACCCAGATCTGTGACGCGACGCTCAAGGACAAGGCCACCATCAGTCGAATCCTGGACATCATGGAGCGCGAGGGTCTGGTGGCCCGGCGCCCCGACCCCGACGACGGCCGCGGGCGGCGCGTGCACGCGACGCGACAGGCCATGAAGCTGCGCGAGGAGGCCACGCCGCTCGCGAAGGAGCTCGCGACGCGCATCGAGGCCGGCATCCCCGCCGCCGATCTCGAGACCACACGCCGCACGCTCCTGCACCTCGAGCGCAACCTGCGCGCGATGGACGACTGACGCGTCACCGCGGTGCGGGCGGTTGCTCGAACCGCGCGTATTTAGTTGTCAATCAAACTTTCGCGAAGGAGATGCCCATGCACATCGGATTCGTCCTCGGAACATCGACCACGCTCGGCCTCGCCGCGTTTGCGGCCCTCATCGTGATCCAGGTCGCCATCGCGACCGCGTCGGCCCGGAAGGCAGGACACGTCCCGGGCGTACCGATCGCCGACGGACCGTCTTCGTTCGCGTTTCGAGCGCAGCGCGCGCACCAGAACACGCTCGAGAACGCGGTCCCGTTCCTCGTCGCGCTCGCCGCCGCGGTCGCCGCCGGCGTCGCGCCGCGCGTGGTCGACATCGCGGTGCTCGTGTTCGTGAGCGCGCGGGTCGCGCACGCCCTCGCCTACTACGCCGGCGCGCAACCGGCGCGCACCGCCGCCTTCGCCGTCGGGCTCGTCGCCGTCCTGACGATGTCGGTCGCGACGCTGGCCTGACCTCATCCGTGATCGCACCGCAACACCAAGGAGAAGCTCATGACCGCTGCATCACCTTCCGTCAGTCATCACCCCGGCCCGGCGCGCATGCGGGTCGCCGAGATCGGCGCCGGCTCGCGCGTCGTGTTCGTCCACGGCGGCGGCTCCGGCGGCCTCGCGTCGTGGCACATGCAGACGCCGCTCGCGGCGCGCTGGCGCCTGGTCGCGCCGTTCCGCCCCGGCTACGGCGAGAGCCCGTCCGACACCGGCGAAGACTTTCTCGCGCACGCCGGCCCCGTCTCCGAGCTGCTCGAGCCGGGCGCGCACCTGGTCGGGCACTCGTACGGCGCCATCGTGAGCATGCTCGCGGCGGCGCGACGCCCCGCGGCGGTGCGCTCGCTGACGCTGGTCGAGGCGGCGTCGAGCGGCATCGCGCGCGGCCGGCCCGCGGTCGACGACTACGAGCGTCGGATGGGCGAGGTCGCGCGCAACCCGCCCGCCGATCCCGAGGAGCTCTTGCGGCGCATCTTCGGCATCCTCGATCCGACCGTGCCGCTGCCGTCGCCCATGCCCCCGCCGCTCCTGCAGTGGGCGGCGCGCATCGCGAGCTTCCGCTGGCCGTGGGAGGCCGAGGTGCCGGTGGAGGCGCTGCGCGGCGGCGCCTTCCCGATCCTCGTCGTCACGGGTGGCGAGCGCGCGATGTACGAGGAGATCGGCGACGCCCTCGCCGACCGGCTCGGCGCGGAGCGCGCGATCGTCGCCGGCTCGCACGCGGTGCAAAACGTCGGCGCCGCCTTCAATGACGTGGTCGAAGCCTTCTGGCGTCGCGCCGAGAGGAGGCCGTCATGACCGCCGACGCGTTTGCGATCGCCACCGACGTCGCCGGTCAGCTCGGCGCGGCGTGGAATGCCGCCAGCGGCGAACGCTACGGCGCGCTGTTCACGTCCGACGCCGCGTTCATCGATATCCGCGGCGACCTGCACCGTTCGCGCATCGCGATCGGGCGCGGGCACCAGGCGATCTTCGACACCATCTATCGAGGCAGCTCGGTGGGCTACGTGGTCGTCTCGGCGGTCACGCTCGGCACGGTCGTGGTGGCGCAGCTCCGCGTCGACCTGAACGCGCCCGGGGCCCCGTTGCCGCCCAACGACGGCTCGATGGCGACCGCGGTCCTCGTCGATGACCGCGGCGCGTGGCGCATCGCGGCGTTCCACAACACGCTGCGCCTGAGGCTGTGATCGACGGCAGTGACCCGCGGCAGTGACCCGCGCCAGTTGCAGTGGGATCGAAAAACGGTTTCGATCCAGAGGCCTGCGACCCAGGAAGGTGTCCCCTATCGGAATTGCGGTGATCGCGCTCGTCGTCGTGGGCGCGATCGCGTTCGTCATGCTGCGCGTCCGCGGGGATGCGAAGCGCGAGACGGCGCCGCCGCGCGCGAATGCGAAGGGGGTCGATGTCGAGCGCTATCGCGCGAGTTACCGGCAGCGGCTGGAGGCGGCGCGGCAGGTGGTGGCACGGCGGAGAGCGGCACAGGTGGCGGCGAGCGCCGGGCAGGACGCCGGCACGGCCGAGGCGCAGGCGCGCGCGGCCGAGGCGCGCACCTTCCTGATGCGCGAGATGATGGAGCCGCAGTGCATCCTCGGGCCGGCCGAGCTGTGCGCGACGATCGACGAGCCCGTGTCCGACTGCGCCGCCGGTGACGGGCGTGCGTGCCTCGCGGTCGGTCAGTACCTCGCCGACACACCACCGCGGCCGCTCATCGCGATCTCGTACTTCCTGTACGCGTGCAAGGCAGGCGACGAGGAAGGGTGCAAGCGCATGAAGGAAGTGAAGGAGCCGACGGATGCGCCGTGCACCGACGACGTGTTCCGCTGCGGATGGCTCGCCTACCGCAGCCACGATCCCGCGCGGCTCGACGAGGCGTGCACCGAGGGCGTCGCCGATGCGTGCTCGTGGCTCATCACGAGCTACGACCGGGCCAACGATCTGGAGCGGTCGCGCACGTACCTCGAGGCCGCGTGTCAGCTGGGGAGCCCGATGGCGTGTAACGAGCTCGGCCGGCGGCTGATGCCGGGGTGCAAACCCGAGGCGGACGAGCCGTGTTATGCGCCCGACCCCGCCGAAGCCGCGGAGGCGCGGACGATCGCGTGTGAAGCGGGCTTTGCCGAGGCCTGCGACTAGGGTACCAACGCTCCACCATGGGCGCGCAGTGGAAACACAAGGGCAAGACCGAGTCGGCGGCCGCGAAGAGCAAGGCCTTCAACAAGGTCACGAAGGAGCTGGTCCTCGCGGCGAAGGCCGGCGCGGACCCGGGGATGAATCCGCGGCTGCGCATGGCGATCGACGCGGCGAAGAAGGTGTCGATGCCGCGCGACAACATGGAGCGCGCCATCAAGCGCGGCGCCGGGCTCCTCGACGAGCCGGCCAACTTCGAGACGGTCACGTACGAGGGCTTCGCGCCTCATCGCGTGCCGGTGATCGTCGAGTGCCTCACCGACAACAAGAACCGCACGGCGACCAGCGTCCGCGTGCTGTTCCGCAAGGGTCAGCTCGGCAACACGGGATCGGTGTCGTGGGACTTCCGCCACCTCGGGCTCATCCAGGCGTCGCCCGAGGCGGGCGCGGGTGATGCCGAGGAGGCCGCGATCGAGGCCGGCGCGCAGGAAGTGGAGCCCGGCGAGGAAGGCGCGATGCTGTTCCTGACGGAGCCAGGTGATCTGGACGCGGTGAGCCGCGCGCTCACGACGCAGAAGTGGCACGTGTCGTCGGCGGTGCTGGGCTGGAAGGCCAAGAATCCGGTCAAGGTGGAGGACGAGGCGGCGCGCGCCGAGGTCGAGGCCTTCCTGCACGCGCTCGACGAAGACGACGACGTGCAGACGCTCTACGTCGGGATGGAATGAGCCTTCGCCTCGTCTCGCGCTCAGGATGAGCGAGGCGTGAGGCGCTTGGCGAGGCCCGACGAGCGGGCCGCGGTGCGCCGGGCGGCGGCCGTGACGAGGTTCGACGGGCCGATCAGCGCGGCGCCGGAACGGGCACGCGTGAGCGCGGTGTAGATCAGCTCGCGGGTGAGGAGCGGGCTGTCCTCCTGGGGGAGGACGAGCGCGATGCGATCGAGCTCGGAGCCCTGGCTCTTGTGCACGGTCATCGCCCACGCGAGCTCGAGGCCGCCGCGCAGCGCGTCGACGGGGAACGGGACCAGATCGCCGCCGCGCCGGAAGATGGCGCGCCAGTGCTTGGCGCCGTCGTCGTCGACGACCCACACGATCACGCCCTGATCGCCGTTGAAGAGGCCGCGGTCGTAGTCGTTGCGCGTGAACATCACCGGCTCGCCGGGGACCATCTCCGGCTGCGACTCGATGGTCAGCTCGTCGAGCATGTGCTGATGGCAACGCGCCGACAGCGTGCGCGCGCCCGCGTCGCCGCCGCGCGTGACGGTGAGGAGGCGCGCCGATTCGTGGTGGGAGAGCAGCTCCTCCAGGGCCTCGCGATCGCCCGGCGCCCACCCGCCGGCACGGCGGTGATAGTCGCGGCGCGCGAGCGGTCGCACGACCGCAGCGCGGAGCGACCACCAGCGATCGACAAAGGTGTGCACGTTGAGGAGGTTGGCGTCGAAGATCTCGACGCCCGCGCCGGCGATGTGATCGGGGGACGAGCGGATCTTGGCGAGCCGGTCGGTACCACCGACGAGGCGCCGCGCATCGCCGTCCTGCACCGCGAGCGCGGCCTGCAGGATCGCCGCGCCGGTCGCGGTCCCGGCGTCGGCGCGAAAGCTTCGGGTCAGGCGCGCCGCCCATTGGCCGCCGCTCGCGGCCGCACCCGCAAGGAGATCCGCGAGCACCTGCCCTGCCTCGACCGACGGCAGCTGCTGCGGATCGCCGACGAGCACGAGGCGAGTCTCGGGCGCGAGCGCGCGGCACACACGCTCCATGAGCGCGAGGTCGAGCATCGACGCCTCGTCGAGGATGACGGCCTGGGCCGGCACCGGGTTCGCCTCGCCGTGACGGAAGCCGCCGCCCGGCAGGAAGCCGAGCATGCGGTGAATGGTCTGAGCCGCCGGCGCACCGCCGCCATTGGACGATCGAGTCGACCCGAGCGCCGCGGCCATCGACATCGTCATGCGGTTGGCCGCCTTGCCGGTGGGCGCGGCCAGCGCGATCTCCTCGTCGCGCAGCCCGAGGTGGCGCAGCGCGCGCACGATCGCCGCGAGGGTCGCGGTCTTGCCCGTGCCCGGCCCGCCGGTGACGACCGACAGCCGGAAGCCGACCGCCGCCGCGACGGCACGCTCCTGCTCGTCGGTGAGCGCCGGCGTCGCTGCCGCCGCGGCCGCCGCGACCGCCGCCGCGGTCTCCTCCGCCGACGACGCGCGCGCGCCGATGCGCGGCGCGAGCTGCAGCGCGAGGCGATCCTCCAGCCACCACAGGCGGTGCGGATAGACCGCGTTGTCCTCGCACAGGAGCGGCTGCGCCTCGTCGCCGGTCGGGCGCTGGCCGATCACGCGCTCGAACCGACCGACCAGCTGCTTGATGCGCGCCAGCACCTTCTTGGCGTCCAGCTCGCCCTCGAGCCCGGCGGCGCGCAGCACGTCGTTGACGAGCGACGCGCCCGCGCCCTTGGGATCGAGCTCGAGCCGCGTCGAGCCCTGGCGATTCGCGAGCAAGAGCGCGAGCACGAACACCGCGAACGCCCGACGGTCGTCGTCGTTCATCCACGGGTTCCACGACACCAGCTCCTCGGCGAGGTACAGGCCCTGATCGCCGAGGTCGCAGCGCGCCGCGCCCACGCCGAGGCGGCGGAAGAAGTCGTCGCTGGCGTCGCCGGCGAAGCGGCGGCGTACGGCGCCGAGCGGCGAGAGTGGCGTGGCGGTCACAGCACGGGCCTCCCGGCGAGGTTCGCCCGGTAACGCTCGAGGTCGGCGAACGTCGGCGCGAGGTGCACGACGCGGCGCGAGCGGAGGAACCAGTAGAGCAGCCCGCCGAAGCGCGTCTCGTGCTGGGCGGCGTCGCGCACGCCCAGCATGCGCGCGCACGCGAGCGCGTACAGCTCGGCCTGCACCAGGTAGTGCGCGTCGACCTGCGCGCGCGGCGCGTCGATCGACACGTCGAGCATGTCGCTCTTGTAGTCCACGACGTACCAGCGGTCGTCGCCCGGCCACGTCACGATCAGGTCGATGAAGCCCTTCACGAAGCCGCGGCCCTCGTCGCCGGGGACCGGATAGACGAACTCGACCTCGCGCGCGAGCTTGGCCGCCTCGCCGAGCGGGCGCAGCGGCGGCGCCCCCATCACGAGTGGCGGCTCCGTGATCGCGTCCCACACCATCTTCGCCGCCAGCCGGCGATGCGCGGGATCCACGCCGTGGTTTCGCTCGGCGAGCGCGAAGGTCTGCGTGATCTCGGGGCGCGCGAGCCACGCATCGACGCCGCGCGCCGCCTCGCGCAGCGCCGCCGCGAAATCGACGTGCTCGAGCACCTCGTGCAGGTACTGGCCGGTCTCGGCGCCGCCGGGCAGATCGTGCGGCCCAGGCTGCTGGAAGCTTCGATCCTCGCCGGTCATCATCGCGGCCTCGAGCTCGACACGCGCACCCGATGCCGCCGCAGCAGCCGCCGCGGTCGCGCGCTCCTGATCGCGCAGGCGCGTGTACGACGTGACCACCCAGCCGACCTGCTCGCGCGCCGCGAGATCCGGCAGCGGCGCCACGTCCGACGCGATCGCGGGAAGCGCGAGCGCGCCGACGTCGAGATCGGGGCCGACCGGCTCGGCCGCCGGCCACACGTCCGCGAGTCCGGGCAGCTCCTTCCGCTTCGCCGCGAGCGCGAGCAGGTTGTCGTGGATGCACGCGTACGCGCCCTTCCACCCGCCGCGCGGCTTGCGCACCTTGGTCTTCGAGTCCTTCTGGTCGGGCAACACCGCCAGGTACAGCCGCGCGCGCGCGCGCGTGAGCGCGACGTACGCGAGGCGCGCGTCCTCGGCGGTCTTGTCCTCGGCGGCGAGCCGCTTGGCTTCCTCGTTGCTCTTCACGGCGATGCGGCGCACGCCGCTCGCGTCGTGGAAGCTGTGCAGCACCTCCTGGCGATCCTGGAACATCACGAGGCCGGCGACGAACACGACCCACGCCTCGAGGCCCTTGGCGCGGTGCACGGTCATCACCTGCACGGCGTCGCGATCGGTCTCCTGGCGCTGCACGTCGCTGTCGTCGGGGCGCACGATGCGCGCGGCGCGGATCCACGCGCGCAGGCGCGCCACCAGCTCGGGGAGCTCGCAGCGGCTGCGCTCGACCTCGGCGTGGAGATGCTCGAACACGTGGTGGATGTTGGTGACGATGCGCTCGCCGCGCCCGGTGGCGAGCGCGCGCTCGGCGACGCGGCTGTCGGCGAGGATGGCCGCGAACAGACGCGGGTAGTCCATGCGCACCGCGTGGTGGCGCCAGTCGTGGAGGCGCGCCGCCATCACGTGATCGTCGGGGACCTCGAGCGCGCGACCGAGGTCGTCGGGATCGACGTCGAAGAAGCAGCTCATCCACGCCCGCAGCCGCGCCGTGCGGTCGCGCGGCCGGGCGACGGCGTCGAGCACGTCGGCGACGGCGCGGGCCTCGGCGGTCTCGAACAGATACTCGGCGCGGGCCAGCGCGCACGGCACCCCGCGGCGGCGGATGGCGTCGGCGACGTCGTAGGCCTCGTCGTTGGTGCGCGTGAGGACGAGGATGTCGCTCGCGCGCAGCTCCGACGCGACGCCCTTGCGCGTGCCGGTGATGCGGCGCGCCGGATCGCCGAGGAGGCGCGCGATCTCGTCGGCGCTGGCCTCGGCGACGGCCTTGCGGAACTCGCCGGCGACGATCTTGCCGGCGCGATCGTCGAACTGCAGGAGCGCGAGCGGCTCGACGGGGCGACCGTCGGCCCACGTCGCCGTGACGTTGCCAGCCGCCGTCACGGGGCGGTCGTAGCGGATGTCGCCGCTGAACACCTCCTTGGGCTGCTTGAGGATGCAGTTCACGGCGCACACCATCGGCGCCGTCGAGCGCTGGTTCTGATCGAGGTGCACGATCGCGGCGTCGCGGCGGCGCAGCTCGCCGGTGGCCTGCAGGTACGTGTGGACGTCGCCGCCGCGGAACGAGTAGATGGCCTGCTTGGGATCGCCGACGACGGTGAGGCCACGCGCCGGCCCACGGGCGCCCGCCGGCGTCGACGAGCCTCCCCAGACGCGCTGGAAGATCTGCCACTGCAGCGGATCGGTGTCCTGGAACTCGTCGATGAGCGCCCACGGGTGGCGCGTCGCGATGCGCGCCGCGAGCGACGCACCGCCGGGGCCCTCGAGCGCGGCGGCCGTGAGCCGGAGCATGTCCTGGAAGTCGAGCTGGCCCTCGCGCTGCTTGGTGCGGTCGGCGCGCGCGATGACCTCCTCGACGAGGCGGGGCACGAGGACCTCGTCCGCCTTGGCGCCGGCGCGCGCCGGCTCGATGGCGGCGCCCGAGCGGTAGACCTCGAGCACGAGGCGGAACAGCTTGTCGACGGTGTTGCCGTTGTCGCCCAGGTACTCGCCGAGGAGCGCGGCCTCGACCGGGTCGAGCGCGAACCGCTCCCGCAGCGCGGCCGTGAACGCCGAGCGCAGCGCGGCGTCGTCGGGAATCTGCTCCTGCTCGAACGGGCGGCGCGCGGCGAACGACTCCTCGGCGAGGACGCGGTGGCAGAAGCCGTGGATGGTGCTGATCGGCGCGGCGTCGAACGTGTCGAGCGCGGCGCGCAGGCGGGCACGCGCGGCGTCGTCGATCACCCAGACGTCATCCGGTGAGGCACCGGGCGGCGCCGCCTCGGGTTGCCCGTGCACCATGCGCGACAGCTGGCCGCGCACGCGCGAGCGCAGCTCGGCGGTGGCCTTCTCGGTGAACGTGACCACGAGGATCTGGTCGATGGTCGCGCCGGCGCGCAGGACGAGGTCGACGACGCGGCGCTCGAGGAACCACGTCTTGCCCGTGCCGGCCGAGGCCTCGACGACGAGGAGCGGCGCGTGCGCGTCGCCGAGGCTCGGCGGCCGCGGCCATCTCACGGGCGCGCTCACGCGTCCTCCTTGATCCGCGACACCAGCGGCGCGAGACGGCGCTGCGCCATGGCCTCGGCCTCGACGTCGCTCGGCGCCTCGAGATCGTCGCGCGGCGCCATCGGGCCGTAGCCGATCGAGCCGGGGCGCCCGTCCTTGGGATCCTCGACGCGCATCTTCTTGCCGTCGAGGATCGACTGCGACATCTCGACCGACATCAGGTAGTCGTGGCCGCCGCCGAGCAGGTCGGTGACCAGACGCGTGAGGTACGCGCGCGCCTCGTCCTGCTCCCAGCGCTCGTGACGCGCCGGGTGCGCGCCGTCCTTGTCGAGGATGAGGTGCTTGGACCCGAAGCGGAACCGTCCCGCCGCCGCGAGCGCCACGTGATCCATCGCGGCGCGCAGCACGTGGCGCGCCTTCATCGTGCCGGGGGCGACGATGAGCGAGCCGGCCGACTCGCCCCACGGCTCGCTGGTGCCGATGAGCTCGACGCGCCGGCGCACGCCGCTCGCTTCGACGGTGAGCGCGATCGGCGGCAGCAGCTCGGCGAGCGCGTCGGGCTTGCGGCCGAAACCGAAGACGCGGAAGTGCTGCGTGCGACCGCCGTGCAGCTCGAGCTCGCGCGCCCACGTCGCCACCTGCTGCTCGAGCGCGGTGCGCGCCGCGGTTCCGAACACGCCCACGGGCGCGCCGCCCTGCAGGCGCAGGCGACCCCACGTGCGCTCGAACGCGACGTCGAGCGGCATGCCGGCCAGGTAGCGGGTGAACGCGTCGCGCGCGGCGACGGCCCGCTCGAGCGCGCCGAGCGTGAGCGGCTCCTCGTCGCGCAGCGTGGGATCCTCGACGTCGTCCTGCTCGAGGCGCAGGACGGCGGCGGCCCAGCCCTGCGGCGCGGACTCGATGAACTTGCGCAGCGCCGAGATGCGCAGCACCAGCGGCTGATCGTCGGAGGGCGGCGGCAGATCGCGGCCGAGGCCGATGCCGAGCGCGCGCGCGACCGGCCCGAGCGTCTCGGCGGCGGCGAAGCGACGGCGGATCGCGCGCGGCACGGGAACGGCTTGCTCGCCACCGTCGGCGGACGCCTCGATGACCTGGCGCACGCGGGCGGCATCACGCTCGCGCGGGCGCGTGGGCGCGGCGCTGCGCGTGAGCGAACCGCCATCGTCGTACTTCGGATCGAAGCGGTGAAGCGGATGCTCGATGCGCATGCGCGCGAGCGTGGCCTCGGGCTCCAGCCCGAGGTACGGCGCGAGCATCTCGGCGAGCTCGTGGATGACCGCCGACGGGCTCCGCGTCTCGCCGGTGACCGGCTCGCGCGACACGTACGAGAGGTAGAGCGCGTCGCGCGCGGCGAGCACCGTCTCGAGGAACGCGTAGCGATCGCGCTCGCGCGGGCTGACGTCGCCCTTCTTGCGGGTGCGGCGGAGATCGAGCGGACCGGGGCGATCGCCGGCGGGAAAATGCTCCTCGCCGAGGCCGAGCGCGAACACGATCGGGAACGGCAGCGGGCGGTGGGGCACGAGGCGCGCGACGTGGACGCCGTGCGCGAGCGGCTCGCCGCGATCGCCGCGCACACGCCCGAGGCGGCGCAGCGCGAGGGCCTGGATCTCGCGGAAGTCGAGCTCGCGTCCGTCGAGGTCGAGCTCGGCCAGCCCGGCCAGCTCGGTGCGCACGCGGGCCAGCTCGGCCTCGCCCGCGGCGCCTGGCGCGCCGAGGTAGGCGTCGACGAGCGCGTCGAGCACCTCGGCCCACGACGTCAGCGTGCGGCGCTGCGCGCGGAGCCAGCGCGCGTCGGCGATGAGCGAGCGCGCGAGCAGCGCGAACGTGGCGGCGGCCGGCTGCTCGTCGACGGCGACCTCGAGCGGCAGGTACGTGCGGTCGGCGGTGCGCGCGACGGTGTCGCTGTCGGAGCGGCCCGCGGCCATGAACGCGCCGAGCGCGAGGCGGCGCAGCCCCTGCTCCCAGTGGAAGTGATCGGCGTCGTGCAGGTACGTGCCGGCGTGATCGGTGGAGTCGGCGCCGTGCACGATGCCGAGGTCGTCGGCCCAGCGGACCCAGTCGGCGGGGTCGACGTGCGGGTGGCGCGCCTGCACCGACGGATGCGTCATGAGGCCGAGCAGCTCGGGGCGACGGAACGTGCCGAGCGGGAGCTGGAGGAGCAGCGCGGCGGCCTCGGCGACGTGCCCGTGAC
Organism: Kofleriaceae bacterium; assembly: GCA_035525615.1. Classification (GTDB taxonomy): domain Bacteria; phylum Myxococcota_A; class Polyangia; order Haliangiales; family Haliangiaceae; genus UBA2376. The sequence continues at coordinate 2,944 of DATLEB010000054.1, read as the reverse complement.
CGACCGCGGGCACGTCGACGACGTGGAACGGCAGCCCGAGCGCGCCGAACACCGCGGGGAGCTGGCCCAGATACGGCTCCGTCGCGCCGGGCGGCAGCAGCACGGCGATCTGGTTGGCGCGCAGCGACGGATCGTCGGCGAGCAGGCGCACGATCTCGCTGCCGATGATCTCCACCTCGCGCGCGACCGACGGGCACGCGAGGATGTGGACGCCCGCGTCGGCGGTGGCCTCCTTCGACTCCGTGCTCGCCCGCACGAGCGTGTCGAAGGTCCAGCGATCGCGGGCGGTGGCGCGCGACGCGTCGGGCGTGGCGTCGACGAAGCGATCGTCGATGTCTCCCTGGGAGAGCTCGGCGAGCGACGAGAGGTAGTCGCGGCCGGGCGAGCCCCAGCGTTCGAGGGCCGGGGGATCCGTCGGCCCGGTCGGCTGCACCGGCCGTCCCGAGCGCGGCGCGGAGCTGCGCGTCGAGCGGCGCTGCACGTCGCCCCAGTACTCGGCGCACGGCGACATCGCGAGGACGAGCACGTCGCGCGCCTCGGCGAGGTACGCGAGCGTGTCGAGGTACGCGCGCGGCAGGTACGAGAAGCCGATCGCGAAGATCGGCGCGCCGGCCGGCGCCGCCATCCCGGCGCGACGGCGCTCCGACGCGAGCCGCGGCGTCGGAACGAACAAGGCGCCCTGCGCCCCCCCTTCGGCGCGCGTCGCTCGCGCTGCGTCGCTCAGCGCAAACCGGTCGTGCGCCGCGCGCCACAGGCGCGCTTGCCACGCCGCCATGTCCTCGTCGACCTTGCCCAGCTCGGCGCCGAGGTCGGCGCTGACCCCGCGCTCCCACGCGTCGAGCCAGTCGGGGCGGCTGAGCGCGTACTGCCAGTAGCGGTCGGCGACCTGCGACGCGAGCTGCACGCGGCGGCGGCTCGGACCGGCCGGATCCGCGGCGAGGTACTCGCGCGGCTCGCGCATGACGGCCTCGTCGAGCAGCGCCTCGTCGGCGAGCGCGGACGAGAGCACGGCCTCGAGCCGCGGCTTGTCGAGCGCGCGGAGCGTGTCGGTCGCCAGCGTCGCCGCGACCAGGTCGTCCAGGAACAGGCGTTCATACCCGGCGGCGATGCCGTTCGCGGTCGCGACCGCGTACTGGACCCAGCGCGCGACCACGCGGTTGTCGACGGCCACGAGCGCCGGCGCGAACGGATCGGCGACGGTCGCGAGCGCGTCCGCCAGGACGGCGGCCAGCTCCTCGAACCGGTTGCTCTCGACGACACGCAGCATCGACCGAAGCGCCGACGCTACCATCCACCTCCGACGGGCTTACCGACGGCGTTTCTTCGCTCCGGAGTGCGAAGGTTTCGCGTGCGGTTTCGGTGCCGCGGGCGGGTGCGCCGCTGGGGCTGCTTCACCGCGACGACGGCGGCGAATCGAGCCGTAGAGCCACGGAATCAGCCACCAGGCGACGCCGGCCCAGGCCACCACCTTGATGACCGTGCCGCCGGCGCCCGCATAGAACGAACGCGCGCGCGGCCGCAGCTCCACGTCCGCGAGCAGCGTCTCGGGCGGGCCGCCTTCCTCGCGAATCGGCGCGCGCGCGATGGTGTTGCCGTCGCGATCGAGCAGCGACGATGGCCCCGTGTTCACCGCGCGCACCATCGGCACGCCGATCTCGACGGCGCGGTAACGCGCGAGCGCCTCGTGCTGCAGCGGCTCGCCGCCGCCGAACCACGAGTCGTTGGTGACGTTCACGAGCAGATCCGGCTCCAGCGCCGCCAGCTCGCGGCCGTAGTCGGGCAGCACGTCCTCGAGGCATACCGGCACCGCGATGCGCACCAGCGCGCCGTCGATCGTGGTCTCGAGCGCGACCGCGCGCTCGCCGCCCGCGTAGCTGCCGGCGCCGGAGGGCATGATCTTCTCCGCCGACGGGAACCACTCGAGCAGCGGGTTGTACTCGCTGCCGATCATGCGGTGCACCTTGTCGTTGCGGCCCGTGATGCGGCCGTCGCGCTCGAGCAGGATGGCGCTGTTCCACTGCGGCTCGCGCGGGCCGCGCGACGTGATCGCGCCGATCACGACCGGGATCGTGAAGCCGCGCCGCATCCGCCGCCGATCGGTCTCGGGGAAGTCCGCGACCTGATCGCGCGGCAGCTCGAGCGGGTACGCGCCCTCGCTCCACACCACGAGATCTGCGCCGCGCGCCTCGAGCTCCGCCGTCGCCGTCTGCAGCTCGCCGAGGTGGCGCAGGCGCGCGCGCACGTCGTGCATGACATCGACGCGCAGGTTGGGCTGCACGATGCCGATCTGCACGGTGCGCGTCGGCCCCTCGGGCTCGCGCCGCCGGCTCGCGGCGAAGGTGACGAGCGCGAGCACCGCGATGCCGACCGCCGGATACCAGTGCGTGCGCCGCTTCATGCCGGGTGGCGGCGCCGCGGTGGCGTCGAGGAGCGCCGCCGGCACGCCGACGAGGAGCGCCGTGATGCCCGCGGGACCGACGAAGCCCGACAGGGAGCGCAGGAACGGAACGTCGGCGACGGCGATCGCCATCGAGAACGGGAACGGCGTCCACAGCGCGACCTCGATGACGACGAGGCCGAGCGGCGCCACGATCGCGAGCGGCCACGGCCCGCGCTTGTGCGCGCGATCGCGGTCGCGCAGGCTGCGGATCAGCCGCGCGCCGACGAGCCACACCAGGCCGTGGATCGCGCCGAGCACGAGCAAGCCGAACGCGGCGATCGGCAGCGGCAGGTGCGCGTTCACCTGCAATAGATGGATCATCCACGGGAAGCCACCGACGGTGAACGTCATCGCCGTGAGCGCGCCCCAGAGCCCGGCGCGACGCGGCGTGGGCGCGCGATCGATGGCGACGATCGTCGGCGCCGCCGCGATCCACGCCAGCGGCCACAGCCCGATCGGCGGCGACGCGAGCACCCACAGGATGCCGCCCAGGACGGCGTAGGC
>DATLEB010000049.1:0-8328 GCA_035525615.1 Kofleriaceae bacterium | reverse complement strand
TCGTCGCGATGAGCACGCTGCGCAAGCGCATCGCCGAGCGGCTGGTGCAGGCACAGCACGAGAGCGCGTCGTTGACCACGTTCAACGAGGTCGACATGACCGCGGTCATGGACCTGCGCGCGAAGTACAAGGAGAGCTTCGAGAAGGAGCACGGCGTGAAGCTCGGCTTCATGTCGTTCTTCGTGAAGGCGTGCGCCGCCGCCGCGAAGCTGTTCCCCGGCATCAACGCCGAGGTCGTCGGCGACTCGATCGTCTACAAGAAGCACTACGACTTCGGCATCGCGGTCTCCACGCCCAAGGGCCTGGTCGTGCCCGTCCTGCGCAACGTCGATCAGCTCGGCTTCGGCGGCATCGAGAAGGGCATCCTCGCCCTCGCCGACAAGGCGCGCACCGGCAAGCTCGCCATCGACGACCTCATGGGCGGCACCTTCAGCATCACCAACGGCGGCATCTACGGCTCCATGATGTCGACGCCGCTCCTCAACTACCCGCAGACCGGCATCCTCGGGATGCACAACATCGTGAAGCGCGCGATGGTGAAGGACGACGCGGTGGTGGTGCGCCCGATGATGTATGTCGCGCTGACCTACGACCACCGCGTGGTCGACGGCCGCGAGGCCGTGTCGTTCCTCGTCGCCGTCAAGGACCGCCTCGAGTCGCCCGACCGCATGCTGCTCGAAGGCTGAGCGGCCGCCGCGGCTACGGGCCGCCGAAGCGGTCGTCGGACATGACGGCGTACATGACGCGCACCTGGGCGCGCTGGTCGAGCGCGCTCGCGGTCGCGTCGGTGAAGTTGGCGTGGCGCGCCGAGTAGACGACGTCGACGCCGAGCGCGTGATGCTCGGCCACGGCCGCCATCGCACCGATCGAGCTGACGACCACGGTCTCGCGGGTGTCGCCGACGAGGGCGCCGTTGATGGCGATGGCGCGGCCGCTCGCGCGGATCATGCCGAGGCCGCGCCGGCCGAGCTTCGCCTCGAGCACGCCGGCGCCGCCCGGGCCATGCTCGTAGTCGCGCATGCCCTCGACGTCGCCGGTGCCGCCGGCCGCACCCCACGGCACGAGCGCCACCAGCGCCGAGCCGTCGAGGAAGCCACGCTCGCCGAGCTGCTGGTGCACCGCCACACCCGGACCGAACCCGATCGCGCCGGCCCGCACGCCCTCGGCGTCCCAGTAGCTGTACGACCCGAACGCACCCCAGATCGCGCGCTGGTCCGCCTCACCGGTCGCGGTGCCGAACAGCATGCCGCGGATGTCGAGGTAGCCGGTCACGTGCTCGGTGCTGGCGTTCAGCTGCCCGCGCAGATCGAAGTGATGGAACGGCACCCGCGGCTCGAACCGCGCATCCGACGGCAGGCCGTGACTCACGGCGAGCTCGCCGTGGAACGGACCGCTCGTGGTGTCGTCGAGCGGCGCGTTGTAGCCGACGCCCATGAACGCGTGGAGCCGCGGCGGTGGCACGCGTCGCCAGCTGTCGCCGAAGACCTCGCGGTTGGCGGTGCCGGCCGGATCGATGACCGCCGAGAGGAGCTCGCGGCCCGGGCCCGGATGCGCACCGCCGCCACGCACCGCGCGTCCCCAGCGATGGAGCGCTTCGCCGATGAACGCGCCGCCGATCGACGTCGTGATCTGATCGTTGATCGACGGCGGCTCGGTCTCCATGAGCGTCTCCCACAGGAGGCTGCCCGCGAACGCGTATGCGGACGACACCCAGAAGTCGTGGCCGCTCGAGCGCGCGCCCGAGTACAGCATCGCGCCGCCGTAGGGATGCGCGAGCTGGTTCACCGAGAACAGGTCGTTGTCGTAGACCCACTCGTGGGTGAGGTTGTGCCACGCCGACGAGGGCGTGGCCTCCGCCCACTCCTCGCCCGCGGCGCGCGAGCCGAGGTTCGCGCCGATGTTGAACACGACCAGCTCGATCGCCGGGACGAGATAGCTCCGCCGGACGACCACGTCGCCCTCGTAGCTGGCGGCGGTCGGCTCCGCCGGCTTCACGAGCTCCTCGACGTCCGAGACCTCGGGCTGCGCGCGGGCGATGGTGGTGGTGATCGCGAGACTTCCGATGACCAGCAGAGATCGTGCGTACGACGCCTTCATGGATCGGGTTAGCAGGGCGATCGAGACGCGCCAACGTGCGCGCGCGCTCGGCGCGCAGCCCCGCGAGATCAGAAGCCGCGAACGTGCAGCGTCGGCTTTTCCGAATGGAGCGCGACGGCGTACCCGGAGGCCGTGACCGTGAGCGCGGTCGTCGATGCGGGCGACGACGCGGGCATCGGCACGATCGTGCCGGGACCGGCTGCAGGACCGACGGAGAGAAAGACGTCGTCGATGCCGTCGGCGCGCTCGCCGGACGGAAGCGAGCCGGTGAACCAGCCGGCGAGCACGAGCTGATCGGCCGCGGCGCCGCCGGTGCCCATCGCCGTGATGCCGTCGAAGTCCTCGCCGCCGACCAGCCACGCGCTGCGCACCGACGCGTCGGGGGCGAAGACGGCGACGACGCCATCGGCCGCGCCGCGGGCGTCGAAGCGACGGCCGGCCACGTCGACCTCGCCGCGCACGGTGCCAGCCACCGCCACCGCGCCGCCTGCGAGCGCGGCGAGACCGGCGCACGTGTCCTCGCGAGCGCCGCCGAAAGTGCGGCTCCACGCGAGGCGGCCGTCGGCCTCGAACACGGCGACGAACACGTCGGCGGCCAGCGTCTTGTCGGCGAGCGCGACCAGCTCGCTGTCGCCGAGCTCGGCCGGCCCCGTGAACGTGCCGGCCATCGCGAAGCGACCGCCGCCGAGCGAGACCACGCCCGCGACGGCGTCGGCGCTGTCGCCGCCCATGCGGCGCAGCCAGCGCACGCCACCGCTGCGATCGACCGACGCGACGAAGCCGTCACCGCCGCCGGCCGCCGTCACGGTCAGCGCGCCCATGCGCAGCGTCCCGGCGAAGCTCCCGCCGACGAGGAAGCCGTCGCCGCCGCCGGAGGGTTGCACCGCGCTCACGATCGCCCAGCGCGTGCTGCCGGCGCCGACCGCCCAGCGCACGTCGCCGGTGCCGAGATCGAGCGCCACCAGCGCGGCGCCCGGCTCGCCGCGCAGCGCGCCGGCCAGCGACGGAACCGCGACGCTCGTGCTGCCCGCGCCACCGACCGCGACCAGCGCGACGTCACCGTCGATACCGACCACACCCGCGCTCGCGCCGACGTCACGGGTCCAGGCCAGCGCGCCACTCTCGGCGATCCGCCGCACGCGCGCGTCGCTCGTGACCACGACGGACTTCACGCCGTCCGGGACGAGCGCGACGCCGCGCACCGGGCTCTCACCGAGCACGTCGGCGCCCAGCGACCAGCCGATCCCCGAGGGCGGCTTCGGCCCGCCGCCACCACCGCGCGGGCAGGCGGCGAGGAGCCCGCCGAAAAGCAACGCGGCCGCGCCGGTCCGGCGCAGCCGCGAAGTGCGACCGAGGTCTGAAACCCTCGAGCTCAGATCTTCTTACCCTGCGCGCGGAGGTCCTTGACCACCGCCGCCAGGCCGCGCTTGTCGATCGTGCGCATTCCGCGCGCGCTGACGTTCAGCGTGATCCAGCGCTTCTCGTCCTCGAGCCAGAACCGCTTGCTGATGAGGTTGATCTCGAAGCGCCGCTTGGTGTGGCGGTTCGAGTGGCTCACGTTGTGGCCGACGAGCGGCCTCTTACCGGTGATTTCGCAGACCTTCGACATGGCTTCTTCCAGTCCTTCGGCTCGGCGTCACGCCGATCACGACACAGATCAGATCTTGGACTCTTTGAACTCGACGTGCTTGCGCACGACCGGGTCGTACTTCTTCAGGACCAGCTTGTCCGGGGTGCGCTTGCGGTTCTTCGACGTCGTGTAGAAGAAGCCGGTGTTCGCGCTAGAAACCAGACGGATGAGCTCGCGGCCCGACTTGCCTTTTTTGGCCATGACATGTCTCCAGAGTCAGTGACTGACGAGGGGCCAGGCTTATTACATAGCCCCCGGCCGATATCAAGGGTCTAGCGACTACGCTTGATTCCGAGGACGAGCCCGTCAGGTGTGGGGATGTTCACGGAATCACAGGACTTTGCGACCAGCTCGTGAAACGCACGCATGGCGCGCCCGCGATCGCTCTCGTCCAGGAGCTCTCCGAAGAGGAAGGAGTTGTCGCCCAGGACGATGCCACCGGGCCGGAGGTGGGTCATCGCCCAGGCCCCGTACCGGTCGTAGTTGACCTTGTCGGCGTCGATGAACACCGCGTCGAACGGCCCGTGCTGCTCGAGCGTCGGGAGCATGTCGACGCCGGCGCCCTCGACCACGGTGACGCGGTCGGCCAGGCCGGCGGCGGCGATGTTGTCGCGCGCGATCGCGGCGTGCTTGGGCTCGAACTCGATCGACCAAAGATGACCACCGGGCGCGAGCGCACGCGCCATGTGGATCGTGGAGTAGCCGACCAGTGTACCGACTTCGACCACCTTCTTCGCGCCGGCCAGCTTGAGGAGGAGGTGGAGCAGCTGTCCTTCGGAAGGGCCGACCATGATCGCCGGCACTCCTTCAGGAGTTGCGAAGGCGCGCGCGAGGGCGGCGTCGTGAGGAGCGTGCGTCTGCGCGCACCAGTCGAGGATGGGACGCGTCGCGTAACGGGATCCGGCGCGTGAGTCGTCGTCTGCCATGGCGCTTGCATGGTACACGGACTCGTGACGTCTCCTAGCCGTCCTCTTGTCGCAGTCACCGGTGGTGCGGGCTTCATCGGGTCGCACACCGTCGACCTCCTGGTCGCGAGCGGGTGCCGCGTCGTCGTGCTCGACGACTTCTCGACCGGCAAACGCGCCAACCTGGCCCGCTGGGCCGACCGCAGCCGCTTCGGGTTCGACGGCAGCGAGCCGTCGGTCGAGGTGCTCGTCGTCGATGTCAGCCACGGCATCTTCGCGGCGCTGGCGCCGCTGACCGCGAAGTACGGGCCGATCGAGCGCATCGTGCACCTCGCGGCGCAGGTGTCGGTGATCCACTCGATCGCCAACCCGATGACGGACATGCGCGTGAACTACGGCGGCACCCTCGAGGTGCTCGAGTACGCGCGCGTGAACGGCGTGAAGAAGGTGGCGTTCGCGTCGTCGGCCGCGGTGTACGGCGACGTCACCGAGTTCCCGGTCGACGAGAACGCGGTGTGCCACCCGGTGTCGCCGTACGGCGCGCACAAGCTCGCGAGCGAGCACGCGCTCCACTACTACTCCGCGGTGCATGGCGTGCCGACCACGGCGCTTCGCTTCTTCAACGTGTACGGACCGCGCCAGGACCCGTCGAGCCCGTACTCGGGCGTCATCTCGATCTTCGCGAACCGCGCCGGCGCCGGCCAGGACCTGACGATCTTCGGCGACGGCGAGCAGACCCGCGACTTCGTCTACGTGGGCGACGTCGTGCGCGCGGTCGTGGGCGCGGTGCTCGGCGACGGCGCCGATCGCGCGGTGATGAACGTGGGCACCGGCACCGAGATCACGGTGAACGAGCTGGCGAAGACCATCGTCGACGTGACCGGCGGTCGCAGCACGATCAAGCACGCCGAGGGTCGCGCCGGCGAGATCCTGCGCTCGGTCGCGCGCGTCGAGCGGATCGAGAAGACGCTCGGCTGGAAGTCGCAGGTCGCGCTGCGCGACGGCCTGGCGAACACGCTGCGCGGATAGGCGCGCGGCGTCGTGGCATGATGCCCGCGTGACTCGTCTCGCCGCCGTCGTACTGGGCGTCGCGCTCGGCGCCGGCTGCGGCGGCAGGCACGCGTTCGACGCGCGCGCGATGGTGACGAAGTGCGGGCTCGACTGCGCCGTGGACGAGGCTCGCTTCCGGCTGGCGAAGAGTCCGCGCGACCGGGACGTGTGGGTCGCGCTCGCGATCCTCGAGGAGGAGCGCGGGCGACCGGGCGCGGCGATCGACGCGCTCGACAAGGCGGAGCAGCTCGGCCGCGCGTTTCGCGGCGGGCTAGGGGAGGGCGAGGCCAAGCGGCTCGGCGCGCTGCTCGTGGAGCGCGCGAAGGTGCGCGCGGCGCGCGGCAGCCCCGACGCGGAAGCCGATGTCGCGCGCGCGAAGGCGCTCGGCGTGAGCGCGCCACCGGCGCTGGTGAAGCAGGCCGCCATCGCCGCGATCGCCGGCGACCTGCGGCACACCGATCCCGATCGACGCGCGCGCGGTCGCAAGCGGCTGGTGCTCGTCGAGCCGGCGTGGGCCGCGGCTCTCGCCGGGGACGGCGATCCGGTGGTCGTCGCCACGGTCGCCGAGTGGCTCGAGAGCGTGCGCGCGTACCGCACGATGCTCGAGATGCTCGACGAGCGCGTGCGACTCCACGGCGTCGAGTCGCTGCGCGACGCGCCGGGCGCCGCGAATCGCTGGCTCCTCGCGCGCCGGTGGTGGGGTGGCCCCGAGGGACGTCCCGATCTCGTCACGCTCGGAAAGGCCGAGGCGTTCGGCGCCGGCCCGTGCTGGTTCCCGCGGGCCGGCGGCGCGTGCAGCGTGGTCGCGACCGGCGGCGCGAAGAACGACGGCGGCACGTCCTGGGAGCCGGCGCTGGTCACGCACTGGGAGCGGGACGGCGTGCGCGCGGCCACCGCCGACGAGGCCGCCGCGTGGATGATCGTGGCGAGCCGCGCCGAGCATCGCGTCCAGATCGGATCCTACGAGCGCGCGGTGCGCGATCACGTCGACGTGGCCGCGCTCGCACAGGATGCGCGCGCACCGGCGTGGGCCCGCAAGGAGGCCGCGCGCATCGACGCGGGCGAGCCCCGCGAGGTGCCGGACTTCAGCCGGATACCGTTGCCGGCGGGGGCGCGCGTCAAGCCACCGTGGCCCGAGCAAGCCGCCACGCTCGCGACCTACCGCTCGCCCGACGTCAGCGCGTCACGCATCCGCGCCGTCGCCGACGCCTACGCCGTCGATCCCGCGCTCGCCGACCGTCGGGCCGAGGACGTGCTCGCCGTCGGCGCCGACGTCGCGGCGACCGCGCCCGTGCTCGGTCGGCTCTTCTCGCTGCTCGGCGATCCGGCGCGCGCACGCGCGATGTGGCAGCGCGCGGCCGACGCGAGCCCCGAGGACGCCGACCTCGCGCTCGAGCTCGCCATCGCGATGGCCGAGGCCAACGACCCCGCGGCGGGGCTGGTGCAGATGATCCGCGCCGCCGCCGGCCACGGCGACGCGGGCACCGCGATGCTCGTCGGCGCGCGCGGGTTCGGGGCCGCCGGGCACACCGTCGAGGCGCTCACGCTCGCGCGCAGCGCGCTCTCGCTGTCCGCCCCCGGCGACGAGGCCCCGGCGGCCGCGGTTGCCGCCGCGCTGCTCGAGCAGCTCGACCGCACGGCCGACGCGGCGGCGCTGCGGGCGCTCGCGCCGCTGCCCGTGGCCTGGGATGGGCGCGACGCGGCCGCCGCCGTCGCCGCCGCCGTGTCCGACGCCAGCCACGGACTCGCTACCGATCGCGGCCTGGTCGGGTGGAATCGGCTCGTGGCGCTGGCGACCTCCTCGGACCGCGCGACCGCGCGCCTGGCCGCTCGCGCCATCTGGTCGCTGCGCTGATCGGCGTGCCGGTCGCTTCCCGGTCGCTTCCCGGTCGCTTCCCGGTCGCTTCGGGGGCCGAAACCGGCGGCAGCAGGCGACTTGGGGTACGATGCCGCCGTGGAGTACGGGCATCTCCTCGCCGATGACGAGAAGCGCGAGCTCCTTCGCATCGCACGCGCGACGCTGCGCGAGCACACGTTCTCGGGGCGCATCCCGCCCGGCAAGCCGCACCGCGACTCGCTGTGCGCGCCCGCCGGCGTCTTCGTGACGCTGCACGAAGGCGACGAGCTGCGCGGTTGCATCGGCACCATCGAGGCGGACAAGCCGCTCTACCGCATCATCCAGGAGATGGCGGTGGCGGCGGCGACGCGCGATCCGCGCTTCCCGCCGGTCGCCGAGGAAGAGCTCGACGATCTCACCATCGAGATCTCGGTGCTCGGCATGACCCGCGCGGTCAAGACGTCGGAGCAGGTGGTCATCGGTGAGGACGGGCTCTGGATCGACGTCGGCGATCGCCGCGGGCTGCTGCTGCCGCAGGTCGCGACGCAGGCCGGCTGGGACGGCAGCACGTTCCTGGCGAAGACCTGCCACAAGGCCGGCCTGCCGCCGGACGCGTGGAAGGACCCGACCGCCAAGGTCAACGCGTTCAAGGCGCAGGTCTTCTCGGACGTCACGCACCCGAAGCTTCCGGGCGCGCGCTGACGCGAGCGTGGCTGGCGCTCGCTAGCTCGCGAGCTCGCGAGCTATCGGCGCACGGGCGGGCGCGTGCCCGTCGCGCGATACGCGATGTAGTCGGCGAGGATCGTGGC